>NZ_OU963893.1:2540236-2857765 GCF_918797525.1 unidentified bacterial endosymbiont | reverse complement strand
AAAATGGTCGCGTCCAGAATGCGGGATTTGTCGCTGCCTTGCTTTTCCAGTACCGCATCAATCTGCGCCAGGGTATTCGCCGTCTGCTCAAACGCGTCTGCCTCCAGGTTGGCCGGAACGCCGGTGTAGTAGAGCGTCTGGTTGTGGATAACCACATCAGACCAGCGGGCTTCGGCGTCAATGCGCACAATTGTCATAAACCTTTCCTCGTTATTTTACCTATCCAGCCCGCAAGACTGCCATAGAGTTCCCGCGTCGTCACTATTAGGAGTGGCACAGGACGGGATGGGCTGACATAATCCCTGTGCAAAAATACAGTGAGAGAGCAACGTGGCAGACGATTTTTCCCCCGACGGTCAATTAGCACAGGCTATCCCCGGCTTTAAACCCCGCGAGCCTCAGCGGCAGATGGCGCACGCTGTCGCACGCGCCATTGATAACGCTCAGCCGCTGGTGGTCGAGGCCGGTACCGGTACGGGTAAAACTTATGCCTACCTTGCTCCGGCGTTACGTGCCAACAAGAAGGTGATTATCTCCACCGGCTCGAAAGCGCTGCAGGATCAGCTCTACAGCCGGGATCTGCCAACGGTAGCAAAGGCGCTCAAATATAAAGGGCGGCTGGCGTTGCTAAAAGGGCGATCTAACTATCTCTGCCTGGAGCGTCTTGAGCAGCAGGCGCTGGCGGGGGGGGACCTGCCGGTGCAAACCCTGAGCGACGTTATTATCCTTCGGTCATGGGCGAACCAGACCGAAGAGGGGGATATCAGCACCTGCGCGAGCGTGGCGGAAGATTCCCCCGCCTGGCCGCTGGTTACCAGCACAAATGATAACTGCCTTGGCAGCGACTGCCCGCTGTATAAAGACTGTTTTGTCGTGAAAGCACGTAAAACCGCGATGGACGCAGATGTGGTGGTGGTCAACCATCATCTGTTTCTGGCGGATATGGTGGTCAAAGACAGCGGTTTTGGCGAGCTTATTCCCGAAGCGGAGGTAATGATTTTTGACGAAGCCCATCAGCTACCGGATATAGCCAGCCAGTATTTCGGCCAGTCGCTCTCAAGCCGCCAGCTTCAGGATCTGGCCAAAGACGTTACCATTGCCTATCGCACCGAATTGAAAGATACCCAGCAGTTGCAGAAGTGTGCAGACCGCCTGGCCCAGAGTGCGCAGGACTTCCGCTTACAGCTCGGTGAACCGGGGTATCGCGGCAACCTGCGCGAACTGCTGGCGGACAAAAATATTCAGCGCGCGCTGCTGTTGCTTGATGATGCCCTCGAACTTTGTTACGACGTGGCAAAACTGTCGCTTGGGCGCTCAGCGCTGCTGGATGCCGCCTTTGAACGCGCCACGCTCTACCGTGGGCGGCTCAAAAGGCTCAAAGAAATTAACCAGCCCGGGTTTAGCTACTGGTACGAATGCACCTCGCGCCACTTCACGCTGGCGCTCACGCCGCTGACGGTGGCGGATAAATTCAAAGAGGTGATGGCGCAAAAACCGGGTAGCTGGATTTTCACCTCTGCTACGCTGTCCGTAAACGACGATTTGCATCACTTTACGGAACGTCTGGGGATTGACGAGGCAGAATCCTTGCTGCTGGCAAGCCCGTTCGATTACGCAAAACAGGCGCTGCTGTGCGTGCCGCGAAATTTGCCGTTGCCTAATCAACCCGGCGCGGCACGGCACCTGGCGGCGATGCTTAAACCGATGATCGAGGCCAACGATGGACGCTGCTTTATGCTCTGCACGTCCCACGCCATGATGCGCGACCTGGCTGAGCAGTTTCGTGCCACCATGACGCTGCCGGTGCTGATGCAGGGCGAAACCAGTAAAGGACAACTCCTGCAACAGTTCGTCAGCGCCGGGAATGCGCTGCTGGTCGCGACCAGCAGTTTCTGGGAAGGGGTAGACGTGCGCGGCGATGCCCTGTCGCTGGTGATTATCGATAAACTGCCGTTCACCTCCCCGGACGATCCGTTGTTGAAAGCAAGGATGGAGGATTGCCGTCTGCGCGGAGGCGATCCTTTCGACGACGTACAACTGCCTGACGCCGTCATCACCCTCAAACAAGGGGTAGGGCGCTTGATCCGTGACGTTACCGATCGCGGTGTGCTGGTTATCTGCGATAACAGGCTGGTGATGCGCCCCTACGGCGCCACCTTCCTCGCAAGCCTGCCGCCCGCGCCGCGCACGCGGGATATTAAACGCGCGGTGCGTTTCCTGGCGAACCCAACGGCGGAGTAATTTGCCATGGAGTATGCTAAGATGCGCGCCATTTTGTGACTGACCCTTGCGAGAGCGCGACAACTGATGCGAATTCTGGCTATTGATACCGCGACAGAGGCTTGCTCTGTTGCCCTGTGGAACGACGGCGCCCTCTCTGCTCATTTTGAAGAGTGCCCACGTGAACACACCCAACGCATTCTGCCCCTGGTCAAAGCCATTCTGGCCGAGGGCAACACCTCCTTAACCGACCTTGACGCGCTGGCTTACGGCCGGGGTCCCGGCAGTTTCACGGGCGTGCGCATTGGTATTGGCATTGCTCAGGGCCTGTCGCTGGGCGCAGAACTGCCGATGATCGGTGTTTCGACCCTGGCGACCATGGCGCAGGGCGCCTGGCGTATGACCGGCGCGACGCGCGTGCTGGCCGCGATTGATGCCCGGATGGGCGAAGTCTATTTTGCCGAATACATCCGCGATGAAAACGGCGTCTGGCACGGTGAAGAGACCGAAGCCGTACTAAAACCGCAAGCCGTGACCGAGCGCCTGAAACAGTTGTCCGGCGAATGGGCGACGGTGGGTACAGGCTGGCCAGCCTGGCCTGATATGGCGCATGACACTTCCGTCACGCCGGTCGATGGCAACATCCTTCTGCCTGCGGCAGAAGATATGCTTCCGATTGCCTGTCAACTGCTGGCGACAGGGAAAACCGTTGCTGTTGAACACGCTGAGCCAGTTTATTTGCGCAATACGGTCGCCTGGAAGAAACTTCCTGGCCGCGAATGAATCTCAGTAACAGGAACTGAGAAAAAGGAGTCGCATCATGGCGGTTCAGACTAAAGTTGTACGCCTTTTTACGGCGGGCGTTGTTGCCGTAGCATTAAGCGGGTGCGTTACCGTGCCTGATGCGATTAAGGGCAGTAGCCCGACGCCACAGCAGGATCTGGTTCGGGTCATGAATGCGCCTGAGCTGTATGTTGGCCAGGAAGCACGCTTTGGCGGCAAGGTTATTGAGGTACAAAACCAGCAGGGGAAAACCCGGCTGGAGATCGCTACGGTGACGCTGGATAACGGCGCGCGACCGGTACTTGGCGAAGCCTCGCAGGGGCGGATCTACGCTGACGTCAACGGCTTCCTTGATCCGGTCGATTTCCGTGGGCAACTGGTGACGGTGGTCGGCCCCATTACCGGCGCGGTAGAGGGCAAAGTGGGTAACACGGCATACAAATTTATGACCATGCAGGTCACTGGCTACAAACGCTGGCGTATTGCGCAGCAGGTTATTATGCCACCGCAGCCCATTGATCCGTGGATGTGGGGTCCGCATCCGTATCGTTATGGTTACGGCGGGTGGGGCTGGTATAACCCGGGCCCTGCACAGGTTCAAACATACGTAACTGAATAACTTATTGTTATTGCTATAAAAGAGACAGCGGCTCAGCCGCTGTCTCTGTTTTTTTACGGCTAACACGAAAAAAAAGAGTGACGGGCTTCGCAACCTTAAATCCGGGCAATTAATAAACTGGTACGCTGAGTTAATATAATGTTAACAATCTGTTTATTGTTGGGGTTGTGATGACGACGAACACTCATTTCAGAGGTGATGCATTGAAGAAGGTTTGGCTTAACCGTTATCCCGCAGATGTTCCGGCGGAGATCAACCCTGACCGTTATCAATCCCTGGTTGAATTATTTGAACACGCGGTTCGGCGTTATGCTGACCAGCCCGCATTCGTGAATATGGGCGAAGTCATGACTTTCCGTAAACTCGAGGAGCGTAGCCGGGCGTTTGCGGCTTATCTGCAGGAAGGGCTTGGGTTGCAGAAAGGAGATCGCGTCGCGCTGATGATGCCAAACCTGCTGCAGTATCCGGTCGCGCTTTTCGGGATCCTCAGAGCCGGTATGATTGTCGTCAACGTCAACCCCCTGTATACCCCGCGTGAGCTTGAGCACCAGCTCAACGACAGCGGCGCGACCGCCATTGTGATCGTCTCTAACTTTGCTCATACCCTGGAAAAAGTCGTCGACCGGACACCGGTAAAACACGTAATCCTGACGCGCATGGGCGACCAGCTCTCCACGGCCAAAGGCACGCTGGTAAACTTCGTCGTCAAATACGTGAAGCGTCTGGTACCTAAATATCATCTGCCGAATGCCATCTCGTTCCGCCGCGCGCTGCAAACCGGTTACCGTATGCAATATGTGAAGCCAGAAGTGGTAACCGACGATCTGGCGTTCCTGCAGTACACCGGCGGCACGACGGGTGTCGCTAAAGGCGCTATGCTCACCCACCGCAATATGCTGGCAAACCTGGAACAGGTTAACGCCACCTACGGACCGTTGCTGCATCCCGGTAAAGAGGTGGTGATCACCGCGCTGCCGCTGTATCACATTTTTGCGCTCACCATGAATTGCCTGCTGTTTATCGAGCTGGGCGGACAAAACGTGCTGATTACCAACCCGCGTGATATCCCGGGGCTGGTCAAAGAGCTGGCGAAATACCCGTTTACGGCCATGACGGGGGTCAACACCCTGTTTAATGCCTTACTCAACAACAAAGAGTTCCAGCAGCTTGATTTCTCAACGCTGCATCTTTCTGCGGGCGGCGGCATGCCGGTTCAGCAGGCGGTGGCTGAGCGTTGGGTGAAGCTGACGGGACAGTATTTGCTGGAAGGCTACGGCCTGACGGAGTGCGCGCCGCTGGTCAGCGTGAACCCTCATGATATCGACTATCACAGTGGCAGCATCGGCCTGCCGGTACCGTCAACGCAAGCCAGACTAGTAGATGATGACGATAACGAAGTCGCGCCGGGTGAACCGGGCGAACTGTGCGTAAAAGGCCCACAGGTGATGCTGGGCTACTGGCAGCGCCCGGATGCCACCGATGAGGTCCTCAAAGACGGCTGGCTGTACACCGGCGATATTGCCGTGATGGATGATGAAGGCTTCCTGCGCATTGTCGATCGTAAAAAGGATATGATCCTCGTCTCAGGTTTTAACGTCTACCCGAACGAAATTGAGGATGTGGTAATGCAGCACAGCGGGGTGCTTGAAGTGGCGGCCGTGGGCGTCCCTGCTGGCAGCAGCGGCGAAGCAGTGAAGATTTTTGTGGTCAGGAAAGAGGCTTCTCTGAGTGAAGAAGAGCTGATAACGTTTTGTCGTCGCCAGTTAACGGGTTACAAAGTGCCGAAGCTGGTTGAATTTCGCGATGAACTTCCGAAATCTAACGTCGGGAAGATATTACGACGAGAATTACGTGACGAAGCCCGTGGCAAAGTAGACAATAAGGCCTGAGCTTCACGCTAGTCGCCCAGACGCCGGTTAAGCCGGCGTTTTTTATGGGCGCAAACCAAAGAGAATCCGTTTTGAATTACCAGATGATCACGACCAACGACGAGCTGGCTTCGCTGTGCGAGGTTACACGCGATTTTTCCGCCATCGCCCTGGATACCGAATTTGTCCGCACGCGGACATACTATCCGCAACTGGGCCTGATTCAGATGTTCGACGGTAAACATGTGTCCCTGATTGACCCGCTCGATATCACCGACTGGACGCCAATGCGTGATCTCCTTCTCGATACTGCCGTAACCAAATACCTGCACGCGGGCAGTGAAGATCTGGAAGTGTTTCTGAATACCTTTGGCGTCATGCCACAGCCGCTGATCGATACGCAGATCCTCGCGGCGTTCAGCAATCGTCCGCTCTCCTGGGGTTTTGCCGCCATGGTTGAGGAGTATACCGGCCTGGTACTCGATAAAAGTGAATCCCGCACCGACTGGCTTGCACGTCCGCTGACCGGGCGTCAGCTTGAATACGCGGCGGCAGATGTTTTCTATCTGCTGCCAATTGCCGGGCAATTGATGAAAGAGGCACAGGCGTCCGGCTGGTTGCCGGCGGCCCTTGATGAATGTCGTATGACTCAGCAGCGCCGCCAGGAGGTGCTCGATCCGAAAGACGCCTGGCGTGACATCAGCAACGCCTGGCAACTGCGTACCCGCCAACTGGCGTGCCTGCAATTGCTGGCTGACTGGCGTTTGCGTAAAGCGCGTGAGCGCGATTTGGCGGTTAACTTTGTGGTGCGCGAAGAGCACCTGTGGGCGGTGGCGCGCTATATGCCGGGCAGCATGGGCGAGCTGGACAGCATCGGGCTTTCCGGCAGCGAGATCCGTTTCCACGGTAAAACCCTGCTGGCGCTGGTGGCGCAAGCGCAGCAAACGCCGGAAGAGGAATTACCGCAACCGCTGCAGAATCTGATGGATATGCCGGGCTATCGCAAGGCGTTCAAGGATATTAAAGCGCTGGTGCAGGAGGTGGCGACAGAAAGCACACTGGCTGCTGAACTGTTGGCTTCGCGCCGACAGATTAACCAGTTGCTGAACTGGCACTGGAAGCTTAAACCTCAGAATAGCGTGCCGGAAATGATGGCAGGCTGGCGCGGTGAATTGATGGCCGTTCGCCTGGCTACGTTACTTGAATCCTACCCACGATAAAGATTTTACCGCCCCGGCAAGCGATGCGCCGCCGGAGAAATGCCGGGCGGCGCATCGCGGCCCGGCCAATCTACTCTGTGCTCAGGTTTACTGTGGACGCGACTCTTCAGCTTCGGGTAACGTAACGTTCAGTTCCAGAATCGAAATATCCCCGTCTTTTTGCTCCAGCTGTACTGTGACCATCTCCGGGTCAATCTGCACGTACTTACAGATCACTTCCAGAATGTCCTTACGCAGTTGCGGCAGGTAATGCGGCTCGGCATCGCTGCGGCGACGCTCCGCAACAATGATTTGCAGACGCTCTTTAGCGATGTTGGCGGTGCTTTTTTTCCGCGAGAGAAAAAAGTCCAGTAATGCCATAACTTATCCTCCGAACAGGCGTTTGAGGAAACCTTTCTTCTCTTCTTCGATGAAGCGGAAAGGACGTTCTTCTCCCAGCAGACGATCAACGGTATCGGCGTAAGCTTTACCGGCATCTGCCATGGTATCCAGAATCACGGGCTCACCCTGGTTAGAGGCGCGTAACACGGACTGATCTTCCGGAATGACGCCGACCAGTTTGATCCGCAGGATCTCCAGTACATCTTCCATACTCAGCATGTCACCCTTGTTGACGCGGCCCGGGTTGTAGCGGGTCAGTAACAGGTGCTCTTTAATCGGTTCCTGGCCATTTTCCGCGCGGCGGGATTTAGACGCCAGAATACCCAGAATACGGTCAGAGTCACGCACGGATGACACTTCAGGGTTGGTGGTGATGATGGCTTCATCGGCGAAGTAGAGCGCCATCAGGGCACCGGTCTCGATACCCGCCGGGGAGTCGCAGACCACAAAGTCAAACTCCATCTTTTTCAGCTCATCGAGCACCTTTTCCACGCCTTCACGGGTCAGCGCATCTTTGTCACGCGTCTGTGAAGCCGGTAAAATGTAGAGGTTCTCGGTGCGCTTGTCTTTAATCAGCGCCTGGTTCAGCGTCGCATCGCCCTGGATAACGTTAACGAAGTCATACACGACGCGACGTTCACAACCCATGATCAGGTCGAGGTTACGCAGGCCGATATCGAAATCGATAACGACGGTTTTCTTTCCCTTCTGGGCCAAACCTGTAGCGATGGCCGCGCTGGAGGTTGTCTTGCCAACGCCTCCTTTACCCGAAGTAACAACAATAATGCGTGCCATAGAAATTCCTTGTTAAAAAGGGATCAATTCAACGGTTGAACGGTCAAGGCGTCATCTGCCAGGCGCAGACGAGCCGCTTTGCCATAAAATTCGGCTGGGATCTTGTCGCTCAGCCAATATTCCCCTGCGATGGAGACCAGTTCCGCCGTCAGGTGAGTACAAAATATTTGTGCGTCCCGTTCGCCACTTGCACCCGCAAGCGCACGCCCACGCATCATACCGTAGACGTGAATATTGCCATCCGCAATCAGCTCAGCGCCAGCGCTGACGTGGTTTGTAACAATCAGATCACAGTTTGGCGCATAAATACGCTGACCGGAACGAACCGGTACATCAATCAATCGCGTTTTTGTGATGGTTGTAACGTTTTGCTCCACGGGTGGGGACGTTTGCGCGGCCGCAGGCGCCGGACGCGAGGCTTTCTCTTTACCTTCGTTGAGCAGCGGCAGCCCAGCACGCTCAATTTCTGCTTTCAGCTCAGTATCTTTGCAGCCGCTGATGCCAACTATGCGCAGTCCCGTTGAAGAGACTGCCTGCTGGAGACGTTTCCAGTTAACCGGCGCCACCAGATCGCTGACATTAATAACCACCGGGGCGTGTTTTAAAAAGGCCGGAGCCTCGGCGATTTTGTCTTCTAACGCCTGACGAATAACCTCGGGTTTCGCATCATGCAAATGAACCACTGATAAGGTGAAGCTGCTGCCTTTAAGCTCGATGGGCGTGTTTGACATCCTGGCCTTACTCAATTTGCTATTAACCGCAACAACTCGCTGCGATATTCCGAAGAGTATCAGGCATGTTATAGTCAGGAGTATATTGAGGCAAGCAACCACCCATTAATTCAGAGTAAAAACATGTTTTGTGTGATCTACAGAAGTACCCGTCGCGACCAGACCTATCTTTATGTCGAAAAGAAAGACGATTTTTCCCGCGTGCCGGAAGAATTACTGAAAAGTTTCGGTCGTCCACAGCTGGCGATGCTGCTGCCGCTGGACGGACGTAAGATGCTGGTTAACGCCAGTCTTGAAAAAGTGAAAACAGCGTTAACCGAACAAGGTTATTATTTACAGCTTCCGCCGCCACCCGAGAATTTATTAAAACAGCATCTTGCGGTGAACGGGAAAAAATAGTTCCAGTTACATCACATCAACCTGAGGGGCGTACATGTATCAACATCATAACTGGCAAGGTGCATTACTGGATTATCCCGTCAGCAAAGTGGTCTGCGTGGGCAGCAACTATGCGAAACACATTCAGGAAATGGACAGTGTCATGCCAGAAGAGCCTGTGCTGTTCATTAAGCCGGAAACCGCGCTGTGTGATATCCGCCAGCCGCTGGCGCTACCGCAAGGGCTGGGATCGGTTCATCACGAAGTGGAGCTGGCCGTTCTGATTGGCGCAACGCTGCGTCAGGCCAGTGAAGAGCATGTACAGCAAGCGATTGCCGGTTTCGGCGTGGCGCTGGATCTGACCTTGCGGGATGTGCAGGGCAAAATGAAGAAGGCCGGGCAGCCGTGGGAAAAAGCCAAAGGTTTTGATAATTCCTGTCCGATCTCCGGCTTTGTTCCCATAGGCGAATTTTCCGCCGATCCACAAAACACTGCGCTTGCACTTAAGGTTAACGCTGATATCCGCCAGCAGGGCAACACCGCTGACATGATCCATAAGATTGTCCCGCTCATTGCCTATATGAGCCGCTTCTTCACCCTGAAACCCGGTGATGTGATCCTCACCGGCACGCCGGAAGGCGTGGGTCCGCTTAACGGTGGTGATGAACTGGAGGTCAGTTTTAACGGTCTGTCACTGACCACGCGCGTACTGTAAAAGCAACTTGCCGCCTCAAGAGGGCGGCAAAACTTGCATCAACGTGCCAGACTCGCTATAAGGTGCGCTTTCTTTCAACGTGTGGACATCCTGATGAACGACATTCCTTTCTGGCAAACTAAAACGCTCGACGAAATGACTGACGCGGAGTGGGAATCGTTGTGTGACGGCTGCGGGCAGTGCTGCCTGCATAAACTGATGGATGAAGAGTCTGACGAAATCTATTTCACCAACGTTGCCTGCAGGCAATTAAACATCAAAACCTGCCAGTGTCGTAACTACGAGCGTCGCTTTGAGTTTGAGCCGGACTGCATCAAATTAACCCGGGAAAACCTGCCGACCTTTGAATGGCTGCCACATACCTGCGCCTATCGTCTGTTGGCAGAAGGCAGCGATCTGCCGAAGTGGCATCCGCTGCTGAGCGGCTCAAAAGCGGCGATGCACGGTGAACGCATTTCGGTACGGCACATTGCGGTGAAAGAGTCCGAGGTGCGGGACTGGGAAGATCACATCATGAATCATCCCAACCGTTGAAAAAAAACCGCCGAGGCGGTTTTTTTATCGTCCAAACAGGTCACGTGTCTTCGGTTTGAACGGCTGAGCAATAAGTACCAGTAGCGCCACGACAAAGTAAGCCACAAAGATACCCACCAGCCACTGCGGCATTTCCAGCGTCAGGAATTCCCACTGACGCTCAGCGCAGTCACCGGAAGCCACAAACACCTGCGGCAGCCATTTATCCAGCGGCAGCCAGCTTGGGAAACGCGCGGCAAAATCACAGGTCATAAAGGGTGACGGATGCAGTTGCATCATGGTGTGCTGCCAGGAAAGCTCAATGCCTTTCCAGGCGCTGTAGAGCCAGATGGCGATAGCGACATAGCGCAGCGGTGATTTCGGGGCAATCGCGCCCACCAGGCCCGCGCCCAAAACACCGAATAATGCGCAACGTTCGTAGATACACAGCACGCACGGTTTGAGTCCCATAACGTGCTGGAACCACAGCGCGACCATTTCCAGCACAAAGGCGGTAAGGGCCATCAACAACCACGCTCCGCGTCCGCGAGAGCACTGGTTCAAAAATCTCAACATAATCATTTCCCTGGAACATGCGTAGAATGCGCAGTGTAAACGAATTCGTTTTTTGTGCCACCAGTACCTGATGAAATAAAACGTAATTGGATATTTATCACGCAAAAGGCCAGCCGGGCAGCGAACCGCCCGGGATACGTCTTCTATTGCGCCGCAAGTATACCCGCTTGTATCAACCATTGCGTATAGGGGATCAGGGTAAATTTGACGCACAACAAACCGATGATGGTCAACACCAGCGTATAGGGCAAGGCCATCCACACCATTCTCCCATAAGAAAGTCGTATGAGTGGCGCAAGGGCGGAAGTGAGCAGAAAGAGGAATGCGGCCTGTCCGTTTGGCGTCGCCACCGAGGGCAGGTTGGTGCCGGTGTTAATGGCTACCGCCAGCAGCTCAAATTGACCGGCGCTAATCGCGCCCTGCTCAAGGGCGGCTTTGGCTTCGTTGATATAGACCGTCCCGACAAACACGTTATCAGAGATTGACGAGAGCAGGCCGTTAAACAGGTAAAAAAGCGTAAGTTGCGCGTCGGCATCGGCCTGCAACACAAAGGCAATAATGGGAGAGAACAACTGCTGGTCGATTATCACCGCCACTACTGCAAAAAACACCGCCAGCAGGGCGGTAAACGGCAGGGCTTCGGTAAAAGCCTTACCTATTGCATGCTCATCCGTTACGCCGGTAAAGGTGGTCGCCAGGATAATCACCGACAGGCCGATCAACCCTACTTCTGCAAGATGAAACGCCAGCGCGGCGATGAGCCAGACGCCGATTATCCCCTGCGCCACTAAGCGCAATGTATCCTGTCGCGTGCGCTGGCGGCGGCTCTGCTGGTCATACTTCTGCAGCTCCAGGCGTACCGGCTCAGGCAGTTGCGCCCCATAGCCAAAGACGTTGAACTTCTCTACCAGCATACAGGTGGCTAACCCGCAGAAAAGCACAGGGACGCTGACCGGCGCCATGCGCAGGAAAAAGTCGATGAAATTCCAGCCAGCGGCCTTGGCGATGATCAGGTTTTGCGGCTCGCCGACCATCGTCATGACACCGCCGAGCGCAGTCCCCACGCCTGCATGCATCATCAGGCTGCGAAGGAATGCGCGGAACTGCTCCAGTACCTCCCGGTTATGGGTCTCAACCTGGCTGTCGTCCTGCAGATCCTCTTGCGCCTGTGAAGAGACCACCCGATGGTAGATCCCGTAAAAACCCACGGCGACGCTTATCACCACGGCGACAACCGTCAGGGCATCGAGGAAGGCCGAGAGGAACGCCGCCGCGAGGCAAAATGCCAGCGAGAGCACGGTCTTGGAGGGAATACTCAACAGCAGGCGGGTAAAGATAAACAGCAGCAGCTGTTTCATGAAGTAAATCCCGGCCACCATAAACATCAGCAGCAGGAGCACTTCGAGATTAGACGCCAGCTCTGCTTTTACATGTTCCGGGCTGGTCATGCCAATCGCCACGGCTTCCAGCGCCAGAAGTCCCCCGGGCAGCAGCGGATAGCATTTTAGCGCCATTGCGAGGGTAAAGATAAACTCCGCGACCAGCAGCCAGCCGGCAATAAACGGATCCATGATAAAAATGAGGGGGTTAACGACCAGGAACACCAATAATGTAAGTTTGTACCAGTCTGGTGACTGGCCTAAAAAATTGCGCCACAGCGCGCGACCAAATGAAATTTCCACAACAGACGTCCGTCCCCGTCATTCAAAGTAAAACCGTAGTATAGGAAAAAAGGACAAAGGCGAGCACTAAATCGAGGTTGAAATTTTACTAAAACTAAACGGCGATCCCTCTTTTCACGCGTTGCTGTGCTACCTGCCTCTGCACGCCTCTGGTATGATGAGTGCAAATTGCTAAAGCTGAGTAATGGAAATCTTACTATGGTCATTAAGGCGCAGAGCCCGGCGGGTTTCGCGGAAGAGTACATCATTGAAAGCATCTGGAATAATCGTTTCCCAGCGGGCTCCATTCTTCCGGCTGAACGCGAACTCTCTGAACTGATTGGCGTCACGCGTACCACCCTTCGGGAAGTGCTCCAGCGGCTGGCACGTGATGGCTGGTTGACTATTCAGCATGGCAAGCCAACAAAAGTGAATAATTTTTGGGAAACGTCAGGGCTAAACATTCTTGAAACCCTGGCTCGTCTCGATCACGAAAGCGTGCCCCAACTGATTGATAACCTGCTCTCTGTGCGCACCAATATTGCCACCATCTTTATTCGCACCGCTTTCCGCCAGCACCCGGAAGACGCGCTTGCGGTACTGGCTCGCGCGAATGCGGTAGACGATCATGCGGATGCCTTTGCAACCCTCGATTACAACGTCTTCCGTGGTCTGGCGTTCGCCTCAGGTAATCCTGTTTATGGCCTGATCCTTAACGGTATGAAAGGGCTGTACACCCGCATTGGACGTCACTACTTCGCCAACCCCGAAGCGCGCAGCCTGGCGCTGGGCTTCTACCACAAGCTGAGCGAACTGTGTTCCACGGGGCAGCATGACCAGGTATATGAAACGGTGCGCCGCTATGGCCACGATTCCGGTGAGATCTGGCATCGGATGCAGAAAACCCTGCCGGGTGATTTAGCTTTACAGACCCGCTAAAATAAAAACCTCTCGGTGGAGAGGTTTTTTTTCGCCCACTATATGGCGCCTTATCGGGCAAATGAGATTGCGCTACAGCGTATTCATCCTGGCCGGTGTTCGGTCCAGCAGTTCTACGCTACCGTCTTCATTTTGCTGTTCCAGTAATACATCAAAGCCCCACAGACGATGCACATGTTTGAGCACCTCTTTGCGCCCTTTATCCAGCGGCGCCCGGTTGTGTGGAACATAGCGTAGCGTCAGGGAACGATCACCGCGTAAATCCACATTCCATACCTGAATATTCGGTTCAAGATTGCTCAAATTATACTGGGAAGAGAGGCGAGAGCGGATCTCGCGGTATCCCTCTTCGTTATGGATCGCCGAAATTTCCAGATAGTTATTACGATCGTCATCCAGCACGGTGAAGAAACGGAAGTCACGCATGATTTTCGGCGACATAAACTGGCTGATAAAACTCTCATCCTTAAAGTCACGCATCGCAAAATGCAGCGTCTCCAGCCAGTCCGACCCGGCGATATCCGGGAACCAGTATTTGTCCTCCTCGGTCGGCGACTGGCAGATACGTTTAATGTCCTGGAACATCGCAAAGCCAAGGGCATACGGGTTAATACCGCTGTACCATTGGCTGTTGTAGGGGGGCTGGAACACCACGTTGGTGTGGCTGTGCAGGAACTCCATCATGAACCGCTCGGTGACTTTTCCTTCATCATAAAGATGGTTAAGGATGGTGTAATGCCAGAAGGTCGCCCAGCCTTCGTTCATCACCTGGGTTTGTTTTTGCGGATAAAAATACTGGCTCACCTTGCGCACGATGCGCAGGATCTCACGCTGCCAGGGCTCCAGCAGCGGGGCGTTTTTCTCCATAAAGTAGAGTAAATTTTCCTGTGGCTCAGAAGGATAGCGCCGCGCTTCGGCGACCGTCTTCTCCTCCTCGCGTTTTGGCAGCGTGCGCCACAGCATATTCACCTGGCTTTGCAGATACTCCTCCCGGCTTTTCTGCCGGGCTTTTTCCTCCTGCAGGGAGATTTTCTGTGGACGTTTATAACGGTCAACGCCGTAGTTCATCAGCGCGTGGCAGGAGTCGAGCAGTTTTTCCACTTCATCCACGCCGTAGCGCTCTTCGCAGTCGGTGATGTATTTACGGGCGAAGATCAGGTAATCGACGATTGAGCTGGCATCCGTCCAGCTACGGAACAGGTAGTTATTTTTGAAAAACGAGTTATGCCCGTAGCAGGCATGCGCCATCACCAGCGCCTGCATGGTAATGGTGTTTTCTTCCATCAGATAGGCAATGCACGGGTTGGAGTTGATAACGATCTCATACGCCAGCCCCTGCTGACCGTGCTTGTACAGCCGCTCGGTCTCAATGAATTTTTTACCAAAAGACCAGTGGGGATAGTTAATGGGCATCCCGACGCTGGAGTAGGCGTCCATCATCTGTTCGGAGGTGATGACTTCAATCTGGTGAGGATAGGTGTCAAGACGATACAGCTTTGCTACCCGGTCGATCTCGGCAAGGTAGATATCAAGCAACTCAAATGTCCAGTCGGGTCCATCGCTCAGACGTGTGCTGTCCTTAGATATGGAATCAATAGTAGCCATTAGCGCGCCCTCGTTGTGGGTGCTCTCTCTGTCTGGAGAGCCTCCTTTCAAGCATAGATCAATGAGTTAAAAAGCGTGCTGGCGCAGAAATTTTTTCTTTGCGATATCGCGTTTTTAACGCGGCAAAAAATACCTCCCTCACAGAGTTTTATGCTGGTTAAAAATATCGCGTAGCAGGAGATGCCAAATTGTCCCATTCCCTGTCTGGAGGGGAAGTTGTGAGATAAGTCACCATAAAAAAGTCATATGTTGAATAATATTTTTAACTAAGTTATCAATCTGTAATTAGATGATTGTTCTTTTGCATATATGGAGTGACTATGCGTGTTGTCATACTGGGAAGTGGCGTCGTTGGCGTGACCAGCGCCTGGTATTTGAGTCAGGCCGGGCATGAGGTAACCGTTATCGACAGAGAGCCTGGCCCGGCACTGGAAACCAGCGCGGCGAACGCGGGGCAAATCTCACCGGGCTACGCGGCGCCGTGGGCGGCTCCTGGCGTTCCTCTGAAGGCGATTAAATGGATGTTCCAGCGCCATGCGCCACTGGCCATCAGCCTTGACGGCACGCAGTTCCAGCTAAAGTGGATGTTGCAGATGCTGCGCAACTGCGACACCCGCCACTACATGGAAAATAAAGGACGCATGGTCCGTCTGGCCGAATACAGCCGCGACTGCCTGAAAGCGTTGCGCGCCGCCACCGGAATTGAGTATGAAGGCCGTCAGGGGGGCACGCTGCAGCTGTTTCGCAGCGAACAGCAGTACGAAAACGCCACGCGTGATATTGCCGTGCTGGAAGATGCAGGCGTTCCTTATCAGTTGCTGGAAGCCAGCCAGCTTGCGCAGGTAGAGCCGGCCCTGGCAGAGGTGGCGCATAAGCTGACGGGCGGCCTGCGGTTACCCAATGATGAAACCGGCGACTGTCAGCTCTTTACCCAGCGCCTGGCGCAGATGTGCGAGCAGGTGGGGGTGACGTTCCGCTTTAACACCGCCGTTGACAAATTGTTGTCTGAAGGTGAAAAAATTTACGGCGTGAAGTGCGGCGAAGACGTTATTAAAGCGGATGCCTACGTGATGGCGTTCGGTTCGTACTCCACCGCCATGCTGAAAGGTATTCTTGATATCCCGGTCTATCCGCTCAAGGGCTACTCGCTGACCCTCCCGGTGAAGGAGGCGTGCGGGGCGCCAGTATCAACCATTCTGGATGAGACGTACAAAATCGCGATCACTCGCTTTGACAACCGTATCCGCGTGGGCGGTATGGCTGAAATCGTTGGCTTTAACACTGAGCTACTGCAGCCACGCCGTGAAACGCTGGAGATGGTGGTGGGCGATCTCTTCCCGCGCGGCGGCAGCATTGAACAGGCGACGTTCTGGACCGGCCTGCGCCCAATGACCCCAGACGGCACGCCGATTGTGGGACGCACGCCATATAAAAATCTGTGGACCAACACCGGACATGGCACGCTCGGCTGGACGATGGCCTGCGGGTCGGGTCAACTGCTGAGCGACCTGCTTTCCGGGCGAACTCCAGCGATTGGGTTTGACGATTTGAGCGCTGCCCGCTATCAATCTGGGTTTCGTCCGGCGCGGCCACAGCACCTGCACGGCGCGCATCACTAAGGAGTTGTCATGTCCCGTCCTGTTCTGGCTCAGCTAAATTTGCAGGCCCTGAAGGATAATCTGCAAATTGTTCGCCGGGCCGCACCGGCTTCACGCGTGTGGTCGGTGGTAAAAGCCAATGCCTATGGTCACGGTCTCGATCGTATCTGGCGTGCGCTCAGCGCCACCGACGGTTTTGCGTTACTGAACCTGGAAGAGGCCATCCTGCTGCGTGAGCGCGGCTGGAAGGGGCCTGTGTTACTGCTGGAAGGGTTCTTCCACGCCGACGATCTTCCCCTGCTGGATAAGTTTCGTCTGACGACCAGTCTTCACAGCAACTGGCAGATTAAAGCGCTGCAGGATGCAAAGCTACTCGCCCCGCTGGACATCTACGTCAAGGTCAATAGCGGTATGAACCGGCTGGGTTTTCAGCCTGAGCGAATACACACGGTCTGGCAGCAACTGCGCGCGCTAAAAAATGTGGGCGAAATGACGCTGATGGCCCATTTTGCCGATGCCGAGCGGGCGGACGGCATCGCCGGTGCGATGGCGCGCGTCGGGCAGGCGACAGAGGGGCTGGACTGCCCGCGCTCGCTGTCGAACTCGGCGGCCACGCTCTGGCATCCCGAGGCGCATTGCCAGTGGGTGCGTCCCGGAATTGTGCTTTACGGCGCGTCGCCCTCCGGGCAGTGGCAGGACATAGCCAACAGCGGCCTCAGGCCGGTAATGAGCCTGCGCAGCGAGATTATCGGCGTGCAAACCCTGAAGGCGGGCGACACCGTAGGCTACGGGAGCCGTTATCGTGCCGCGGGCGAGCAGCGCATCGGCATTGTGGCCGGTGGCTATGCCGACGGATATCCGCGTATTGCGCCGACCGGCACCCCGGTATGGGTGGATGGCGTGCGCACGGGAACGGTTGGGACGGTGTCAATGGATATGCTGGCAGTGGACCTGACGCCATGCCCGCAGGCGGGCATTGGTTCACCGGTCGAGCTGTGGGGGAACGAAATCAAAATTGATGATGTGGCTGCTGCGGCGGGGACGGTTGGCTATGAGTTGATGTGCGCGCTGGCCCCGAGAGTGCCTGTTGTAACGGTATAACAATTATGTCACCGGGGCCTGAAAACAAGGCGTGCGGAGATTACTCCGCATCCTCTTCCATCGGCCTTACGCCCACTTTACGCACCGCGTTATCCTCTTTTTCGGCAACCGTCCAGATCATCCCGGCAAATTCCACCTGGTCGCCAACCACCGGCGCAGCGCCAAGCAGTTGCTGGATGATCTCGCCCAGCGTTTGCTGCTTATCCCGCGAAGTAAGACCGTCATCCAGACCGTATATCAGCGCCACATCGGCAAACTTTGCGCTCGCTTCCAGAATAAAATCCCCGAAGAAGCGCTGATCCAGTGCGACCGGCGGAGACTGGCTGAACAGTTTGCCGAGGGCGGGGAGGTCACGCTCGCGCCCGATGACGCACAGGATATCCCCTTCGCGCAGCCGGGTGCTGCCGGTCGGGTGCAGCAGTACGTTATCGCGGAACATTGCGGCGATCCGCGTCTCAGCAGGCATGTGCAAATCGCGCAGCGACGCGCCAACGCACCACTTATCGGCGCTGAGCTGGTAAACCAACTGCTCCCACGGATTTTCCGGGTGAATATCCAGCCCTACGCGCGAAACCGGCCTGCCAACGGGGGGAACCACCACTTTGGCTTTTTTCGCCGCCCAGCCCAGCGAGGTTCCCTGAAATAGCAGCGACACCAGCACCACGAAGAAGGCGACGTTAAAAAACAGACGGGCGTTATCCAGGCCCGCCATCATCGGGAAGACGGCAAGGATAATCGGCACCGCCCCGCGCAGACCGACCCAACTGATAAAGATGCGCTCGCGCAGATTAAACCCGCGAAACGGCAGCAGACCCGCAAACACCGACAGCGGACGCGCGAAGAAAATCATCCATGCCGACAATAATAGCGCCGGAACAGCAATCGGCAGCAGGTCGGAGGGCGTGACAAGCAGACCCAGCACCAGGAACATGCCAATTTGCGCCAGCCAGGCGAGGCCGTCGAAATTCTGCAAAATAGCGTGACGATTGCGGACTGGCCGGTTCCCCAGCCAAAAGCCGCACAAATAGACCGCCAGAATGCCGCTGCCATTCAGCGCGGTGGTCACGGCAAAAACCAGTATTCCGCCACTCAGGGCCAGCAGCGGATACAGCCCGGCGGGCAGCGAAATTCGGTTGACCATCTGCTGCAGCAAATAGCCCCCGGCCAGGCCGATGATTATCCCCAGGCCAAACTGCTGCAGGATATGCCAGGCAAACATCCAGCTCAGACCGCTTTCATGCTGCTGGATCATCTCAATGAGCGTGATGGTGAGAAACACCGCCATCGGATCATTACTGCCGGACTCAATTTCAAGCGTGGAGCCAACGCGTTCATTAAGCCCCTTACCGCCGAGCAGGGAAAAAACCGCCGCCGCGTCGGTTGAGCCGACAATCGCGCCAATCAACAATCCTTCCATAATATTGAGATGAAATAGCCACGCCGCCATCATCCCGGTCAGGCCGGAGGTGATCAGTACGCCAACGGTCGCCAGCGACAAGGCAGGCCCTAAGGCGACGCGAAATGAACTTGCCTGGGTACGCATCCCGCCATCCAGCAGGATCACCGCCAGAGCGAGGTTACTCACCATCCAGGCGAAAGGGTAGTTGTCAAAGGGGATGCCGCCGATACCATCGATGCCGGCCAGCATGCCGATGGCAAGAAAAATAACAAGAATAGGTATGCCGAGACGGGATGAAAAAGAACTCAACAAAATACTACAGGTTACAAGCACAGAACCCAAAATGAAAAGACTGATTATCGCTGCGGCATCCAATGTTGTCTTACTCCCGCCTCATGTTAACGCTGTTATTAAAACCCTAACATAATAATGTCAGAAACAGCGTGTTATTGCCGGGAGATTAGGGCTTTTTTATGCCTTTAAGACCGGATGACCGCTGATTATTAATCGGCTGCCGGTTTCATCATGGCTTAGCGCTGCCTGTGCGCCCAGGGCCAGGGTGACGGTTTGCTGTTCATGGCCGAAATCAAGCCCGGTAATGACCGGAATATCCAGCCGCGAGCGGATAAAATCAACCATAGTTTCAAGGGAATAGCCCGCATCGTAATCGTTGGGTGCCGAGCCGCTAAAACTTCCCAACACAATTGCCGACTGGCGTGAGAGGATCCCGGCGTGATAGAGCTGCAACAGCATGCGCTCGACGCGGAAGGGATGCTCATTAATATCCTCCAGCACCAGGATCCCGCCGTCAATTTGCGGCAGCCACGGCGAGCCGATAAGCGACACCAGCATCGCCAGGTTGCCGCCCCATAGCTGCCCTTCACAGCGCCAGTGCGGCCCGTCGCCTTGCCACTCCACGCTGTAGGTAGGGTGTTGCAGCGCCCGCCAGAAATGCGCCTGGGTAAAGGCGTTCAGCTCAGGCGCGCCGAAGTTACCGGCCAGCATTGGGCCGCTAAAGGTGATGACGTTATGCAGGGCGAGCAAGCCGAGCTGGATAGCCGTAAAATCACTGTGCCCGCAAATCAGCAGCGGATCCTGTTGCTGTCGTTTTGCCAGCCCCTGCCAGTCGATACTCTCCAGCAGCCGGCTGGCACCGTAGCCGCCGCGCACCGCCAGCACAATCTGATTTTCACCCTTCAGGTTTACCAGACCGTTGATATCATTTAGCCTTTGCGCTTCGCTTCCGGCAAAACGTTGCAGGCGGCGGGGGATAATTGTTTGATTTTCTACCCGGTGGCCCCCGGCGACTAAACGCTCAACGCCCCGGTGGGCGGCCTCCTGGTTGATACAGTAGCCGGAGGGCGCAATGAGATGAAACGAAGACATGGCAATTCCTTGCTGAATGAGAAACTAATTGTCTATATCATGCCGCGTATACGCTACCTGCTTCAAGAGGCGGTGTACCGCGACGATCGGCTATAAGGACAGATGACGTGAAATTGAGATGGTTTGCTTTTTTGGTAGTGGTGCTTGCTGGCTGTAGTGCAAAACAGGATTATAAAAATCCGCCCTGGCACCCGGAAGTACCGGTCAAACGGGCGATGCAGTGGATGCCGATCAGCGAACAAGCCGGTAAGGCCTGGGGCGTCAGTCCGCGTCTGGTTACGGCGATCATTGCTGTGGAATCGGGCGGAAATCCTGCGCTTGTCAGCAAATCCAATGCGGTGGGGCTGATGCAGCTTAAAGCCTCAACGGCGGGCAAAGAGGTTTATCATTATATGGGCTGGAGCGGGCAGCCGTCGACCAGTGAGCTGAAAAACCCGGAACGCAATATCTCCATGGGTACCGCTTATTTGAGCATTCTTGAGCATGGGGTGTTGAAGGGGATTGAGGATCCGGAAGTGATGCAGTACGCGCTGGTGGTCTCTTATGTTAACGGCGCCGGGGCATTACTGAGAACATTCTCGTCCGATCGTAAAAAAGCAATTGCGGAAATTAACGGCCTGGATAAAGACGAATTCTTTGATCATGTGGTGAATAATCATCCGGCACCACAGGCTCCACGTTATATCTGGAAAGTTCAGCAAGCGATGGATGCCATGTAATGCCGTTGTCGGGCGGCGGTCACGCTGCCCGTTGCGTGTTACAGCACTTTATTCGCGCGTTCACGCGCTTCTCGTTCCAGGGCAAAGATAATGCGCTGAAGTTCGCGTTCTGCGCCAGGCCCTACGTTCAGGAAGCGAAAGCTCAGGCGCGGCGTAGTGATGGTTTCGTTTTTGCTGTCCACCACTTTGCGCTCGCTGATGGCAATCAACTGTGCATCAAACCAGAACCGACCCCAGCCACCCATATCCAGTTCGATTTGCGAAAATCGCATCCCTTCCACCAGCCCCTCCGGTTTTGCACTATCCATCAGCGCGCCCATGCCGCCCAGCGACAGGTCAAAGAGACGGAAGCGGAACTCTTTTTTATCCGGCATTCTGGTTTTGCAAAAATAGGCGGGCTGGAGTGGGGCAGTAATACGGAAATATTCCCGACGCTGGACGAACCACAGGTTTGCTGGCAGTGGCATGACAAACGCGGGCAGTCCCTGATATTCGCTCAACTCTAAACGCTGCAGGGCAAACTCAACTTTAGCCCCCATGGTTTCAGCCATCACCTGGATGTTTTCCGCCCGCAGCGCGGCACGGTTTTCATACTCCTGGCTGCCAGTATCGATAATCAGGCGCTCTGCTGAGGCGTCAAGGATCTTGCTGATGAACTGACTGGCTGACCAACGGATACGCAGCGGCACCTCACCTTTTTGCAGGTCGCGTAATACCCCTAATACAGCCAGCGGATTTTGCTTCAGGAACTGCTCACTGTAATTACTCACGCCAGATGGCTCCTCGTTAAGTGACAGACTGTCTCTGCGTTATCGGCAGGCTAAAATGAAACTTAATACAAACCGGTGAGTTTTTTGCAGGATAGAGCAATTTACGTCGGTGAGCTGAAACCCATTTTACGACGTTCACCTATAATCACATTATCGACGCAGAAGGTATTCTGCGTATGCGTTAAACCTGCAGGAGGGTATGGCTATGGGTATTATCGCCTGGATTATTTTTGGTCTTATTGCTGGCGCTATCGCCAAACTTATTATGCCGGGAAATGATGGCGGCGGCTTTATTTTGACCTGTGTTCTCGGGGTGATTGGTGCGGTTGTCGGCGGATGGCTGGCGACAATGTTTGGGCTCGGAGGCAGCATCAGCGGTTTTGACCTCCACAGTTTTCTGGTCGCTGTGGTAGGGGCGATTGTGGTGCTGGTAGTGTTTCGGTTGCTCAGGCGCACCTGACAGAACAATAGCGGCTCTCTGCGGAGGGCCGTTTTTTTGTCCGTTCTATTGATTTGCTAATGCAAATGATAATAATTGTCGTTCCTGATCGGGTCTAATAAGACGACAATATGAACACCTCACGTTTTGCATTTTGCGCGTTGGCAGGAGCCGTAGCGCTGGCATTGCAGTCCCAGGCTTTTGCCGATGAAACCACTCTCATTGTTACCGGCTCAGAGCAGAATAGCGAACTGCCTGCCTGGACCAATAGCGCGACCAAAACGGCGGTAGCGGAAAGTAAAACGCCGCAGGTGATCAACACCCTTTCCGCCCAGCAAATTGCGCAGCGACATGCCCGTTCAGTGAACGAAATTCTACGCTATGTGCCTGGGGTCTCTACCGAGATAAGGGGTAACACTTCTTACATGAGCGAATATAAAATCCGCGGTTTTAGCGTTGACCAGTCGTTCTATAACGGGCTTCAGTTGCCCTATAACCTCAGCGGGAACACCAAAGCACGCATCGATCCGCTGCTTATCGAGAGTGTCGATATCCTCAAAGGACCCGCGTCGGTATTATACGGCGGAGGCTCACCGGGTGGTCTGGTGAATATTCAAAGCAAAAAGCCGCAAAAAGAGGCGAAAACCGAGCTGGGCTTTAACACCGGGACGCGCAATCTGAAAGAGGGCTATCTCGATTCGACAGGACAAATTGCCGCCAGCGACTGGAATTACCGTTTGTTAGGTAAAGCCACAGAGGGCGACGATCAGCCGCATACTACCCGCTATGAAGACTATCTGGTTGCGCCGTCCGTGACCTGGCAGCCAGATAACAAAACGCGTCTCACCCTTGATGCCCTGGCGCAAAATACGCCGAGCCTTTCCCCCTCTAACCCGTTACCGCTCACCTGGCTGCGCTCAACATACGCCGGCCGCCGCGATTATGCCGGGGATGAGTGGAGCGGCTTCAAACAGCGCCAGTGGATGGTGGGCTACCACGCTGAACACCAATTTGACAGCGGCTGGGCCGTTAACCAGAAAGCCCGCTACGTTGATATTGATACCCGTCAGCGCAGCGTCTACGCAACCGGACCGGGCACCGACGTCTATGAACTCAACCGCTTTGCCTACACCACCCAGGAAGATTTGCAGAGTTTCAACATCGACAACCAGGTGACAAAGACGGTGAGGCTGGGGGAGTGGCAGCACCATCTGCTGGCGGGCTTTGATTACCAGAAGCTGAACTCCCACTTCCATTACCGCTATGCTTCGGCCACGCCGGGCATTGATATGCGTGATCCTGATTACGCGCAAATTGATGAAAGCGCGCTGGGGCGCTATACCGCACAGAAGAACCGCCTCAGTTACCAGCAAAACGGTTACTACCTGCAGGATCAGGTTGAATTTGGCGGGCTTAACCTGTTGGGGAGCCTGCGCTATGACGATTACCGTTCCGTCACCACGGATTACCTGAAAAACGGTGATAAGGCCTGGGTATCGCAGGATCGCGTTACTCAGCGTCTGGGGGCGCTTTATGCCTTCGACAATGGTCTCTCGCCGTTTATCAGCTACTCGGAAGGTTTTGCGCCGGTATCGCCGCAGGGAACGTTAACGGCTAAAGACGTCAAGCCCACCACCAGCAAGCAGGTGGAAGGGGGCATGAAGTATCTTCTCGCAGAATACGCCACTACCTTTACCGCGTCGGTATTCAACATCCGTCAGAAAAATGTTGTCACCTCCGATCCGGGGTTCCTCAACTATCGCCAGACCGGGGAAGTGGAGTCGAAAGGGGCTGAGCTATCTGCCATCAGCCGTCCGACGGATAACCTGACCCTGATAGCCAACTATGCCTACACGCATGCCATCAACACCCAGGATGATAAGTTCAAAGGCAAACGGCCCACCCAGGTGCCGGAGAATGCCTTCAACCTGTGGGGCGACTACAGCTTCGACAGTACGCCGCTGACGGGGCTAATGCTGGGGGCAGGCGCGCGCTACACCGGTCCGATGGAGATTTCACAGCGTAATGACGCGGGTAAACTGGGGGGCACGACTCAGTACGATCTGGCAGCGTCGTACCGCGTGGGCGAGATCCTGTCCTCGCTGGCGGGGCTTACGCTTAAAGCGAGCACGCAGAATATCACTAACAAAGAGACATTAACCTGTTACGACGCCGCCAACTGCTGGATTGGGCGTGACCGCACCTGGCAACTGGGGGCGAGCTACAGCTTCTAAAAAAGCCCGGAGGCGCGAGCGCTGACCGGGCATCGATTTCGGTTTCGTTGTTGGGTAAGGGCGGACGCCACCCGGCAACACGCCCTTACTGCGTCGAACGCTTTCCAGCGGCGACGTCATCATTCGCCGCCGGCGGGTTATCCGGCACGCTGTCGCAGGGCTTCTCTTTCGCACAAACCTGATCCAGCATCTTCAGCGTAACGCCGTTACTCCAGCCGAAGCCGTCCTGAAGCGGGTACTCGCCGCCGCCGCCGGTACCGGTAGAGGAGACGTCATACTTCTCCACCAGTTTTTGTTCCCGGTCATAGGTATGTTGAACGTTTTTCAAAAAACGCCAGGTCACGTCCATCGCCACCTTGTTTTGCCCATAATTCTGTAGCCCTTCGGTGGCTACCCACTGCAGCGGCGCCCAGCCGTTTGGCGCATCCCATTGTTGTCCGCTGTTGATGGTGGTCGTTGATATCCCCCCTGGCTTGATCAGGTGTGACGAGGTCGCAGAGGCTACTTTATTGGCACGCTCCTGCGAGGCTGCCTTCACGTAGAGCGGGAAGAGGGCGGCTGCGGTGAGGGGATTACGCACCTTGTTGTTCTTAAGATCGTAATCGGCGTACCAGCCCGCTTTTTCATTCCACAGGTGGCGTTCTATCGCTTTCTGCCGTGCCGCTGCCAGCGCCTCGTATTGGTTAGCGCTGGCGGTATCGCCACTGTCCTGGCTGGCCTGGGCGAGCAATTTTTCCATCTTAAACATCAGGCTGTTGAGATCGACCGGCACGATACTGGTGGTGCGGATGGTGCCAAGCTTTTGCGGATCGTCCATCCAGCGTGAGCTGAAGTCCCAGCCTGACGCGGCAGCGGCGCGCAGGTCTCGGTAGATTTCCGTTGCGGGACGGTCAGGGTTGCTTTTGGCGGTGGTGATGTCATCAAGCCAGGATTCAGGGCGGGGAGTGTCGCGGTCGTCCCAGTAGCGGTTGAGGATAGCGCCGTCATCAAGTTTGACGACGCGCTTATTGGCCTGCCCGGGCTGCAGGGCATCGACGCCCTCCATCCAGTACGCGTACTCTTTCTCCATTTGCGGGCGATATTTCTTGAGGGCATCGCCGCCATGGGTCGCCAGCAGTTCAACCATCAACGCGAAGAACGGGGGCTGAGAACGGCTGAGATAATAGGTGCGGTTACCGTTCGGTATATGGCCCCAGGCGTCCAGCTCCCAGGCGAAGTTGTCCACCATATCGCGAATTTTGTCCCAGTGCCCGCTCTGTGCGAGCCCTAGCATGGTGAAGTAGCTGTCCCAGTAATAGACCTCGCGGAAACGGCCGCCGGGCACGACGTAGGGTTTGGGTAACGGCAGGAGCGAATCCCACTTGTCGGCCTTATCCGTCGTGCGGGTTAAAACCGGCCACAGACCGTCGATATGCTCACGCAGGCTTTGTCCCGCAGGAGGAACATACTTCTCCCCTTCGTGTGGAAGGGTAAAATTCATCTCCACAAAATGGCGCAGATCGAAACCGGACTGATGACGTTGCATGCGATAGTCGGCAAGGATCGTCAGCGGGTCGCTTTTAGGTACCGCGTCAGCAAAGGTTTTTTGATCGGCAAAAAGTTTGGCGCTCTGCACGTCATTGAAGAGGGGGCCAAGCAAAATATCAGGCGGCGCTGTCTGGCGATACGCTATCTCTTCAGCATAGCCAGGAACGGAAATCGCCAGCAGCGCTCCGCCCAGAACCAGGGGTAAAAGGCGAGGGCGCAGCTTTTGAGGTGTTATCATTGGGGCTTCTCCTTATTTCGCT
This sequence comes from unidentified bacterial endosymbiont, assembly GCF_918797525.1. Classification (NCBI taxonomy): domain Bacteria; species unidentified bacterial endosymbiont. The sequence goes on along the minus strand of NZ_OU963893.1, from coordinate 2,831,328 downwards.
GAGCAGCGATCACGCTGTTGTCAATCACTTAAAAACCTTAGTCGAATATTCCACCCGTCGCGTGTCGAACATCGCACTTTGAACAAAACCAGACAATTTACCGTCGCGCTTATTTTTGCAGGGGCGCTTTTATATATTGATGAAATAAATGAATTCATGCCTGCGCAAGAGTATTTGCGAGCCGATGCACATAATTGGACAGGCTGTTCTCGTTATTTAAATATCAGGATCACATAAAGCAAAAAACATAAGTTCTTAGCGAAAAAACATAATAGATCCTCTTGTCCCTCCCAGGTGAAATTGTCGCTACGACAGAAACCGGTTTCATAAAGAAGAGGTATTACAATGTCAGTCGCAGAAAAAATCCCCGTTAAAGAGAAAATAGGCTATAGCCTGGGAGACGCAGCAAGTCATATTGTATTTGATTCATCGGTTGCGATTCTGGCCTATTACTACACGGATATCTATGGATTACCGCCTGCGGTAATGGGAACAATGTTTCTCTTAGTCCGTTTATTAGACGCGATTACCGACCCAATCATGGGGGCGATAGCGGATGCCACCTCAACACGCTGGGGGCGGTTCCGTCCCTGGTTATTAGCGATATGCGTTCCCTTCGCGGTGAGCTGTGTGCTGGTCTATTCTATTCCTGATTTTACTGAAACCGGGAAAATCTATTATGCCGTCGGGGCTTATATTTTTATGACCCTGATGTATACCGCTATCAATATTCCGTACTGCTCTCTCGGCGCGGCATTGACTTCCGATCCGCGTGAAAATCTCTCCCTGCAGTCCTGGCGATTTGCTATTACGCCTGTTGGCGGCGCGCTGGGTACGGCGCTTATTCTGCCGCTGGCGGACTACTTCTTCCCGGGGGACCGCGCCACCGGTATTCAGGTGGCAATGGGTATCTTCGGCGTGATTGGCTGCCTGATGTTTGTTGTCTGCTTCCTGACCACCAAAGAGCGCGTGCAGCCCATCAAGGAAGAAAACCTGAACATTGCCCGAGACGTTAAAATCCTCTTTCGCAACGACCAGTGGCGCGTACTGTCAATTTACAACTTTATGATGCTGGTGGCGGTGGTGATCCGCGGAGGCGCAGTGGTCTATTACGTGAATACCGTGCTCAATAAAGGCGCCGATGTTATTTCATACTTCATGCTGGCAGGGATGGTGGCCTCTATGCTGGGCGCCGGGCTTGCCCAGCCGTTTGGCACGCGGTTTTGTAAGGTTAAACTCTCGTTTTGGATCAATATTCTTAATGCGGCATTGGGGCTGGCTTGCTTCTGGCTGCCGCTGGAGTTCTGGCTCATTCCACTGATCGCCCATGTTCTGATTCAGATAGTGCAGGGCGGTAATGGGGCAATACAGTGGTCGATGATCACCGATGCAAATAATTATGGTGAATGGAAAACCCAGCGTCGAATAACTGGAATGAATGTAGCAGCCAATATCTTCGTCATTAAATTAGGGGTTGCTGTAGGCGGAGCCATTTTAGGATGGGTATTGGCCTGGTTTAATTATCAAACCAATAGTCTGCTGCAATCTGAATCGGCCGTACAGGGCGTCATTTTTCTGTTCACGTTGATTCCCTCCCTGTTCTATTTATTTACCGCTATCTCGATTAAGTTTTATAAATTAACGGAAAACGTTATGAATGACGTGATCAGTGATTTAAACAAAGGCGAATTCGCAAGCTCTTAATAATTGAAGTAATAAATCGGCATTTCTCAGGAATTGCCGGAAAAGTGATGCGTGTGAGCCAGGAATAATGATTAATGATGAGGATGGAATCGATGAAGATGAAATATATTGCGCTGTTAGTAAGTGCGCTTTGTACTACGGGAACGCTCGCAGCAAAAAATACCCCAGGGCTGGAAGAGAAACTGGCGCAACTGGAAGCGCGCCTCGAAAGTGCGGAAAACCGCGCTACGCGAGCAGAGGCACAAATTCAGGCTTTACAGAAACAGCAGCAAACCGTGGTGGCTAAAAATCCCGTTATGGTTGAATCCGTAGAGCCGGTGACTGCCGCCGCAGCGCCGAAGCTGACGTTATCCGGCTATGGTGATATTAAGTTTTACGGCGATGTGGAATATAACATGGACGCCGCAAGTAAGACCGGAAGTCTGACCTCGGTGAAAACCTCGGCCAATAAGGACTGGGCGCCGGGAAATCATGAACGCTGGGACATTAACGGTCGCTTATTGCTGGGCTTTGACGGTTATCGGCGGATGGATAATGGCAACTTTGCGGGCTTCTCCGTGCAACCCCTGGCGGATTTAACCGGTAAAATGAACCTTGATGACGCCATATTCTTCTTTGGCACGGAAAACGACTGGAAGGTTAAAGTGGGCCGCTTTGAAGCGTACGATATGTTCCCGCTGAATCAGGATACCTTCGTGGAGTATTCCGGCAATACGGCTAACGATCTCTACAGCGATGGCTACGGCTATATCTATATGATGAAAGAGGGGCGTGGTCGTAGCGACAGCGGGGGGAACTTCCTGATGAGCAAAACGCTCGATAACTGGTATTTCGAGCTAAACACCCTGCTGGAGGATGGCAGTTCGCTGTTTGTGGACCAGCAATACCACGGTACCGATCTGGACGTAGATAAAGATGTTGCCTACGTTCGCCCGGTCATATCCTGGCAGGAGGGGGATTTTTCAACGGCGATCGCCATGGAGAGTAACCTCGTGAATAACGCCTATGGCTATCGCGATACGTCAGGCAAGTGGGTTGACCAGTCCGAGCGTACTGGTTATGGCTTTACCATGACCTGGAACGGGCAAAAGATCGATCCGGAAGATGGCGTTGTCGCCAACCTCAATACCGCGTATCTGGATGCCAGCGATGAGAAAGATTTCACCGCCGGGGTCAATGCGTTGTGGCATAATCTCGAATTGGGTTATATCTACGCTCACAACCAGATTGATAATTTCAATACCGCCAATTTCGATGCTGACTGCGAGAGTGACTGCTGGATAAACGATCCGGGAGATTATGATATCCATACCATCCATGCGTCATATCTGTTCCCGAACGTGATGAAGATGAAGAACTTCAATGTTTATCTCGGAGGCTATACGTCCTGGGTTGAAGCGCATCCTACTGACGGTAAAAAGCGAAACGATGATCGTTACGGCGGCCGCGTGCGCTTCAAGTATTATTTCTGATGCAACAGGCCAGCCAGACCGCGTCCTGGGTCTGGCTGGCATCGTTCAGTGAACCACACATTTTCCCGGCAAATTTCGCCCGGGTGGATGACATCCTTTCTTATCCTTCAGAACCGCCTGGTCCACCCGCCGGGTCTGGCAGCCCCATTCGTTAACGTACTTCGCGAGGATCCCTTTCCCCTGCGCTTAAGCGCCGCCGCCGGTCACAGCGAGTGTAAATGGAGGGTCGCGAAGGAGGTGGATATTAATGTCACACTATCAATGTAATAAATATTTCATGGAGGATATATTCATGAAGTCACTCATGAAAAAGGCAAATCTACTCATTGTGATAGTGGCAATAATAATTGCAGCGCATTAATGGATATGGCGGATTTTTATTATTTTTGATTTTTAATCAATGGCTTATGTTAGTTTGCTCTGTGGCGTAAATGGGCGTTTTGATAAATCAGATTTTATTATTGGAATAATCCTGGAATGATTCGGCTACTACATTTATCGTCAGCCAGTAACATGCAAATATTGAATTGATGGCAAGCTCATGAAAACCGTGATGCAAATCACGGTTTTGTCCTGGTTATAGTTCCCTGAAATGATTAAAATTTAACCTTCAGCATTGCTAATAAAGATAAAAAAGACATCAGATGAGCATTCAAAGCTTGCTTGATTATATTTCTGTTATTCCTGATATACGGCAGCAAAGGAAAGTTAAACACAAATTATACGATATTTTATTTATTACTGTTTGTGCCGACATTGCCGGTGCTGATGAGTGGCAGGAGATTGAAGATTTTGGTCACGAACGTCTCGAATGGCTAAAGAAATAGGGTGATTTTAATAATGGTATCCCTGTTGATGATACCATTGCGCGAGTGGTGAGTAATATTGATAGTCTGGCGTTTGAAAAGATGTTTATTGAATGGATGCAGGTGTACCATGAAATAACAGATGGTGAAATTATTGCAATAGACGGAAAGACCATAAGAGGCTCCTGCGATAAAGGCAAAAGAAAAGGAGCAATTCATATGGTAAGTGCATCCTCGACCGAAAATGGTGTTGTGCTGGGGCAGGTGAAAACGGAAGCCAAAAGTAATGCGATCGCAGCCATCCCGGAATTGCTTAACTTACTAGATTTAAAGAAATATTTGATAACTATTGATGCTATGGGTTGTCAGAAAGATATTGCATCTAAAATCAAAGATAAAAAGGCTGATTATCTTCAGGCAGTCAAAGACAATCAGGGTAAATTGCATCATGCATTCGAAGAAAAATTTCCGGTAGCGCTATTTTCCGATTGTGAAGGTGATTCATTTAGCACGCAGGAGATTAGTCATGGAAGAAAGGAAACTCGCTTACATAATGTCAGTGATGTAACCTCTGATTTTTGTGATTTTGAGTTTGAATGGAAAGGGTTAAAGAAACTTTGTGTGGCGCTTTTATTCAGACAGGAAAAAGAAGAGAAATCAGCGGAAGGTGCAAGTATCCGATATTATACTTTTTCAAAGGATTTGGATGCTAAAGAATGAGTACATGCTATCAGAGCGCACTGGCGGATTGAGAATAGCCTCCATTGGGTTTTGGATGTAAAAATGAATGAAGATGCCAGCCGAATAAGAAGAGGAAACGTAGCTGAAATAATATCAGAAATAAAGAAGATGGCACTGAATCTATTAAGGGGTTATAAGGGCTTCAAAGCCGCGATGAAGAGGAAAAGAAAGCGGCGTTAAGTACATGTTACATAGAGGAAGTGCTCGCAGCCTGCGTAGAACGTAGATTTCGTGGTGAGGAAATGAAGGCTTTAACACAAATTTAATTCATGCGTTTGCCCTGAACCTCCGGGCAACTGCACCTGCGTTACGCCGCACGCAGGGGGCTGGCGCAATTATCAAGCATGGTAATAGTGTTGACATAAACACCCAGCACCCTAGCTGAGCGCAGTACGGGTCTTGAGTCGTCTTAATACTGCTTTAACGCTATGCTAAACAGATTGCGTGAAGAGCAAACCTTTATCAAATATCAAGGTTAATACCGCTGCCAGGTACTTATTTTCCCTGATAAAATCTTTGTAAAGACACCGTGCGAGCTTAGCGTTCGGCATACGACTGTGGCCTAATATGATATCTATTATTAGAAAAGCGCCGCTGGTTCGTTGTTACAGCACGGCAAAATGTTCGACGTAATGACATCTTTTTCCGGTCTGCGTGCAGGCCCATTGAACAGATTGAGTAATTACAGGTCCTCATGATGACAGAACAGACGCTCACTGCATTACTCAATATTGATGAGACCAAAAATCCTCCGCGTATCGCTGCTTCGGGCGACTGGGTGCTGGCGCATTATGCCCATCTGGAGCCTGCCGTCAGCGCGTTACAGTCTCGATTACCCCCAAACGCCGTTTTCGACCTGAGCCAGTTAGGGACACTTGATACCGCTGGTGCCACGCTGCTGGTCAAGCTTATGGGTGAGCAAAAGATACTGGCGCTCGATCGTATTGCGCCATCGCTTCCGGTAGAGCGCCGTGTCCTGCTGCAAACCGTCGGAGCGGCATTACTGGACTACGCCGCGCCTCAGGCGCATAAGCGGCCGGGTATCGTCACCGAGCTGCTGGCGAACGTTGGAAAGTCGGTGGAAAGCTTCTGGCAAAACCTGGTTGCCCTCATCGGATTTATCGGTCTGACGCTTGAAGCACTTTTTGCCACCCTGTTGCGGCCATCTCGCTGGCGGGTTACGTCTCTGGTCGCTAATCTGCAGCAAATTGGCCTGAATGCCGTGCCTATCATCGCAATGCTGACGTTTATGGTCGGAGCGGTAATCGCTTTTTTGGGATCAACGGTGCTCTCCACGTTCGGTGCCAGTATATTTACCGTTCAACTGGTGGTGTTTTCATTCCTGCGCGAATTTGCCGTGCTGCTGACGGCAATACTCATGGCCGGGCGAACCGCCAGCGCCTTCACTGCACAGATCGGCCTGATGAAAGCCAATGAAGAGATTGATGCTATCCAGGCAATGGGGCTAAATCCGGTCGAACTGCTGGTACTTCCACGCGTGCTGGCGCTACTACTGGCGCTGCCGATGCTGACCTTTATTGGCATGATCAGCGGGATATCGGGTGGAATTGTGGTTTGTGCATTAACGCTTGATATCTCCCCAACCATGTTTTTAACCATAATGCAGAACAGCGTCGGTTTTGAACATTTTTTGGTGGGCATGATTAAAGCGCCGGTGTTTGCATTTCTGATTGCCATCATCGGTTGCCTGGAAGGGTTTAAGGTGAGCGGAAGCGCGGAATCTGTGGGCGCACATACTACCGCGAGCGTTGTACATTCAATATTTGTAGTGATCCTGCTGGATGCGGTTGCTGCACTGTTTTTCATGGAGATGGGATGGTAAACGACATTAGCCCGGACGCCATTATTCGTATCCGTAAACTGCGTAACTGCTTCGGGCCACAATGCGTGCACGTCGATCTCGACCTCGACGTGCGGCGTGGCGAAATCCTCGGCGTAGTGGGCGGGTCGGGTACCGGCAAGTCAGTGCTCCTGCGCAGTATCGTCGGTCTTCGTCGCCCGACGGACGGCCGAATCGAGGTATTTGGCGAAAATCTTACCGAACTTAGCGGCGCGCGCCGTTCCGTGCTGGAGAAGCGTTTTGGCGTTCTGTTTCAGCGCGGAGCATTATTCAGCTCGCTAACGGTCACGGAGAACGTGGCCCTGCCGCTTATCGAGTATGCGGGGCTTGAGCGCCGCGACGCCGAACACCTGGCGCAGGTTAAACTCGCGCTGGTCGGTTTGCCCGCCAGCGCCGGAGATAAATATCCATCCTCACTTTCAGGAGGCATGGTGAAACGCGCAGCGCTGGCCAGATCCCTGGCGTTGGATCCGGAGATCCTGTTCCTGGATGAGCCAACCGCAGGGCTGGATCCCATCGGTGCCGCCGCGTTTGACAATCTTATTGCCACGCTACGTAATGCGCTGGGATTAACCGTATTTTTAGTGACCCATGATCTGGATACCCTTTATACAATCTGTGACAGGGTGGCAGTGCTTTCGCAAAAAAAAGTGCTAGTTGTGGATTCACTGGACGTGGTGGCAGCGACTCAAGATCCCTGGATACAGGAATACTTCCACGGCCCACGCGGGCGAGCCGCACAGCAGACCCAAACGACGTTACAAAAGAGGCAATAAAAGATGGAAACTCGCGCTCACCATGTTCTCATTGGGTTATTCACTCTCATTATTTTCACTGCGGTGCTGTTGTTTAGCCTGTGGCTGAGCAAATCCGACAGCGATCGCCAGTTTAACATGTACGATATCGTCTTTAACGAGGCCGTGAGCGGCCTTTCCCAGGGCAGTACGGTTAATTACAGCGGGATCCGGGTCGGTGAGGTGGTTCAGCTTCGTCTGGACAGGGATAACCCCGGTAAGGTATGGGCCAGGATCAGAGTCGCTGCCTCTACGCCCATCCGTCAGGATACCCAGGCGCGGCTGGCTATGGCCGGTATTACCGGGACATCTAATATTCAGCTAAGCGGTGGAAGTGAAGCCAGCCCGGCGCTGGAAGGGGATGACGAGAGGATCCCGGTGATTATCGCCACCCCTTCGCCGCTGAACCAGCTACTCACCAATGGCGAAGATGTGATGACCAACGTTAATGAGGTCCTGTTGCGCTTAAATCAGGTCCTTACGCCGGATAATCAGCAGCGATTCGTCAATACGTTAGACAATCTGGAAAAAATTACCGATACCGTGGCCGGTCAACGGGAAGATATCCGCACCATCCTGCATCAGCTGGCGATGGTGACAAAACAAAGTAACGAGACGCTGGCCCAAACCAACCGCCTGATGCGCAATGCGAACGTACTGCTGGACGGTAAGGGCAACGATCTGATTAACAATGCGGCCAATACCCTGGCACTGTTGCAAAAGACGAGCGCTTTGTTGAATCAGATAGTCAGCGATAATCAGCATTCACTTAGCAACGGCATCCAGGGCTTTAACGAACTTGGACCTGCCGTCGATGAGTTACGCAAAACCCTGGTAACATTACGCGGAGCGATCAACCGCCTGGAAGAAAACCCAGCCGCCTTGTTAAGGGGCCCTGAACGTACGAAGGAGTTTACCCCATAATGACCGCTTTCAATCATAGGTTGTCCTGCCTACCTCGCCATATGTTCAGGTTGCTGGCTGTTCTTATGTGCCTGCCGCTGGCCGCCTGCACGGTGTTGCCGCAACCGCCAGTTTCGCAGGTCTGGTTACTGCCCGCTCAGCCGGGAACGTCTGCAAGCGGTCAGGCCATAAACCGTTCGCTGCGCGTTGTGCAGCCCAATACCAGCCAGTTTATTAACAGTTCGCGTATTGCCGTTCAGCCTCAGGATGCGGAGATAACGGTCTACAGCGGGTCGCGCTGGAGCGATTCGGTGCCCGTATTGGTTCGTAATCGTCTGACGCAAGAGTTGCGCACTAACGGGCGTTTTATCTCAGTCAGCAGCGATGATGATAACTTGCAGGCCGATTTAGAACTCGGGGGTGATTTATCCGCATTCCAGGGGGTCTATCGCGGGAAAAAAGGCGAAGTGCTGATTCAGTTTGACGCGCATCTGGTGCAAACATCCGATCGCCGCGTGATAGCCAGCCAGCGTTTCGTGATACGCCAGCCCATAAACGGGCGTTCGATGAACGAGGTCGTTGCGGCCTTTGGCCTCGCCAGCGACACGCTTGCCGCAGAGACACTCCGCTGGCTGCAGAATACCGGCGCAATACGCTCACCTTTACCCTGAAGGGCTAAGATGCAATAAACAGAGCGCTTTATCCACGCGCAAGGGTAAAGCGCCACATCCGCAAGCCGGGGTAAAATCACATTTGCTCATTCCGCTGGGTGTTTTCGGGCAATCAATCAGTCTAACAAATTTTTTCCATAGTTATTTTTTAAATTTAAGAATTTTCTGCAAGATTTTTCAATTAATGTCATCCAGCGCGCACTATTGTCACTATGTGTAATTATCCATTTCTTTAGTTGACTGGGTGGGAGTGAAAATATTTAATAAAACCATCTGGAGTAGTGTGGATATTATGGAGGTGAATTTGACTTTAAATAATAATATTTTACTTAAAAAAAGGATTTATTTTTTATCATACCATTAATTACTTCTTCAGGTCAGACCCGGGAATGGGCCTGTCCATTTTGTCTTTTAAGGTTATTGAACATATATAACCTCTAATCATGATGACTTTATTATGTTCAGAATTAAATCAGGACTTGATTTACCTATTGCCGGTGCACCTGAACAATCGATTTCACTGAACACCAGCGTTCGTCATGTTGCAATCTTAGGCGACGATTATAACGGCATGCGTCCTGCCATGCTGGTAAAGCCTGGCGAGCGAGTTGTGAAAGGTCAGGCTCTGTTCGAGGATAAAAAAAATCCGGGCGTCATGTTTACCGCCCCGGCCAGCGGAGTGGTAACGGCTATACATCGCGGAGAACGCCGCGTGATGCACGCCGTTGTTATCCGCATCGAGGGCAATGAACAGCGCGAATTTAAGCGTCATGATCTGGCCACTCTCGGCGAGCTTAGTCGGGAGGTCGTTCAGCGTCAGCTTCTCGATTCCGGACTGTGGACCGCATTTCGCACCCGCCCCTTCAGTAAATCCCCGGTTCCTGACTGCGAACCGGCGGCTATCTTTGTCACGGCAATCGACACCAATCCCCTTAGCGCAGACCCGCAGCCCATTATTTCGATGCAGCAGGAGGCATTTGATGCCGGGCTAACCCTTCTCACGCGACTGACGGCGGGAAAAGTCCATGTCTGTCAGGCCGGGGGCGGGGGGCTTAATGGTCATCCACAACGGCGCGTTACGTTCAGTGAATTTACCGGCCCGCATCCGGCTGGGCTTGTCGGAACGCACATCCATTTTTTGGAACCGGTAAGCCTGTCCAGGCAGGTCTGGCATCTCAATTATCAGGACGTCATTGCCATCGGCCAGCTTTTCCTGACGGGAGAGTTGTGCTCTGAACGAATCATCGCCATCGGCGGCCCTCAGGTCGCGAATCCGCGTCTAATCCAAACGCTGACGGGCGCGGATATCGCGGAGCTTCTCAGCGGCGAGCTTAAAGAGGGCGAGAACCGTGTGATATCGGGATCGGTACTCAGCGGACGCCATGCCACGGGGCCGCAGGCTTATTTGGGTCGTTACCATTTGCAGGTGAGCGTCATTGCCGAAGGACGTGAGAAAGAGCTGTTCGGCTGGGTATTGCCGGGCAAAGAGAAGTTTTCGTTGACCCGAACCACGCTTGGTCATTTTTTGCGTAAGAAACGCTTCAACTTCACCAGCAGCACCCACGGAGGCGAACGCGCGATGGTCCCTATCGGTAGTTACGAACGCGTTATGCCTCTGGATATTTTACCGACTCTGCTGTTGCGTGACTTGCTCGCCGGTGATACCGACAGTGCGCAAGACCTCGGGTGCCTGGAGCTTGATGAGGAGGATTTGGCACTCTGTACCTACGTTTGTCCGGGGAAATATGAGTATGGCCCGGTGCTGCGTGAAGTCTTAACCCGCATTGAACAGGAAGGGTAATGATGGGCTTAAAACAACGCTTCGATAAGCTGGAGCCGCACTTTAGTGAGGGTGGCAAACTGGCAAGATATTATCCGCTGTTTGAAGCGACAGCGACCCTTTTCTATACACCAGGACAGGTGACGAAGGGGGCAGCACACGTGCGCGATGCCATCGATTTAAAGCGCATGATGATTCTGGTCTGGTTTGCCGTTTTTCCGGCGATGTTCTGGGGCATGTACAACACCGGGCTGCAAACCATCGTCGCCCTGCATCAGCTTTATGATGCCGATCAGCTTGAAATGGTGCTCCAGTCCGACTGGCACTATCGGCTCGCCCAGTGGCTGGGAATAAGCGTTGCCGCCGATGCCAGTTGGATAAGTATGATCGGATTAGGCGCGGTCTACTTCCTGCCGATTTACCTCACGGTATTTTTGGTCGGGGGCTTCTGGGAGGTGCTTTTCGCGGTTATCCGCAAGCATGAGATCAACGAAGGTTTCTTTGTCACCTCAATTCTCTTCGCTCTGATTGTACCCCCCGCGATACCTCTGTGGCAGGCTGCGGCTGGGATAAGCTTCGGCGTGGTGGTGGCGAAAGAGATCTTCGGTGGAACCGGGCGCAACTTCCTCAATCCGGCGCTTGCAGGGCGCGCATTCCTGTTCTTTGCCTGGCCGGCACAAATTTCAGGCGATCTGGTCTGGACCGCAGCAGACGGTTTCTCCGGCGCAACGCCGCTCTCACAGTGGTCTGCGCAGGGCGGAGAAGCGCTCGTCAATAACGCTACCGGCCAGACCATCACCTGGCTTGATGCCTTTATCGGCAATATTCCTGGATCGATCGGTGAAGTCTCGACCCTGATGATTTTATTCGGTGGCGCAATCATCCTTTTTGGCAGGGTCGCGTCATGGCGTATCGTCGCCGGCGTCATGCTGGGCATGGTGCTCACCGCCACGCTCTTTAACGTTATCGGCTCCAGCACCAACCCGATGTTCTCAATGCCCTGGTACTGGCATCTGGTCCTGGGCGGTTTTGCCTTTGGCATGATGTTTATGGCTACCGACCCGGTGTCAGCCTCATTCACCGACAGAGGAAAATGGTGGTATGGCGCGCTGATTGGCGTGATGTGCGTACTCATTCGTGTGGTCAATCCGGCTTATCCGGAAGGAATGATGCTGGCCATTTTGTTTGCCAATCTGTTTGCCCCGCTATTCGATTATCTGGTGGTGCGGGCCAACATTAAGCGGAGGAAGGCGCGTGGCTGAGGTGAAAAACAACGAAAGTAACGGCAAGACCCTGCTGGTGGTGCTGATCATTTGCCTGGTCTGTTCAATTGTGGTGGCGAGCGCAGCCGTCGGGTTGAAGTCTCGCCAGCAGGAACAGCGCGCGCTCGATCGGCAGCGCAATATTCTGGCGGTCGCGGGCCTGATGCATCACGGCATGAGTAGCGAAGAGGTATCTAACATTTTTGCTGAACGGATTTCGGCGCGTCTGGTGGACTTAAATACGGGCGAGTTTCTGGATAAGGATCCGGCCAAATTTGACCACGCGCAGGCGGTTAAAGATCCGCTTATGAGCCTGAAGCTTGAGGTCTCTCAGGATCCGGCGGGCATTAAGCGGCGCAGCCATATTGCCGAAGTATATCTGGTGCGCGACGCGCAGAACCGGATCCAGGAGCTGGTGCTGCCCGTCTACGGCAACGGACTGTGGTCCGTGATGCACTCACTGGTTTCAATCGAAACCGACGGCAAAACGATTAAGGGGATCATCTTCTACGACCATGGTGAGACGCCAGGGCTGGGTGGAGAAATTGAAAACCCGAACTGGCGCGCACAGTTTGTCGGTAAAAAGGCCCTGAACGAGGACGGACAGCCTGCGCTGAGGATCGTGAAAGGCAGCGCGCGGCAGGACGATCATCATGCCGTCGACGGCCTTTCTGGCGCAACGCTCACCGCCAACGGTGTGCAGAACAGTTTTGACTTCTGGATGGGTGAACTGGGCTTTGGTCCGTTCCTTAAAAACGTTCGTGAAGGAGCACTAAACAATGTCTGAGACAGTCGATAGTAAACAGATAAAACGGGTGATTATCGAACCGCTTTTAGCGAATAATCCCATCACGTTACAGGTTCTGGGCGTCTGCTCCGCATTGGCCGTGACCACTCGGGTTGATACGGCGCTGGTGATGGCCGTGGCCGTCACCTTGGTAACGGCGTTCTCCAGCATGTTCATTTCGCTGATCCGTTACCATATTCCTAACAGCGTGCGCATGATCGTTCAAATGACCATTGTCGCCTCGCTGGTGATCGTCGTCGATCAGCTGCTGCGCGCCTTTGCGTATGAAACCTCAAAACAGCTGTCGGTATTTGTGGGTCTAATCATTACCAACTGCATCGTGATGGGCCGCGCCGAAGCTTACGCGATGAAAATGCCCCCAATCCCGAGCTTTATGGATGGCATCGGTAACGGTCTGGGTTATGGCGCCATATTAATTATCGTCGGTGTGATAAGAGAATTAGCCGGAACGGGTAAAGTTTTCGATATCACGATCTTTGAAACCTTCCAGAATGGCGGCTGGTATTATCCAAACGGGTTATTTTTACTGGCACCCAGCGCATTTTTCATTATTGGTTTCCTGATCTGGCTAATTCGGACGCTGAAGCCAGAACAGCAGGAAAGGGAGTAACTGCCGATGGATCATTATCTGAGCTTATTTGTCCGTGCGGTGTTCATTGAAAATATGGCCCTGGCATTCTTCCTCGGCATGTGTACATTTTTAGCCATCTCTAAAAAGATCTCCACGGCTTTTGGGCTGGGTATCACGGTCACAATCGTGCTTGGACTAGCAGTACCGATAAACAACCTGGTTTTCAACTACGTATTGCGTGATAGCGCGCTGGTGGAAGGCGTGGATCTTAGCTTCCTCAACTTTATAACCTTTATAGGCGTCATTGCCGCGTTGGTACAAATTCTTGAGATGGTACTCGAGAGATATTTTATGAATTTGTATAACGCGCTGGGCATTTATCTGCCTTTGATTGCCGTACACTGCGCCATTTTTGGTGGCGTAGCGTTTATGGTTCAGCGAGATTATAACTTCGGGGAATCTATTGTTTACGGAATTGGGTCCGGGCTGGGCTGGATGCTGGGTATTCTGGCCTTAACGGGGCTGCGCGAAAAAATGAAATATGCCAACGTTCCCAATGGATTGCGTGGCTTAGGGATCACCTTTATTACCACCGGACTGATGGCGCTGGGCTTCATGTCGTTCTCTGGTGTGCAACTGTAAGGACTAAGAAATGGAGATAATTCTTGGCGTAGTGATGTTCACGTTGATAGTGGTCGCACTGGCGGGCATGATTTTAGCGGCCCGTGCCAGGCTAGTGAACGCTGGCGAGGTACTTATTGATATCAATGGTGACCCACAGCATCAAATTCGTGCGCCAGCAGGTGATAAGCTACTTAATACGCTGTCCGCGCAAGGCATTTTTATCTCCTCTGCCTGTGGCGGGGGCGGCTCGTGCGGACAGTGCCGGATAACGGTAAAAGAGGGCGGTGGCGATATTTTGCCGACGGAGCTGGCGTCGATTACCAGGCGCGAAGCCAAAGAGGGTTGTCGCCTGGCGTGCCAGGTTGCGGTTCGCCAGGATATGAAAATTGAGCTTGCGGAAGAGATCTTCGGGGTCAAAAAATGGGTGTGCGAGGTTATTTCAAACGACAACAAAGCCACCTTTATCAAAGAGCTGAAGCTCAAGATCCCGGATGGGGAGTCGGTGCCATTCAGAGCGGGGGGCTATATCCAGATAGAGTGTCCTGCCCACACGGTCGCGTACCGTGATTTTGATATTCCACAAGAGTATCGCAGCGACTGGGATAAATTTGATCTTTTCAGGTTTGTTTCAGATGTCAAAGAGCCAACCCTTCGCGCCTATTCAATGGCTAACTACCCTGAGGAAGAGGGTATCATTATGCTCAATGTGCGAATCGCCACACCGCCTGCGTCAATGTATGTGCCGCCCGGGGTGATGTCATCCTACATCTGGTCGTTAAAGCCCGGTGATAAAGTGACTATTTCCGGCCCCTTTGGCGAGTTCTTCGCACGGGAGACCGACGCGGAAATGGTATTTATAGGCGGAGGCGCGGGAATGGCTCCCATGCGTTCTCACATCTTTGACCAGCTTAAGCGGCTGGGTAGCAAGCGTAAAATCAGCTTCTGGTACGGTGCGCGATCCTTAAAGGAAATGTTCTACGCTGAAGAGTTTGAACAGTTGGCCCGTGAAAACCCTAATTTCACTTTCCACGTTGCCTTGTCCGATCCGCTGCCAGAGGACAACTGGACCGGCTACACGGGATTCATCCACCAGGTACTTTTCGAAAACTACCTCAAGCAGCATAGCGCACCGGAAGACTGTGAGTTTTATCTGTGTGGTCCACCGATGATGAATGCGGCAGTGATTACGATGCTGCATTCGCTCGGCGTGGAAGATGAAAATATTCTGCTTGATGACTTTGGGGAATAACAATGATGACTTTTGTCGCAACCTTTGTTGTCTTTTTGCTGGTAGTGCTCGGCATGTCGATTGGATGGCTTATTAAGCGCAGAACGATCGCTGGCAGCTGTGGCGGCATTGCCTCTGTCGGCATGGAAAAGGTCTGCGAATGTCCTGAACCGTGCGAGGCGCGTAAAAAGCGTATCAGGGATGAAAATACCGTGACGCTAAGGCTTAAATAAACATTTAATCAATACATAAAAAATCCACGCAACAGCGTGGATTTTCAGGGTTTTCATGAGGTGAATTGAGTTTTAGACGTTGAACAGGAAGTTCATCACGTCGCCATCTTTTACGACATAATCTTTCCCTTCCGCACGCATCTTGCCAGCTTCTTTCGCGCCTTGCTCACCTTTGTAGGTGATGAAGTCTTCAAACGCGATAGTCTGTGCGCGGATAAAGCCTTTCTCGAAGTCTGTGTGGATTTTACCCGCAGCCTGTGGCGCAGTGGCACCTACAGGGATGGTCCATGCACGCACTTCTTTCACGCCAGCGGTGAAGTAGGTTTGCAGGTTTAGCAGTTCGTAACCCGCACGGATCACGCGATTAAGACCCGGTTCTTCAATGCCCAGTTCGGCCATAAACTCTTCACGATCAGCATCGTCCAGTTCAGCGATATCGGATTCAACCGCCGCGCACACCGCAACCACCACAGAGCCTTCAGCCGCCGCGATTTCACGCACTTTGTCCAGATAAGGGTTGTTCTCGAAACCGTCTTCGTTGACGTTGGCAATATACATGGTTGGCTTCAGCGTCAGGAAGCTCAGGTATTTGATTGCTGCCTTGTCTTCCTCAGTCAGGTTCTTAAGCGCGCGCAACATACCCGCGTTTTCCAGCTGCGGCAGACATTTTTCCAGCGCCGCTTGCTCGGCTTTAGCGTCCTTATCGCCGCCTTTGGCACGCTTTTGCACGCGATGCAGAGCACGCTCGCAGGTGTCCAGGTCAGACAGCGCCAGTTCGGTGTTAATAACTTCGATGTCATCAGCCGGATCCACTTTATTGTTGACGTGGATAATGTTGTCATTCTCAAAGCAACGTACAACGTGGCCGATCGCTTCGGTTTCACGAATGTTGGTCAGAAACTGATTACCCAGGCCTTCTCCTTTGGATGCGCCTTTTACCAGGCCCGCAATGTCCACGAACTCCATGGTGGTGGGTAAAATGCGCTGCGGCTTGACGATTTCTGCGAGCTGGTCAAGACGCGGATCGGGCATGGGTACAACACCGGTGTTCGGCTCAATGGTACAGAACGGGAAGTTTGCCGCTTCAATACCGGCTTTGGTGAGCGCGTTGAACAGGGTGGATTTGCCAACGTTTGGCAGACCGACGATACCGCATTTGAATCCCATCTCTAAATCACCTTAATGTCTTGATAATCAATCCGTTATTAACAACCGATTGAAAAAAAGTAAATAACTACGCTTATTATACACGTAACCCGCAGGCCGCGCGGTAAAAAAGCCGTACTGCGCGGATTATTGCGCTTTAAACGCATGCAGGCGGTTAGTCGCTTTAGTCAAGCCGTCTTGTAGCCAAATCTCGGTACAGCGCGCCGCTTCGTCAACCGCGTCGTCTATTAATTTCTGCTCTGAAACCGGGGGCTTACCGAGCACGAAACCCACAACTTTGTTTTTATCGCCCGGATGACCAATTCCTAAACGCAAACGGTGGAAATTAGGGTTATTCCCCAGTTTGCTGATGATGTCTTTTAAACCATTGTGACCGCCGTGGCCGCCGCCCAGCTTGAACTTTGCGACACCCGGCGGGAGATCCAGTTCATCATGCGCCACCAGAATTTCATCCGGATTGATGCGATAAAATGTTGCCATTGCCGCCACGGCTTTGCCGCTCAGGTTCATGAAAGTCGTCGGCACCAGCAGGCGCACGTCCGCGCCAGCAAGGTTGATACGTGAGGTATACCCGTAAAACTTCGGTTCTTCACGCAGGGGAGCGTGCAACCGTTCGGCCAGCAGATCAGCGTACCAGGCACCGGCATTATGGCGAGTGGCTGCATACTCTGCGCCGGGATTAGCGAGGCCGACAATCAGTTTAATCGTCACGATTCAATTCCTAATGGGTTCCAGATCTGGCGCGTAGTTTACTGTCTGGCGCGCCGCTTGACAAAGTTCTGCGCGATGAACACCAAAAAGACAATAATTACTCAGTTGAACCATTAGAATTTCAAGCTGTTCAACGCCTTATTTGTAAATTTTTGTCTGGGCACGTTTCGTAAATGTGATCATTCACGCAACTCGTAAAAGGAGCGTTGCCTATACTTTACACACAAGGATCGGGGGCATTACCCCTTACAACCCATAGTTCCGGAGGTAATATATGAAACGCAAAAACGCTTCGATACTCGGTAACATACTGATGGGGTTGGGGCTGTTCGTGATGGTAGTTGGTGTGGGTTATTCTATTTTGAACCAGTTACCACAGCTTGACCTCCCACAATACTTCGCTCACGGCGCGGTATTGAGCATCTTTCTCGGGGCGGTGTTGTGGCTGGCTGGCGCACGCGTCAGCGGGCATGAACAGGTCTGCGACAGATACTGGTGGGTGCGCCATTACGATAAACGTTGCCGCCGGGACCAGCACAAGCACAGCTAGCGTGGGGCAACAACAGATATTAAAAACGACGCATATCACGTCGTTTTTTACATTAAGAAGGCAGAGCTTCACGCTCCGCTAACGCCGCTTCGCGGTCAGGGTAAAATGTCAGCCGGCCCGGGATCGGCTGTACGCCCGCGCGTGCCATAGTGCGTAGCGGCTGAAATTCCAGATTGCTCACCCGCAATTCACATCCCTGTGGCAAACGCGCAACGAAGCGCTGAAAGGCGTCCAGCCCGCCCGCGTCCAGCACGGGTACGGCATCCCATTTCAGGACCACAATGCGTTTGCCCACAATGCGCGACTCCAGATCGCTGAACAGCCCTTCGGCGGCCGCAAAGAATAGCGGGCCAATGACGCGCAGAACCAGCACATCCTCCGGCACATCAACCTTAACCGACGAAAGCCGCGTCATCTGCGCGATGCGGCGCATAAAGAGCAGGGAAGCCAGTACAATCCCAACGCTAATAGCAATGACCATATCGAACAACACGGTCAGCGACATACAGATGAGCATCACAATAATGTCGTCTTTCGGCGCACGGCGCAGCAGGTTCACCACCTTATGCGCCTCACTCATGTTCCAGGCGACCATTAACAGCAGAGCCGCCATCGCTGAGAGCGGGAGCCAGGAGAGCAGTGGGGCGAGTATCAGCAGAGCCATGATAACCAGCCCGGAGTGGATAACCGCCGAAACCGGAGACGTTGCACCCGCGCGAACGTTAGCGGCCGAACGGGCGATTGCCGCCGTGGCCGTAATCCCCCCGAAGAACGGCGCAATAATATTGCCCATCCCCTGGCCGACCAGCTCGCTGTTCGCATTGTGTTTGGTCCCGGTCATGCCGTCGAGCACCACGGCGCACAGCAGAGATTCAATTGCCCCCAGCATCGCCATTGAGAAAGCGGCAGGTAACAGCGCGTGAAGCGAATCCCAGCTCAGCGTGAAGCTGGAGCCCGGCATATTCCACGGCAGCACCAGTTGCGGTAATAGCTGCGGAATGCCGTTCCCCTGCGAACCGTCTGCCAGAATATAGTGGAACTGTGAACCGATGGTCGCCACCTGACCGCCGAACAGATTGACGATAGCCATCACCGCACAGCCCAGCAGGAGTGCTGGCAGGTGTCCAGGCAGACGAATGCCCAGCCGGGGCCAGACGATCAGCGTACCCAGCGTTACAATGCCTGTTGCCGCGTCGCCCAGGTTAGCGGTGGGCAATGCCATAATGAGCGCGCCGACTTTTTGCAGGTAGTGCTCCGGGACGTGGACCAGCTGCAGGCCGAGGAAATCTTTGATTTGCATCGTCCCGATGGTGATACCAATCCCGGAGGTGAATCCCAGTGTGACGGAGAGCGGAATATATTCGATTAACCGACCAAAGCGAGCCAGGCCAAACAGAATCAAAAAGACACCGGACATCAGGGTGGCGACCAGCAGCCCGGCCAGACCAAACTGCTGGGAAACAGGATAAAGGATAACCACAAAGGCGGCGGTCGGGCCGGAGACGCTAAAGCGAGAGCCGCCCGTCAGGGCAATCACAATCCCGGCCACGGCCGAGGTGTAAAGGCCGTACTGTGGCGCAACGCCGCTACCGATCGCCAGCGCCATCGCCAGCGGGATGGCGATAATGCCGACGGTTACCCCGGCTATCAGGTCACGTATAAAGCGTGACGATGAGTATTTCTCTTTCCAGCAAGCGTCGATGAGGGCGCGAAAGGGCAGAACATGTGAGGAAGTTACGTTTTTCACAATTAACCATCATTCTTGTGCGTATCATCTGTCATATGAATAATAGATGATTGAATCATTAGTCATACAAATAAATATCGGAAACAAAAAAACCCGCCGTAGCGGGTTTTTGAGCCGTGCTCGATCAGTGTTCGAACATGGCAGAGATTGATTCTTCGTTGCTGATACGACGAATCGCTTCGGCCAACATTCCGGACAGGGTCAACGTGCGCACGTTTGGCAGCGCTTTGATTTCGTCGCTCAGGGGAATGGTATCGCACACCACAACTTCATCGATAACGGAGTTGCGCAGGTTGTTCACGGCATTACCGGAGAAGATTGGGTGGGTTGCGTAAGCAAATACGCGCTTGGCCCCACGTTCTTTCAGCGCTTCTGCCGCTTTACACAGCGTACCGCCGGTATCGATCATATCATCAACCAGCACGCAGTCGCGGCCAGCAACGTCACCGATGATGTGCATCACCTGAGAGACGTTAGCGCGTGGACGACGTTTGTCGATGATTGCCATGTCGGTATCGTTGAGCAGCTTAGCGATAGCACGGGCACGGACTACACCGCCGATATCCGGAGACACCACAATCGGGTTATCGAGGTTCAGTTGCAGCATGTCTTCCAGCAGGATTGGGCTGCCGAATACGTTATCAACCGGGACGTCGAAGAAACCCTGGATTTGCTCTGCATGCAGGTCAACGGTCAGAACGCGGTCAACGCCGACGCTGGAGAGAAAATCCGCGACAACTTTGGCTGTAATTGGCACACGCGCGGAACGGACGCGACGGTCCTGGCGCGCATAACCAAAATAAGGGATGACAGCAGTGATACGGCCTGCGGAAGCACGGCGCAGGGCATCGACCATAACAACCAATTCCATCAGGTTGTCGTTCGTTGGAGCACAGGTGGACTGGATGATGAAAATATCACCACCGCGTACATTTTCGTTAATTTGTACGCTGACTTCGCCGTCGCTAAAGCGACCTACAGCGGCATCGCCGAGGGAAGTGTACAGGCGGTTGGCAATACGTTGTGCTAGTTCCGGGGTGGCGTTACCAGCAAAAAGCTTCATATCAGGCACGAGAAGAACCTCAGGCATGCGTCCAGTGGTGGATAGCATTCGCCGCAAACTGCGGGGCCTAAGCGAAATGCTATCCAGGCGGTGTATTAAAGAGCGCGATGCAACGTCTGGAACAGGGTGACGTTGTCACCGAAACTCAGTCTGCGCCAGAATGGCCTGTTGTAGAGGGGAGGTGTTCACTCCACGCGCTACAAAACCATGCAGCCAAACCGGCGCTTGCTCAAGCACCTGACGGGCGGCGGATTCGGTGTCAAATTCAGCAAAGACACAAGCCCCTGTGCCAGTCAGGCGCGACGGCGCGTATTCTAACAGCCAGGAAAGCACCGCATCAACCTCGCGAAAACGTTTTCTTGCGATATCCTCGCAATCGTTGCTGAATTCACAATTTAATAACGTCTCTATTGACCGCGCTGGCGTATCTCTTTTCAGGTCAGGATCTTTGAAGATGACCGGCGTCGGAATACTCACGCCAGGCTGGGCAACAAGATACCATTTTTCCTCAGGTTCTACCGCCGTGAGGATCTCGCCCACCCCTTCGGCAAACGCCGCATGCCCGTGAATAAACACCGGGACATCCGCGCCAAGCGTAAGTCCTAAGGCCGCCAGTTCATCTTTCGACAGGCCGCATCCCCAGAGATGGTTCAGGGCGACCAGCACGGTAGCGGCATTAGATGAGCCGCCGCCCAGCCCGCCGCCCATCGGCAGACGTTTTTCAACCGCCAGATCCGCGCCGCTTCCCGCAGGCAGTCGCCCTGTTTGTGCTGCCGCCTTCATCAGCAGGCGCGCGGCAAGAATGATGAGGTTATCGTCATGCTCCACGCCCTCCACAGGCGTCAGCAGACAAATCTCGCCGTCATTACGCGGCGTTATCGAAACAGTATCGCCATAATTGAGAAACTGAAACAGCGTCTGCAGGCTATGATAACCGTCAGCACGCTGGCCGATGATGTAGAGAAACAGATTCAGTTTTCCAGGAGAGGGCCATTGGCTCATCATTTAACGATCCAGTTATCCATCTTCAACTTAATGCGCTGGCTGCCCTGGGTCAGCTCCATGTTGGAGGGCAGGGAAGGTGTCGTTTTACTGTCATAGGCGCTAAATACCACCTTCCAGGTTTTACCGTTCTGGGTGTAGTTGAGCTGGCTCAGGCGGTATTGATCGTCGAGTCTGTAATCGGTCGCCTCTCCCGGCAGTCCGAGGATCCACTGGCGCAGGCTGTTCAGCGGGATAGGCATACCGGTCAGTTTACCGATCATCTCTTCGGCATCGGTGGCGGTATAGCGTTGGCCTTTACTGTCGGTTATCTGCGCTTCACCCGGTCCGGCGATAAGCTCAAGCTCGGTACTGCCCAGCGGGTTCAGCAACAGCAGGCGATAACGATCCTGTCCCGTTTGCTGCCAGAAAAAGCGGGCATAAACCTTTTGCTCGTCAGACAGATAAGCAAAGGCGCCACGCGTCTGGTACTGGCTTAAGTTACGCACGTCCTGCTGGTGCTGACGCCACTGCGGCGAGTCGGGGCTTTTGCCCGGGCCTTTAGGTTGGTTGACGGTACACGCGGTCAGAACCAGTGCCGCCAGAGGCAGCAGGCGAATCAGTCGGGTCATAATGAGGACAAATCCTTGAGATACGTTGCAGTTATAACTGTTAATGCTAGCGTCCCACAGGAGCAGCGTCTACGTTCAAATTATCTCAAAGCGCTTTCTAACCTATTACTCCGAAAGGGTGTGGTCTCTTTTATTGATCTCGCGCATCCTGTATGATGCGACCTGCTAACCTTATTAACGCTGGTACTACTCCCGCTCAACATGACCTTATTAGCACTCGGCATTAACCACAAAACAGCCCCGGTTTCACTGCGAGAACGTGTCACGTTTTCGCCGGATACGCTCGACCTGGCGCTGGACAGCCTGCTCGCGCAGCCTATGGTGCAGGGTGGGGTGGTGCTCTCGACCTGCAACCGCACCGAGTTGTACTTAAGCGTTGAGGAGCAGGACAACCTGCATGAAACGTTAATCCGCTGGTTATGTGACTATCACCATCTCAACGAAGAAGAGCTGCGCAATAGCCTTTACTGGCATCAGGATAACAATGCGGTCAGCCATCTGATGCGCGTGGCCAGCGGCCTTGATTCGCTGGTGCTTGGCGAGCCGCAGATCCTGGGTCAGGTCAAAAAAGCCTTTGCCGATTCGCAAAAAGGGCACCTGAAAGCGAGCGAGCTGGAGCGTATGTTCCAGAAGTCGTTCTCCGTGGCGAAGCGTGTGCGAACCGAAACCGACATTGGCGCCAGTGCGGTTTCTGTTGCTTTCGCAGCCTGTACCCTCGCACGTCAAATCTTCGAGTCTCTGTCAACCGTTACGGTGCTGCTGGTCGGTGCGGGTGAGACCATCGAGCTTGTGGCGCGCCATCTGCGCGAGCATAAGGTGAAAAAGATGATCATCGCTAACCGTACCCGCGAACGTGCGCAGGTACTGGCAGACGAAGTGGGTGCGGAAGTGATTGCGCTAAGCGACATTGATGAGCGTCTGAAAGAGGCGGATATTATTATCAGTTCTACCGCCAGCCCGCTGCCGATTATCGGCAAAGGGATGGTGGAGCGTGCGCTGAAATCGCGGCGTAATCAGCCGATGCTGCTGGTGGATATCGCCGTACCGCGCGATGTCGAACCGGACGTCGGCAAACTGGCTAACGCCTATCTTTATAGCGTCGATGACCTGCAAACGATTATTTCCCACAACCTTGCCCAGCGTAAAGCCGCAGCGGTTCAGGCGGAAACCATTGTCGAGCAGGAAACCAGCGAGTTTATGGCCTGGTTGCGCGCGCAAAGCGCCAGTGAGACCATCCGCGAATATCGCGGGCAGGCGGCGCAGGTGCGTGACGACCTGACCGCCAAAGCGCTGGCGGCCCTGCAACAGGGCGGCGATGCCAGCGCGATTATGCAGGATCTGGCCTGGAAACTGACTAACCGTCTGATCCATGCCCCAACCAAATCTCTTCAGCAGGCAGCCCGGGACGGGGATGATGAACGCCTGACTATTCTGCGCAACAGCCTCGGGCTGGAATAGCGCCCTATACCCATTTTCTATTACAAGGTGCATTTACGCCTATGAAGCCTTCTATCGTCGCTAAACTGGAAGCTCTGCACGAGCGCCATGAAGAAGTACAGGCGCTGCTCGGTGATGCCGGGACCATTGCAGACCAGGAACGTTTTCGCGCGCTATCGCGTGAGTATGCGCAGTTGAGTGATGTATCTAAATGCTTTACCGACTGGCGCCAGGTCCAGGAAGATATTGAAACCGCGCAGATGATGCTCGACGACCCTGAAATGCGCGAAATGGCGCAGGAAGAGTTACAGGATGCGAAAACGCGTGCAGAAGAGATGGAGCAACAGCTTCAGGTTCTGCTGTTGCCTAAAGATCCGGACGATGAGCGTAACGCATTTGTGGAAGTTCGTGCCGGAACCGGCGGTGACGAAGCTGCGCTGTTTGCCGGCGATCTGTTCCGTATGTACAGCCGTTACGCTGAAGCCCGTCGCTGGCGCGTGGAGATCATGAGCGCCAACGAAGGTGAACATGGTGGTTTTAAAGAGGTTATCGCTAAGATCAGCGGTGATGGCGTTTATGGTCGTCTGAAGTTTGAATCCGGCGGACATCGCGTACAGCGCGTGCCGGCCACCGAATCTCAGGGACGTATTCACACCTCAGCCTGTACGGTTGCGGTGATGCCAGAGCTGCCGGAGGCGGAACTGCCTGATATCAACCCCTCAGAACTGCGTATCGATACCTTCCGATCTTCCGGGGCGGGCGGGCAGCACGTTAACACCACCGACTCGGCAATTCGTATTACCCACTTGCCAACCGGCATCGTGGTAGAGTGCCAGGACGAACGTTCCCAGCACAAAAACAAAGCCAAAGCCTTGTCGGTGCTCGGCGCGCGTATCCGTGCCGCCGAAGTGGCAAAACGCCAGCAGGCGGAAGCGTCCACCCGGCGTAACCTGCTGGGCAGCGGCGATCGCAGCGATCGTAACCGGACCTACAACTTCCCGCAGGGCCGGGTGACCGACCACCGCATCAACCTGACGCTCTACCGTCTGGATGAAGCTATGGAAGGTAAACTGGATATGCTTATCGAGCCTATCGTGCAGGAATACCAGGCCGACCAGTTGGCGGCATTGTCCGAGCAGGAATAATGGATTTTCAACACTGGTTACGCCATGCCGCCAGTGCGCTTTCAGAAAGTGAAAGCCCTAAGCGTGACGCCGAGATCCTGCTTGAACATGTGACGGGGAAAGCCCGCACTTATCTGCTGGCATTTGGCGAGACGGCGCTCACCCCGGAACAGGAAACGCAGCTTGCGGCGCTGCTTGCCCGACGCAAAACCGGCGAGCCGGTGGCGCACCTGGTGGGCGAGCGTGAGTTCTGGTCTTTACCGCTCTACGTTTCAGCCGCCACCCTGATCCCACGGCCCGACACCGAGTGCCTGGTGGAGCAGGCGCTGGCGCGTTTACCGGCAAAGCGTTGCCGCATTCTCGATCTCGGCACCGGCACCGGGGCGATTGCGCTGGCGCTGGCCTCTGAGCGTCCGGACTGTACGGTGACGGCAGTGGACGTGATGCCGGATGCGGTGGCGCTGGCACAGCGTAACCTTGAGCGTCTGGGGTTCAGCAACGTGTCGGTGCGACAGAGCAGCTGGTTTAGCGCGCTTGAAAGCGACACGTTTGAGATGATTGTCAGCAATCCGCCCTATATTGACCAACACGACCCGCACCTGGCGCAGGGAGATGTGCGTTTTGAACCGCTAACTGCGCTGGTTGCTGCCAGGGCGGGTATGGCCGATCTGGATCACATTGTGACAACGTCACGAGAACATTTGCTTCCCGAGGGCTGGCTGCTGGTGGAACATGGCTGGACGCAGGGAGAAGCCGTACGTGCGCTGTTCACGACGGCAGGTTACACCGCAGTGGAAACCTGTCGCGATTATGGCGGTAATGAACGCCTGACGCTGGGCACGTGGGCATGAGTCTCGGCTATCTGCCATAAACTGATAAAGGCGCATGGCTGACTGAAAAGCGGTTTGGCGTTATCATCTACATTGTTTTTGAGTTTTATCGCGTCTGGACGTCATTGTACGCGCAGTCGTTACTGGGGTAAGTCATGAGGTCCTTAGCCGATTTCGAATTTAATAAAGTGCCGCTTTGCGATGGCATGATCCTGATTTCGGAGATGATCCGCGACGATTTTACGTCGCAGTACGTCTACGATGAGCTGGAGAGCCTGGTCAGTCTTGCACGCGAAGAGATCAGTCAGGCGCGTGGCCAGGACTGGCAACTTGAAAAGCTGCTTGAGCTTTTCTACGGCGAATGGGGTTTCAGCGACACGCGCGGCGTGTACCGCCTGTCGGATGCGTTATGGCTCGACCAGGTTTTAAAAAATCGTCAGGGCAGTGCTGTGGCGCTGGGCGCTATTTTGCTGTGGGTTGCGCATCGTCTGGATATTCCGCTGGTACCGGTCATTTTCCCCACGCAGATGATCCTGCGTGCAGAGTGGCTGGATGGAGAGATGTGGTTAATCAATCCGTTTAACGGTGACACGCTGGACGAGCACACGCTGGACGTCTGGCTGAAAGGCAATATCAGCCCGATTGCAGAGCTCTTCAATGAAGATCTTGATGAAGCGGATAACTCCGAGGTCGTTCGCAAGCTGCTGGATACGCTAAAGTCGGCGCTAATGGAAGAGCGGCAGATGGAGCTGGCGCTGCGTGCCAGTGAGGTCCTGCTGCAGTTTAATCCGGAAGACCCGTACGAAATTCGCGACCGTGGCCTTATCTATGCGCAGCTCGACTGCGAGCACGTCGCACTGAATGATTTGAGTTATTTCGTGGAACAATGTCCGGAAGATCCTATTAGCGAAATGATTCGCGCGCAGATAAACGCTATCTCGCATAAACACATTACGCTGCATTAATCTTAATTCCGATTCACACCTGAATAAGGCGATCCTATGAAACAGAAAGTGGTTAGCATTGGGGATATCAAGGTAGCAAACGATCTACCGTTCGTGCTGTTTGGCGGTATGAACGTTCTGGAATCCCGCGATCTCGCCATGCGCATCTGCGAACACTACGTGACCGTGACCCAGAAGCTTGGGATCCCGTACGTGTTTAAAGCCTCTTTTGACAAAGCCAACCGCTCCTCTATTCACTCTTACCGTGGCCCGGGCCTGGAAGAAGGAATGAAAATTTTCCAGGAGCTGAAACAGACGTTTGGCGTGAAAGTGATCACCGACGTTCATGAAGCCTCCCAGGCGCAGCCGGTGGCTGACGTGGTCGATGTTATCCAGCTTCCGGCGTTCCTGGCTCGCCAGACAGACCTGGTAGAAGCCATGGCGAAAACCGGCGCCGTGATCAACGTGAAAAAACCGCAGTTTGTCAGCCCTGGTCAGATGGGTAACATCGTCGATAAGTTTATCGAAGGCGGCAATGATAAGGTTATCCTGTGTGACCGTGGCGCAAACTTCGGTTATGACAACCTGGTCGTTGATATGCTGGGCTTCAGCGTGATGAAAAACGTCTCTAACCAGTCTCCGGTTATCTTCGACGTGACTCACGCTCTGCAGTGCCGTGACCCGTTTGGCGCCGCCTCCGGCGGGCGTCGTGCCCAGGTTACCGAGCTGGCGCGTGCCGGTATGGCAACCGGGCTGGCAGGTTTGTTCATTGAAGCGCACCCGGATCCGGCGAACGCTAAATGCGACGGCCCGTCCGCCCTGCCGCTGGACAAGCTGGAGCCGTTCCTGAAACAGATCAAAGCGATTGACGATCTGGTGAAAAACTTCGACGAGCTGGATACCAGCAACTAATAAAAAACCCGCCTTCCCGGCGGGTTTTTTGGGTTTCTTCCGCGCCCGGAAGGGGAGAAGGCGCGGGTTATCTCACGCAAATATTGTCATCAGATAGGCAATAAACAACGCCATGTGCGCCGCACCGTTCAGC
This sequence comes from unidentified bacterial endosymbiont, assembly GCF_918797525.1. Classification (NCBI taxonomy): domain Bacteria; species unidentified bacterial endosymbiont. Next base: position 2,803,639 of record NZ_OU963893.1, on the reverse strand, counting down.
ACGTTTGTACGTCCGGTCGAGAAGGAGATCTGGCACAGCAGCAGTGACGCGATCATCACGATCATCTCTGGCGCACCCAGCGCAAACTGCAGGTCATTGCCGGTCATAAAGGCAATCAACGTCACAACCGGTACAGTGAGTGAAATTGTTGCCAGCACGGAGCCGAAGAACAGGTTCATTGCCCGTTGAACCTGATTGTTCAGCACCGCTTTCAGCGCCCCAAGCCCTTCAGGCGAGAGGATCAGCAGCGCCACCAGGAAGCCGGTAAACGCCACCGGCGCGTTCATCTCCGTTAACAGCGTCTCCAGCGGATTTGCGTTCATCTTGGTGACCGCGATAACCGCAATCAGATGTACGATCAGCCAAACGGTATGCCACACGCTGCTGTGTGCCGATGGTTTACCGTGATGCGGGTCGTCATCGTCAGCATCATCTTCATGCTCGTATACAAACAAACTCTGGTGAGTCTTGGTTTGAATCAACAGGAATACGCCGTACATGGCGGCCGAAATCAGGGCCACCAGCAGCGCCTGGCCGGTCGTGAAGTTTGCACCGGGCAGGGCCATCGGGAATACCAGTACAATTATGGCCAGCGGGAACAGGGCAATCAGATACTGTTTAATACCAAACAGATTCATATACTGGGTAGCAAATTTACGCCCACCCAATAGCAGAGAAAAGCCGACCAGACCGCCTGTCACAATCATAATGATGGAGTAGAGCGTGTCGCGCATCAGCGTAGGCGCGGCGTCGCCGGTTGCCATCAGGGCAGAGATCAGGCTGACTTCAAGAATCACCACCGAAAGACTGAGAATTAACGAACCGTACGGCTCGCCCAGACGGTGGGCTAAAACATCCGCATGGCGTACAACGCTAAAGGCGCTGGTTAAAATACCCACCAGCGCAATAATATTAATACCAACCACCACTGGCAGTGACTGACTACTTCCCCAGAAGAACAGCACAGCCAGTGCCAGAACCGGGAAAATGAGCGACGTCTCCTTGTGGCGGGTCTTTACCGCCTCATGTACTGCTGTCATGTGCTTCTCCATCAATGCAGGTGCTTGTAATTATAGATAGAATTTTAAGGTCAATAAACTACCAGATCTCTATTGATTACCCTCAGTTTTTTACTCAATTTTACCGTTAATGAATTATTCCTGTTATGAGTGATAAAAAAGCCACTCTTTGGCGTTATTTTGTTTAATAACAGATGATTATCTTTTGAGTAATTCATAAATCTTTCCTGACTAGCGCGCGTAGACATTGTCGACCACACTTAACGCTTTAGCAAAAAAAGAGGTTAGTGATGCTCTATAAATCGAAACGCGAATTACCTGGGAGCGTGCAGCACGTACTCCCCGCTCACGCGCAGGATATCTATAAAGAAGCCTTTAACAACGCCTGGGATCAATACAAAGATAAAGACGATCGCAGGAATAATGCCAGCCGTGAAGAAACTGCGCACAAAGTCGCATGGGCTGCGGTAAAAAATGATTATGAAAAAGGAGACGATGATAAATGGCATAAAAAGAGATAGTCACCACCTATTACACTACCTTCATTTTGTCGTTTGAGGCGCGTGAACTGCCCTTGTATTGCAACTGGCCCGCGAATTGCTTATCGTTGATGACTGCTGGTGATATGACCAGCATATCATGCCGGGAAGGCGGACTACAGATGTCGCAGGGAAGCATGCAGTGGCGGAGGTGTAATATGTTAACGCGTGATTTTCTAAAGAAGGCAGATTGTAAGACCGCTTTTGGCGCTATTGAGGAAGCGCTTCTTTGGTCGGCTGAACAACGTGCGGCGTCGCTGGCTGCCACGCTTGCGTGCCGTCCGGATGAGGGGCCGGTGTGGATTTTTGGCTACGGCTCGCTGATGTGGAACCCGGCGCTGGAATTTGTCGAATCGGCAACGGGAACGCTCCCGGGCTGGCATCGCGCGTTCTGTTTGCGCCTCACCGCCGGACGCGGCAGTGCGTGTCAGCCTGGCCGCATGCTTGCACTGAAAGAGGGCGGACGCACCACGGGCGTGGCATACCGACTCCCGGATCCCGCCCCTGAAGAGGAGCTCACGCTGCTCTGGAAGCGCGAGATGATCACCGGCTGCTATCTGCCCTGCTGGTGCAAGCTGGAGCTTGATGACGGCCGCACCGTCAATGCGCTGGTGTTTATCATGGATCCGCGCCACCCGCTGTATGAAGCGGACACCCGTACGCAGGTTATTGCTCCGCTGATCGCCGCCGCCAGCGGGCCGCTGGGAACCAATGCGCAGTATCTCTTTTCACTGGACCAGGCGCTCACGCGTCTCGGTATGAAAGACGATTGTCTGAATGAACTGGTCGTGAAGGTGAAAGCGCTGATGGAAGGCGCAGAGCTAAATCATCCGCTGCGGCGGGGCGTTGCCTGATAACCTGCCCAGCGGTTCAGGCTTAAAACGTTAATACTTTATCGGCGCTCAGCGTCCATTCGGCCAGTTCGACCAGGGTGCCAATTTGCACGCCATCAATCAGCGCAAGGCCGGTGATGCCGCGCCCGTCGGTGCAGGTTTTACACAGCCTGACCGGCACATTCTGCGCCGTCAGGATCTCCAGCATCTGCTGAATGTTATACCCCTCCGCCGGCTTTTGTCCCTTCAGACCGGCCGTAACGGCATCTGACATTAAAAAGAGGCGTAGCTCAACCTCTCGTTCACTGTCGCGTAGCGCTATCGCCAGGCGCAGGCTGTTAAACAGCGATTCGCTGCCATAGGCCGCACCGTTGGCGACAATGACAATCTTCTGCATGATGACTCCTGTTCTTTGAAAAGGCACGAATATTGCTTTACTCATCGCAGGTGAGTGATTCGGGAGAGTAAGCATGACGGTAATAGCTGGAAGAACGCCTGCGGCAACCCAATGGTTCCAGCGTGCACGCCTGATGCGCCAGGCGCAACTCAGCAAGCTTGCGCAGTCGGGCGTGCTGGTGAGCAGCATCAGCCAACTGGTGCATATGCTGCAGTGTGAGCGTGGCGCCTCAAATGTCTGGCTCTGTTCACAGGGTAAACTGTACGCCCCCGAATGCAAGGCCAGCCGTGCGCTGGTAGATGAAAATCTCGCTGCCCTGCATCGCATTCTTGATGCGCAATCCCCGTTGCCGGGCAGCGCCATCTGCGAACGTATCGCCGCAGCGCTGCAAAGCCTGGAGGCGCTACCTGCCCTGCGTGATGGCATCAGCCAGCAGGGGATGGCACCCGCCGGGGCGATGGCGCGCTACAGCCGCATCCTTCGCCACCTGCTCAGTATCGTGCCGCAGCTTAATGACAGCATTGACGACCCGCACATCGCGGGCCGTTTTGTGGCGCTTTATAGCCTGATGCAGGGGAAAGAGCTGGTGGGGCAGGAGCGGGCGCTGGGGGCGATCGGCTTCACGCTCGGCTTTTTCAGCGAAGAAACCCGCCAGAGCCTGGTGGACCGCATCGACGGCCAGCAGGCCTGCTTTGAGGTGTTTTTATCCCACAGCCAGGCGGATGTGCAAACGACCTTCGCCCTGAACTGTCAGCCTGACCGTGAGACCGAGCAGCTCAGACGCCTGGCCTGTACCCGTCAGCCCGGCGCAGATAATGGTCACGCCGCACGGAACTGGTTTGCCCTGCAAACGGCACGCCTTGAACATCTGCGCACGCTGGAGGAGATCGTTATTGCCGATCTGATGCTCGCCGTAGATGAGCGTCTTCACCATCAACAGCATGTCAGGGAGCAGGAAGATGATAATGACGACCTTGTGACCCTCTACCCGGATAAACCCTTGCTCCCGCTGGTGCGCCAGCAGGCGCGTGAAATCGAGCAACTCTCCCGCCAGCTGGCGTCTCTGCGCGATACCCTCGACGCGCGCAAGACCATCGACAAGGCCAAAAGCGTGCTGATGACCTACCAGCAGATGAGCGAAGAACAGGCCTGGACGGCGCTGCGTAAAATGGCGATGGATAAGAATCAGCGCATGGTGGATATCGCAAAGGCGCTGCTCACCGTGAAAAGCGTGTGGCAGCTCACCCCGAAGGCGTAGTTGCACAATCGCTGGGCAAATCGTGCCTGATGACGGTGCGTAACCTGAAGCCTCATGCGGTCGGGGCCGGTTAAATCAACGTTTGTATTCTGGCATCTTCTTTGCATTATCTGATTAACCATTTTTGACGATGCGCCAACGGCGGTGCATGCGTCTGCGGGATAAAGGCGTCCAGCGGTGCTTCGGCACGGCAGGGCGCTTTTTTTTGGTTTTTTTTCAGGAGTAGACATGGCGGATTTGTCGAGACGGCGGTTTTTACAGGCCAGCATGCTGGCGAGCGGCGCAATGCTGTTACCGGGCGTCATGCAGGCCGCGTGGGCGGCAGGCTCGGATAAGCCTGAGCAGGAGAAGGTACGTGTCGGGTTTATCCCATTGACCGACTGCGCGCCGGTGGTTATCGCGGCGCTTAAAGGCTTCGATAAAAAATATGGCATTACCATCGTGCCCACTAAAGAGGCAAGCTGGGCGGCGGTGCGGGACAAGCTGGTCGCGGGCGAACTGGATGCGGCACATATGCTCTATGGTCTGCTGTACGGGCTGGAGCTGGGCATCGCGGGTAAAGCGCAGCCAATGGCGAACCTGATGACGCTCAACCAAAACGGCCAGGCCATTACCCTCTCAGGCGAGCTGGCGGAGAAGGGCGTGCGCGATCCGGACGCTCTGAAGACGCTTATCGGGCAGCAGGCGCCGGGCACTTACACCTTTGCGCATACCTTCCCGACCGGGACGCATGCCATGTGGCTGTACTACTGGCTGGCCAGCGCGGGGATTAATCCGTTCGACGATGTCCGTACCGTCGTGGTAGCGCCGCCGCAAATGGTGATGAATATGCGCATTGGTAATATGGTCGGCTTTTGCGTGGGCGAACCGTGGAATGCGCGCGCCATTAACGACCGTATTGGTTTTACCGCCGCCACGTCGCAGTCGATCTGGCCCGACCATCCGGAAAAAATTCTCGGTACGCGCCGCGAGTGGGTCGATAAAAACCCGCACACCGCACGCGCCCTGGTGAGCGCGGTGATGGAGGCCGCGCGCTGGATAGACGCTTCCCCGGACAACAAACGCGAAACCGCGCAGATCCTCTCGCGTCGGGCGTGGCTGAACTGCAAAGAGCAGTACCTCACCGCACGGATGCTGGGTGAATACGACAACGGCATCGGGCAGAGCTGGCAGGACGCGCATCCGATTCGCTTCTTCAATGAGGGCGCGGTGAGCTACCCGTATCTCTCCGACGGTATGTGGTTCTTAACACAGTTCCGCCGCTGGGGTTTGCTCACAACCGAGCCGGATTACGCGGCGATTGCACAACGTATTAACCAGACCGCGCTCTGGCAGGAAGCCGCCGCGGCGGTGGGCGGTATTGCCGCCCCGTCATCACCCTACCGCAGCAGCACATTGATGGACGGTTCCGTCTGGAACGGCGCCGACCCACAGGGATACGCCAACCGCTTCGCCATTCACCGTAAAGGGGCCTGATTATGCCGCATCTGCAGCGTACCAAATCGAAACAAAAGACGCCGGTAAGCGGGGAGGTGATCGTTCTGCCTCCACTTGCGGTTCGCCGTCCCGCGCCCGTGTTGGCGCGCCGCGTAAACGATTTTTTCCAGCGCATCATTCCGGCGTTTCTGGGGCTAGGGCTGCTGGTGTTGCTCTGGCAACTGGCGGCGATGAACAGCAAAGGCTTCCCGACGCCGCTCAGCACGCTGGAGTCGGCAATGACCTTATTCGCCGATCCTTTCTATCGCGACGGGCCTAATGATATGGGCATCGGCTGGAACGTGCTGGCCTCGCTGCAGCGCGTGGCGGTGGGCTTCGGGCTGGCGGCATTCGTCGGCATTCCGCTTGGCTTCCTGATTGGCCGCTTCACCTTTTTCTCGCGCATGTTCAACCCGCTTATCGCGTTGCTGCGCCCGGTAAGCCCGCTGGCCTGGCTGCCTATCGGCCTGCTGCTGTTCCAGAAAGCGGAACCGGCGTCGAGCTGGACCATTTTTATCTGCTCCGTCTGGCCGATGGTGATCAACACCGCTGAAGGGGTACGCCGTATCCCGGACGATTACCTTAACGTGGCGCGCGTACTGCAGCTCTCCGAGTGGACCATTATGCGCCGCATTCTCTTCCCCGCCGTGCTGCCAGCGGTGCTGACCGGCGTGCGTCTCTCCATCGGTATCGCCTGGCTGGTGATTGTTGCCGCTGAAATGTTGACCGGGGGCTTAGGCATCGGCTTTTGGATCTGGAATGAGTGGAACAATCTCAACGTCGAAAACATTCTCATCGCTATCGTCATTATTGGCGTGGTCGGGTTGCTGCTGGAGCAGGGGCTGATGCTGATCGCCCGTCGTTTTAGCTGGCAGGAAAAATAAGGAGTGACAATGAAACCGATAATTCAGGTGCAGGCGGTAAGCCAGCGTTTCGCTACTGCCAGCGGCGAGTTCCTGGCGCTGCAAAACGTCTCTTTTGATATCCACGAAGGTGAAACCGTGAGTCTGATTGGCCACTCTGGCTGCGGCAAATCGACGCTGCTGAACCTGATCGCCGGGATAACGCTCCCCACCGAAGGCGGGCTTCTCTGTGATAACCGCGAAATTGCCGGGCCGGGGCCTGAGCGCGCGGTGGTGTTCCAGAACCACTCCCTGCTGCCGTGGCTGACCTGCTTCGACAATGTTGCGCTGGCGGTGGATCAGGTGTTTCGCCGTACCCTGAACAAGGCGGAGCGCAGGGAGTGGATTGAGCACAACCTCATTCGCGTGCAGATGGGGCATGCCCTGCATAAACGTCCCGGGGAGATCTCCGGCGGTATGAAGCAGCGCGTGGGCATTGCCCGTGCGCTGGCGATGAAGCCGAAGGTGTTGCTGATGGATGAGCCATTCGGCGCGCTGGATGCGCTGACGCGTGCTCATCTTCAGGACTCCGTGATGCAAATTCAGCAGGCGCTGAACACCACCATTGTGCTGATCACTCACGACGTTGATGAAGCGGTCCTGCTCTCTGACCGCGTGATGATGATGACCAACGGCCCGGCGGCAACGGTGGGCGAGATCCTGCGCGTTGACCTGCCGCGCCCGCGTAACCGGGTGCTGCTGGCGCAAGAGAGCCGTTACCACCATCTGCGCCAGCAGATCCTGCATTTCCTTTATGAAAAACAGCCCAAAGCGGCGTAACGGGGGCCTTAATGCGACTGGTCATTATCGGCAATGGGATGGCGGCAACACGGCTGATTGCCACGCTGACCGCGCGTGCTCCCGGTCGCTTCGCCATCATCGTCATCGGCGAGGAGCCTGAGCATGCTTATAACCGTATCCAGCTTACGCCAGTGCTGGGTGGGGAAAAGCAGGCGCAAAACATTCGCCTGCAGAATGATGCGTGGTATGGCGCGCGCGGCGTCACGGTGCTCAGGGGCGAAAAGGTTAGCTCGGTGGACAGTGTTTGTCGGGTAGTACAGACAACGTCTCAGACGGTCGACTGGGATCATCTGGTGTTTGCCACCGGGTCGCAGCCTGTTGTCCCCGCTATCCCTGGCGTAAATGCGGCACACGTTTTTACCTTCCGCACCCTGTCAGATACCCGCGCCCTCCAGCAGCGGCCCGGCCCGGCGGTGGTGCTGGGCGGGGGCGTACTCGGCGTCGAGGCCGCCGCCGCGCTGGCCCTTTCGGGTGACAACGTCACGCTGGTGCATCGCGGACCGTGGCTAATGGAACACCAGCTTGACCAGCGGGCGGGACTGCTGCTTGAAGAAGCCCTGGCCGGGCGCGGTGTTAACAGTGAGCTCTCATCCGGCATTGCGTCCATTACGGCGGGGTCGGTGACGTTGCTCAACGGGCAGAGGATAGCGGCCACCCGCGTGGTGCTGGCGACAGGGGTGCGGCCCAACGTCGGGCTGGCGCAAGCCAGCGGCCTACGCTGCGTTCGCGGCATTGTGGTCGACGGTCAGATGCAAAGCTCGGTGGCCAATATCAGCGCTATCGGCGAATGCTGTGAGATTGACGGCCAGACGTTTGGCGTGGTCGCTCCCTGTCTGGCACAGGCGGATATTCTCGCTGCCCGTCTCGCCGACGAGCCGGGCGCGCCATTTACGCTTACCGACCGGGGGATGCGTCTTAAGGTGACGGGCGTGGAGTTGTTCAGCCTCGGGCGCGCGGTGGCGCAACCAGACGATGAGGTCTGGCACGCGTGGGATCCCCAGGCCCGTCACTATCGACGTTTGCTGGTGCATCACGGCGCGCTGGAAGGCGTGCAACTGATGGGGGATTGTCGCAGCGCGGCAACCTTTACCGATTTACTGGCAACAGCGGCTCCCGCACGTCCGGACTGGCTGTTCGACTGTTTCACGACGACGCAACCCCAGGTTGCAGGAGACAACGCGATGACAAAACCTACTCTGGTGGTGGTTGGACACGGTATGGTCGGCCATCATTTTCTCGTCGATTGCGTAAAACGTAATCTGCACCAGCACTATCAGATTATCGTCTTTGGCGAAGAGCGTTATGCCGCCTACGACCGGGTTCATCTTTCGCAGTATTTTGGCGGACGCAGCGCAGAATCACTCTCGCTGGTGGAGGGCGATTTCTTTACCAACAACGCTATCGAGCTGCGCCTGTCGCAACAGATTGTCGCCATCGACCGTGATACCCAGGTCGTACGTACCGCCAGCGGGCACGAAGCCCACTGGGACAAACTGGTGCTGGCGACCGGCTCCTATCCCTTCGTGCCCCCGATACCGGGCAACGATCTGCCGGGCTGTTTTGTCTACCGCACGCTGGATGATTTAGACGCCATTTCCGCACATGCCGGGGAAGCCCGTCGTGGCGTGGTCATTGGCGGCGGCCTGCTGGGGCTGGAAGCAGCGAATGCCCTGAAGCAGTTAGGGCTGGAAACTCACGTGGTGGAGTTTGCCCCCAACCTGATGGCGGTGCAGCTCGACAACGACGGCGCGGCCATGCTGCGAAAAAAAATCGAGGCGCTCGGCGTTGGGGTACACACCCGTAAAGCCACCCGGGAAATCGCATGCGAGGCCGATGGGCTGGTATTGCACTTTGCCGACGGCGAACAGCTGGCAACCGATATGGTGGTCTTTTCCGCCGGTATACGCCCGCAGGACGCGCTGGCGCGCAGTAGCGGGCTGGTCACGGGCGAGCGCGGCGGGATCGGCATTGATAATCAGTGCCGGACCTCTGATGAAAACGTCTTTGCCATTGGCGAATGCGCCCTGTGGGAGGGGAAAATCTTCGGCCTGGTGGCGCCGGGCTATCAGATGGCGCGCGTGGCGGCCGCCGCGCTGGCGGGCGAAGCGCAACGGTTCACCGGGGCCGATATGAGCACCAAACTCAAGCTGCTGGGGGTGGATGTGGCCTCGTTCGGCGATGCGCATGGCACAACGCCGGGGGCATTAAGCTACCAGTGGACCCACGGCCCACGGCAAATCTATAAAAAGATCGTGGTCAGCGATGACGGTAAAACCCTGTTGGGCGGCGTGCTGGTGGGGGATGCCAGCGAGTATTCCACCCTGGTGCAGATGATGCTCAACGGCATTGAGCTGCCGAAGGCGCCTGAAACGCTGATTTTACCCGCCTTCTCTGACAGTGCGCCCAAAGCCTCCGGCGTGGCGTCCCTGCCGGAAAGCGCGCAGATTTGCTCCTGCCATAACGTGACAAAAGGTAATATTTGCCAGGCGGTCAGCGGCGGTGCGACGGACATCGCGGCTATTAAGCACTGTACCAAAGCGGCAACCGGCTGCGGGGGCTGTAGCGCGCTGGTAAAACAGGTACTGGAGTGCCAGCTTGCAGCGCAGGGTGTAGAGGTGAAAAAGGATATTTGCGAACACTTCCCGTACTCGCGCCAGCAGATTTACCACCTGGTGCGCGTTAACCACATCCGCACCTTCGATCAGCTTATCAGCCGTTACGGGCAGGGCCACGGGTGTGAAATTTGTAAGCCGCTGGTGGGATCGGTGCTTGCCTCGTGCTGGAATGAGTACCTGCTCAAACCGGCCCATCTTCCCCTGCAGGATACCAACGATCGCTATTTCGCTAACATCCAGAAGGATGGAACCTACTCAATTGTGCCGCGTATGCCTGCCGGAGAAGTGACGGCCGACGGGCTGATTGCCATTGGTCTGATAGCGAAACGCTACCAGCTCTACAGCAAGATAACCGGCGGGCAGCGTATTGATCTGTTTGGCGCTACCCTCGAACAACTACCGGACATCTGGCAGGCGCTGGTGGCGGCCGGGTTTGAGACCGGGCACGCGTATGGCAAATCCCTGCGCACGGTGAAGTCCTGCGTCGGCTCCACCTGGTGCCGTTACGGCGTTCAGAATTCCACGGGCCTGGCGGTCAAACTGGAGCACCGCTACAAAGGACTTCGCGCTCCGCACAAAATCAAAATGGCGGTCTCCGGCTGCACCCGGGAATGCGCGGAGGCGCAGAGTAAGGACGTCGGGGTGATTGCCACGGACAAGGGCTGGAACCTCTATCTGTGCGGAAACGGCGGCATGAAGCCGCGTCATGCGGATCTGTTTGCCAGCGATCTGGACGACGAGACGCTGCTTCGCACCGTTGACCGTTTCCTGATGTTTTACATTCGCACGGCGGATCGTCTGCAGCGCACCAGTACCTGGATGGACAACCTCGAAGGAGGGCTGGAGTATCTGCGGGACGTTATTCTTAACGACAGCCTTGGCATCGCCCACGAGCTGGAACAGGAGATGGCCCGCATTGTGGAAACCTACCAGTGCGAATGGCAAACCACCCTAAACGATCCTGACCGGCTTGCCCTGTTCCGCACCGGGGTGAACCGCCAGCCGACGGATGAAACTAAACGCTGGCAGGCGATCTGTACCGTCGACGACATTCCCGAGCAGGCAGGGATTGGCGCACGCCTGGGCCGCAAGCCGATCGCGCTGTTCCGCTTTGGCACATCCGTCTATGCCCTTGACGACAGGGAGCCGGGCAGCAATGCCGACGTGCTGTCGCGCGGCATCCTCGGCGATGCGGCAGGTGAGCCAATGGTTATCTCGCCCCTCTATAAACAGCGTATTCGCCTGAGGGATGGTTGCCGGGTCGACAGCGGTGAACCCGCCGTGCGCGCCTGGCCGGTGAAAATTGAAAACGGCACGGTGTGGGTGGGGAACGAGGTGCTGGTCTTACGTGCGGAGGCATCATGAAGGAAACCCGAACAACCTGCCCCTACTGCGGAGTCGGCTGCGGCGTGGTCGCCAGGGTGGATGGCGATACGGTCACGGTGCGTGGAGATGAAACCCATCCAGCCAGTTACGGACGCCTGTGCGTTAAGGGATCGGCGTTGGGGGAAGCCACCGGGCTGCAGGGACGATTGCTGCATCCCGAGGTGGACGGCCAGCAGGAGGGGTGGCCGCAGGCGCTGGCGGCGGCAGGCGAACGGCTACGGGAGATCATCGCTACCTGGGGACCGCAGGCCGTGGCGTTTTATGCCTCTGGTCAGCTCTTAACCGAGGATTATTATGCCGCCAATAAGCTGATGAAGGGGTTTATTGGCGCGGCGAATATTGATACCAACTCGCGGCTGTGCATGTCTTCGGCGGTGGTTGGCTACAAGCGCGCATTCGGTGAAGATGTGGTGCCGTGCAGCTATGAGGATGTGGAAAACAGCGATCTGGTGGTGCTGGTTGGCTCGAATGCGGCATGGACCCACCCGGTTCTGTATCAGCGGCTGGTTCAGGCGCGCAACCGCAACCCGCAGATGAAAGTGGTGGTCATCGACCCACGTAAAACCGCCACCTGTGATATCGCTGACCTGCACCTGGCGTTAGCCCCCGGCAGTGACGCCGGGCTGTTTGTCGGTTTACTCAACCGGATTCAGGGCACGGAGGCGTGGCCGGTCAGCCGCGTGGCAGCCTTCTGCGACCTGGCGCCGGAAGCGATCCTCAGCTTTTACGACTGGTTTAGCTCGGCACCGCGCGCCATCACGCTCTACACCATGGGCGTCAATCAGTCTTCCAGCGGTAGCGACAAGTGTAATGCCATTATCAACGTCCATCTTGCCAGCGGGAAATTCAATCGTCAGGGCTGTGGCCCGTTTTCGCTCACCGGACAGCCTAATGCAATGGGGGGACGTGAAGTCGGTGGGCTGGCGAATCAGCTGGCGGCGCACATGAATTTTGAACCGGACGATCTCGCGCGCGTTGCCCGCTTCTGGGGAACGGAGCGGCTGGCGCAAACGCCGGGGCTGATGGCCGTGGAGCTGTTTGACGCCATTGCCCGCGGCGAGGTGAAAGCGGTGTGGATCATGGGCACCAACCCGGCGGTGTCGATGCCGGACAGCCATGCCGTGTGTCAGGCGCTGGCAAATTGCCCGCTGGTGATTGTCTCTGAGGTGATGCGGGAGACCGACACCAGCCGGTATGCCCATATTCGTTTTCCGGCCCTGGGCTGGGGGGAGAAAAACGGCACCGTCACCAACTCCGAGCGCCGCATCTCGCGCCAGCGCGCCTTTTTGCCCGCCCCGGGGGAGGCAAAAGCGGACTGGTGGATCATCGCCCGGGTGGCGGAGCGGCTCGGCTACGGCGAGGCGTTCGCCTGGGAAGATCCTCAGGCGATATTTTGTGAACATGCCCGGCTGACGGCGTTTGAAAATAATGGTGAACGGGCGCTTAATCTTCATGAACTGGCTACGCTCACCCCAGAGGCGTGGGACGCGCTCGAGCCTTATCAGTGGGCGACGGGGAATTTTCCGTGCAGGCAGATTGTGCCCGTCGAACCGCAGCGGCATGGTGCGACGGTCGATACCCTCTACCCGCTGCTACTAAACAGCGGGCGGATCCGCGATCAATGGCACACCATGACCCGCACGGGCTATGTCCCGCGGCTGATGCAGCATATCGACGAACCGCGCGTTGAGGTCTGCCCCGCCGACGCCGCGCGGTTTGACCTGCGTGACGGACAGCTGGCGCGGATCCATTCCCCGCGCGGGGTGATGGTTGCCAGAGTGCGCATCACCGATGCTCAGCGGGCAGGCGAGGCGTTTGCGCCAATGCACTGGAACACCCAGTTTGCCCGCCAGGGGAAGGTTAACGCGCTGACGGAAGGGCGCCGCGACCCGCTCTCAGGCCAGCCCGAGAGTAAACAAACTGCCGTCAGGATCATGCCGTGGCAGCCGGGCTGGCAAGGGGAGCTTTACGCGCGCCAGTTGCCTGAACTACCGGCTGCCGTCTACGGATGGCGCAAAGCCTCGCGCATCACCCTGGCGAGTGAGAAACCGATGCTGGGGTGGATCATGGCGCTGTGCAATGAACACGGCTGGCAGATGCAAATAGCCCAAACCGGCGAGCGCAGCAGCGTGCTGGCCTGGCATAATGGCGAACTGATGCTCGGCTTCTGGGAAGGCACTGCATTGCCGGTGCTGGCGCATACGTTTATTGAAGAGGCCCTGCGAACCGCGCCGGAGTTGCCCGCCGAACGCCATGCACTGCTGAACGGACAGCCGCCGGGCAGGCACGTCGACCCGGGGCGGATACTCTGTAGCTGCTTTAGCATTGGTGAAAACGCGATACGCGAGGCCATTGCCGCAGGCTGTGATTCCCCCGAGGCGTTGGGGGCGACGCTGCGCTGTGGTACCCACTGCGGATCCTGCGTTCCGGAGTTAAAAAACCTGTTTCAGTTTATTCCGGAAAATTTCGGTCAGGGCTGCAAAAAGGGATGAACAACGTTAAGGTACTCAGTCTTATCAGGTAAGCATCGGATATTTCTCACGACGTTAATGATTGTTTCAACGCCTCTTCGTCTGTTGCCTTTGCTCTGCCTCTTTACGGCTGGAGCCGTTTACGCTGAGCCAAATTCCTTTATTCACCAGGCGCAAAACCCTTTTGATAACAACGGTGACGGGCTACCGGACCTCGGTCTGGCAACGCCGTCGTCGCAAAACGAGAAGCATCTGGCGGAGATGGCGAAAGCGTTCGGTGAGGCCAGTATGACCAATAATGGCCTCACCACGGGAGAGCAGGCGCGCCAGTTCGCGTTTGGTCAGGTGCGTGAAGTGGTCAGCGGCGAGGTGAACCAGCACATTGAATCCTGGCTCTCGCCCTGGGGTAACGCCAGCGTGAATGTGCTGGTGGATGATGAGGGAAACTTCAATGGCAGCAGCGGGAACTGGTTTATCCCCTGGAACGATAACAACCGTTATCTGAGCTGGAGTCAGCTTGGGCTGACGCAACAATCCGACGGTCTGGTCAGCAATGCGGGTGTTGGACAGCGCTGGATCGCCGGAAGCTGGTTGCTGGGGTACAACACCTTTTATGACAACCTGCTGGACGAGAACCTGCAGCGCGGCGGGCTGGGGGCTGAAGCCTGGGGCGAGAACCTGCGGCTGTCGGCGAATTATTATCAACCGTTCGCCAGCTGGCGCGACAGTTCCAGTACCCGGGAACAGCGGATGGCCCCAGGATATGATATTACCGCCAAAGCCTGGCTGCCCTGGTTTCATCATCTGAACACCAGCGTCAGCTTTGAACAGTATTTTGGCGATAACGTCGATCTGTTCAACACCGGGACAGGTTATCACAACCCGATGGCGGTTAACCTCGGGCTTAATTATACCCCCGTGCCGCTCGTCACCCTGACGGCGGCCCATAAGCAGGGCGAGAGCGGCGTGAGCCAGAATAATCTCGGGCTTAAGCTTAACTATCGCTTTGGCGTACCGTTGGTTAAACAGCTTTCCGCCGGGGAGGTCGCCGCCACGCGTTCGCTGCGCGGCAGCCGCTATGCTTCACCGGAGCGGGATAATATGCCGACCATGGAGTTTCGTCAGCGTAAAACGCTGTCGGTGTACCTGGCGACCCCGCCGTGGGATTTAAAAGGAGGGGAAACGGTCATGCTGAAGCTGCAGATCCGCAGCACTCACGGTATCCGTGAGCTGCACTGGCAGGGAGATACGCAGGCGCTGAGCCTCACGTCACCGGCGAATCGTGCCAGTAGCGATGGCTGGAGCATTATTCTGCCAGCCTGGGATGAACGCGAGGGAGCAGATAACCGCTGGCGGCTGTCGGTGGTGGCGGAGGATGAAAACGGGCAGCGCGTCTCGTCCAATGAGATCACGCTTACGGTGGTTCAGCCGCTGGTAGCAATACCTGACGACGACCTACGCTGGAAACTGCTACCGGAGGAATGACGTTAGAAAATACGTTCCTGGTGTACCCACACGGCTGCTTCAACGCGGGATTTTAACTTCATCTTCTTCAGCATGTGTTTCACATGCACTTTTACCGTGCTTTCGGTGATATCCAGGCGGCGGGCGATCATTTTATTCGGCAGCCCCTGGGCTATCAGCTTGAGGATATCGCGCTCCCGCGGCGTTAATTGCGAAACGTCACGGTCGGAGGTGGCGCGGTTGGCGCGCAGGCTGGCGGCCAGTACTGGCGTTAATGCTTCGCTCAAGACCATTTCACCGGCTGCGGCCTGTTGCAGCGCCTTAAGCAGATCTTCCGGCTCCATATCTTTTAACAGATAACCGTCCGCGCCGCGTTTCAGCGCTGTGACCACATCTTCTTCATGATTTGAAACGCTAAAGACCACCACGCGGCCTGAGAGCGATTTTTCACGCAGCTTGTCGAGCGTTTCCAGCCCGTTCATGCCCGGCATGTTGAGATCGAGCAGGATCAAATCAGGATCGAGGGATTCGGCAAGCTCAATTCCCTGTTCGCCATTGCTGGCCTCCCCAACGACGGTGATATCGGCTGCCATGCTGACCAGTTGTTTGACGCCGGTACGCAGCATCGGATGGTCGTCGATTAACAGGATGGACGCCGGTTCCTGATTAGTCATGGTTTTCTCCTTGAGAGGTTATAAGCGGTTTTTCGGGAATAAAGGTGACCACAACTTCAGTGCCCCCTGTCTCTCTCCTGCGAACCTGGCAATCACCGCGCAGACTTTGCGCGCGGTCGCGCATGATAATTAAACCATAGTGGTTAGTGCGTTCGGCATTTTCCGGCACGCCGCAGCCGTCGTCCTGCACGCTCAGCTTCACCTGGTCACCGTGCTGGCTAACGGTAACGGTTACCGCCGTCGCGCCGGCATGTTTGAGCACGTTACTCAGGGCTTCACGGGCAATCTGCAGTAAATGAATGGCCTGATGGGAAGGGACAAACCGCGGCGGCAACTGGTAATCCAGCTTCACCGGAAACCCCAGTCGGGCGCTAAATTCGTGGCAACTGGACTCCAGCGCGGGGCGCAGGCCTGGCTCGGTGAGTTGCAGACGGAAGGTGGTCAGTAACTCGCGAAGCTGTACCCAGGAGGTATTTAGCTCGTTGCGGATCTGGCTCAACAGCTGTTTACTGCTTTCCGGCATCTGTGCGTCCTGCATCTGCAGACAGCTAACCTGCATTTTCATACAGGAGAGCGACTGGGCGATGGAATCATGCAGCTCGCGGGCGATGGTCGCGCGCTCTTCCATAACGATCAACTGCTGCTGTTTTTCCTGATGGCGGTCGAGGGCCAGAGTGGCGGTGAGCTGTTCTACCAGGGTATCGACCAGTTGCTGCTGATCGTGACTCAGGTGACGCCCTATGGGCAGGGTAGCCAGCAGAATACCGTACTGGGTGTGGGTATCGGTCAGTCGCCATTTAAGCGTCGTGCCGCCGTTACTGCGCGGGGGAAGATCGCGTGGGCAGAGGTGGCAGCCTCTGTCATCGCAGGAGATATCTGACTGACAGGTAAATTCCTGA
Organism: unidentified bacterial endosymbiont; assembly: GCF_918797525.1. Taxonomy (NCBI): domain Bacteria; species unidentified bacterial endosymbiont. The sequence continues at coordinate 2,786,905 of NZ_OU963893.1, read as the reverse complement.
TGGTTATCTTCATCTTCAACGTCGTAGACCCGCAGTTCCAGATCGTGCAGCATTGTCAGATTTTGCAGACCATTGAGCACCGGAGAGAGCCGTTCGCATAGCGGCGCCTGCAGATGCAAGCGTCGGTTGGCTTGCCACAAGAAGGAGAGAATTTCGTTTTTCTGCTCAAGCCCGGCGGTTTTCTCCTGCACCCGTTTTTCCAGCACCGCGTAGCTTTCAGATAACTCCTCTGACATGGTATTCAGTGCCTGGCCCAGCATCGCCATTTCATTGCGCCCGCTGATGTGCGCCCGCTGGGTAAAATCGCGATCCGTGACCGCGCGGGCCATCGCCAGTAGCTGTTTCCACGGATTTAGCAGCCGTACGCGCAGCCAGATGATAGTGAAGATCAGCAGCAGGGCCATAAAAAGGGCCATTGCCTGGTGGACCAGAACCACGCGGTCAATACGTAACTCGGTGGCATGATCGAAAGAGGAGACCAGCGCATCAATGCGCGTAACGAACCTGGCAACGTCCTGCGCAACCGTATCGGCATGCTGCGCCTGGCGTAAACCCGGTTTCAACTGTGTGTGCCAGTAGCGCTGTAAGGCTTTAAGCTGCGGAACTTGTCCGGCTCGGTGCGCGGCGCTTTCCAGCTCCGGGCTGAACGCGGTGCGCTCCATATCATCGATAAGGGACTGGTCATCCGGCGTTAACGGCACCGACGCCAGCAGGCGGTAACTCTGCATACGTAGCGAACCTGCCTCGTTGATGGCATGCGCATTACCCTGTACGCCCTGTACCAGCCAGCCAGAGATAGCCATGCCGGTCACACCAATCGCGGTGGACAGCAGAACGATAAGCGCCAGCTGATTCACTAGCGTTAGCGGTGATAAACATCTTTTTAACATTGGGGTGCCGGGCTCCTGGCGTGGCCTGCTTGCAGGAATCGCGTTATTCTCAGGCATACCCTGGAGTATACCCATACCCATAAAGGATTACCTCTTAATTGCCTGCGGAGTAAGGGGAGGGGGATGGCAATGAAAGGGACGCTTCAGCACCGTGAAAAACCACATTTTTTTAAGCATAAAACCCTACTCACTAAGGGGGATGACTTTTTTTTCGCCGCAAATCCTCCCCCTTTTCCTTTGATTTATATCAACTTACCGCCGGCCTAAAACCCTAATGTTTGCAGCATCATTCGAGAATCAGAGGTGTCTATGAGTCACTCATCCACTCCCGAAAGGGAAAGTGGTTCCATTATTACAGAATGGCGTCCGGAAGATCCGGCGTTTTGGCAAGAGCGCGGCCATCGTGTAGCCAGTCGTAATTTGTGGATTTCCGTTCCGTGTTTGCTGTTAGCGTTTTGCGTATGGATGTTGTTTAGCGCAGTGGCGGTTAATCTGCCAAAAGTGGGGTTCACCTTTACCACCGATCAGCTTTTTTTGTTAACCGCGCTGCCGTCGTTATCGGGCGCGCTGCTGCGCGTGCCTTATGCGTTTATGGTACCTGTTTTCGGCGGCCGACGCTGGACGGCGTTCAGTACCGGCATCATGATCGTGCCTTGCGTGTGGCTCGGTTTAGCCGTGCAGGATACCTCCACGCCGTTTAGCGTGTTTGTGACTATCTCTTTGCTGTGCGGTTTTGCCGGGGCAAACTTCGCCTCCAGCATGGCAAACATCAGCTTCTTCTTCCCGAAAGCGAAGCAGGGCGGGGCGCTGGGCATCAACGGCGGGCTGGGAAATATGGGCGTGAGCGTGATGCAACTGATTGCGCCGCTGGCGATCTCGGTCTCTATTTTCGCGGCCTTCGGCGGCGGTGGCGTGACACAGCCCGACGGTTCAGCGCTTTTCCTGCAGAATGCGGCCTGGATTTGGGTGCCGTTCCTGGTGGTATTCACCCTGGCGGCGTGGTTCTTCATGAACGACCTGTCGGCATCTAAGGCGTCCTTAAGCGAGCAACTGCCGGTGCTGAAACGCGGACATCTGTGGGTGATGGCGCTGCTGTATCTGGCCACGTTTGGCTCATTTATAGGCTTCTCCGCAGGCTTCGCTATGCTGTCCAAAACCCAGTTCCCGGACATTCAGATCCTGCACTTTGCCTTCTTTGGCCCCTTTATTGGCGCACTGGCCCGTTCTGTCGGCGGGATGATCTCTGACCGTCTGGGCGGGACCCGGGTGACGCTGGTGAACTTCGTGGTGATGGCCCTTTTCTGTGCCCTGCTGTTCCTGACGCTGCCCGTCGACGGCCAGGGAGGTAACTTCACCGCCTTCTTCGGCGTGTTTATGGTGCTGTTCCTGACGGCCGGACTGGGGAGTGCCTCCACCTTCCAGATGATCTCTGTGATCTTCCGCAAGCTGACCATGGACCGCGTGAAAGCGCAGGGCGGAGATGATGCGCAGGCAATGCGTGAAGCGGCCACCGATACCGCCGCCGCGCTGGGCTTTATTTCGGCGATTGGCGCCATTGGCGGCTTCTTTATCCCGAAAGCATTCGGTATCTCACTTGACCTGAGCGGTTCACCGGCCGGGGCAATGAAAGTGTTCCTCGTGTTCTATATCGCCTGCGTGGTCATCACGTGGCTGGTCTATGGCCGTAATACCCCTAAAAAATAAGTCTGTCTGATTATCCGTTTGCGCGGCCTGAGTGCCGCGCTTTTTTTAACTGATATTAGTTACAACATACTGAAGCGCCCGACGGCGGGTAACACTGTGATCGACATCGCGTTGTCGTGGGGTCTACCCCTTAATACCTAAGATGTTAAAAATGGCGTCGTATTAGTATGATAAATAAAAAAATAACACCATATATCAACAATATAGTGAAATGCTATTTCTACCGCTTTGGGAGTAGGAGAACTAATACCCCCCTGTTATCACCCCACCCGCCTTGATCGTTATCAATTCTCGCCGTCAATCATGGCGTTACCTTCGCTGCAAATCAGCAATGTCGATTTAGAGAGAGAGCCACAGGCTCCACACAGGAGATACCCGATGAGCAAATTTTTGGACCGGTTTCGCTACTTCAGGCAGAAGGGCGAAACCTTTGCCGATGGGCACGGCCAGGTTATGGACACCAACCGGGACTGGGAAGATGGTTACCGTCAGCGCTGGCAGCACGATAAAGTTGTCCGCTCTACCCATGGCGTGAACTGTACAGGTTCATGCAGCTGGAAGATTTTCGTTAAGAACGGTCTGGTTACCTGGGAAGTCCAACAGACTGACTATCCGCGCACCCGCCCGGATTTGCCGAACCACGAACCGCGCGGCTGCCCACGTGGCGCAAGTTACTCCTGGTATCTGTACAGCGCTAACCGTCTCAAATACCCGCTAATGCGCAAGCGTCTGATGAAAATGTGGCGTGAAGCAAAAGTTCATCACAGCGATCCGGTCGATGCCTGGGCCTCCATTATTGAAGACGCGGACAAAGCCAAAAGCTTTAAGCAGGCGCGCGGACGCGGCGGCTTCGTGCGTTCTTCCTGGAAAGAGGTGAACGAACTGATTGCCGCCTCGAATGTCTACACCGTGAAAACCTACGGCCCGGACCGCGTGGCGGGCTTCTCGCCCATCCCGGCGATGTCGATGGTTTCTTACGCGTCCGGCGCGCGCTATCTTTCACTGATCGGCGGAACCTGTCTGAGCTTCTACGACTGGTACTGCGACCTCCCCCCTGCCTCTCAGCAGACCTGGGGCGAACAAACTGACGTGCCGGAATCCGCTGACTGGTATAACTCCAGCTACATCCTTGCCTGGGGCTCAAACGTTCCACAGACCCGTACGCCGGATGCCCACTTCTTCACCGAAGTACGCTACAAAGGCACCAAAACTGTTGCCATCACCCCGGACTACGCGGAAATCGCAAAGCTGTGCGATCTATGGCTGGCACCGAAGCAAGGAACCGATGCGGCGATGGCGATGGCGATGGGCCACGTGATGCTGCGCGAGTTCCACCTCGATAAACCGAGCCAGTACTTCACCGACTACGTGCGTCGCTACACCGATATGCCAATGCTGGTCATGCTCGACGCGCGTGACGGCTACTACGCCGCCGGCCGTATGCTGCGCGCCGCCGACCTTGTTGACGCGCTCGGCCAGGAAAATAATCCGCAGTGGAAAACCGTAGCCTGTAACAGCGATGGGGAATTGATCGCCCCTAACGGCTCTATCGGTTTTCGCTGGGGCGAGAAGGGTAAATGGAACCTTGAGCAGCGCGACGGGGCGTCCGGTGAAGAAACCGAACTGCGCCTCAGCATGCTGGGCAGCCAGGACGAGATCGCCGACGTTGGCTTCCCGTACTTCGGCGGCGACGGTACCGAGCATTTCAAAAAGGTTGAGCTGCAAAATGTTTTGATGCACAAACTACCGGTAAAACGCCTGCAGCTGGCAGACGGCTCAACGGCGCTGGTGACCACCGTTTACGATCTGACCATGGCGAACTACGGCCTGGAACGTGGTCTGAATGATGAGAACTGTGCTACCGGCTATGACGACGTCAAAGCGTACACCCCGGCCTGGGCGGAGCAGATCACCGGCGTTCCCGCCGCGCAGATCACCCGTATCGCCCGCGAGTTTGCAGAAAACGCCGACAAAACCCATGGTCGTTCGATGATTATCGTCGGCGCGGGGCTGAACCACTGGTACCACCTCGATATGAACTATCGCGGCCTGATCAACATGCTGATTTTCTGCGGCTGCGTGGGGCAGAGCGGCGGCGGCTGGGCGCACTATGTCGGCCAGGAAAAACTCCGTCCGCAAACCGGCTGGCAGCCGCTGGCGTTTGCCCTTGACTGGCAACGTCCGGCGCGTCACATGAATAGCACCTCTTACTTCTACAACCACTCCAGCCAGTGGCGCTACGAGACCGTAACCGCGCAGGAACTGCTGTCACCGATGGCGGATAAATCCCGCTATAGCGGCCATCTGATTGACTTCAACGTGCGCGCCGAACGAATGGGCTGGCTGCCGTCTGCGCCTCAACTGGGGACTAACCCGCTACGCATCGCCGAAGAGGCGAAGAAAGCAGGGATGTCGCCGGTGGACTACACCGTGAAATCCCTGAAGGAGGGGTCTATTCATTTTGCGGCTGAACAGCCTGAGAACGGTAAAAACCATCCGCGTAACCTGTTCATCTGGCGCTCTAACCTGCTCGGCTCTTCCGGTAAGGGCCATGAATACATGCTGAAATACCTGCTCGGCACCGATCACGGGATCCAGGGCAAAGATCTCGGCAAGCAGGGCGGCGTGAAGCCTGAAGAGGTGGAGTGGAAAGATAACGGTCTGGACGGCAAGCTGGATCTGGTCGTGACGCTGGACTTCCGTCTCTCCAGCACCTGTTTGTACTCCGACATCGTGCTGCCAACCGCGACCTGGTATGAAAAAGACGACATGAATACCTCGGATATGCATCCGTTTATTCATCCGCTGTCTGCTGCCGTTGACCCGGCCTGGGAATCTAAAAGCGACTGGGAAATCTACAAAGGCATCGCCGAGAAATTCTCCGAAGTGTGTGTGGGGCACCTGGGTAAAGAGACCGACGTGGTTACGCTGCCAATCCAGCACGACTCCGCCGCCGAACTGGCGCAGCCACTGGATGTGAAGGACTGGAAGAAAGGCGAATGCGACTTAATCCCCGGCGTCACCGCGCCGCACATCATCCCGGTTGAACGTGATTACCCGGCGACCTACGAGCGCTTCACCTCTATCGGGCCGCTGATGGAGAAAATCGGTAACGGCGGGAAAGGCATTTCCTGGAATACTCAGAGCGAAATGGACCTGCTGCGTAAACTTAATTACACCAAAGCGGATGGCCCGGCCAAAGGTCAGCCAATGCTGAATACGGCCATTGATGCGGCAGAGATGATCCTGACGCTTGCGCCGGAGACCAATGGCCAGGTGGCGGTGAAAGCCTGGAAAGCGCTGGGCGAAATTACCGGACGCAACCATAAGCATCTGGCGTTGAATAAAGAAGACGAGAAAATTCGCTTCCGCGATATTCAGGCCCAGCCGCGCAAGATTATCTCCAGCCCGACCTGGTCAGGACTCGAAGACGAACACGTCTCCTACAACGCCGGTTATACCAACGTTCACGAGCTGATCCCATGGCGCACCCTGACCGGGCGACAGTCACTCTACCAGGATCATCAGTGGATGCGCGACTTCGGTGAGAGCCTGCTGGTCTACCGTCCGCCAATCGACACCCGCTCGGTAAAAGAAGTGATGGGTGAGAAGTCAAACGGCAATCCAGAGAAGGCGCTGAATTTCCTCACGCCGCACCAGAAATGGGGGATCCACTCTACTTATAGCGACAACCTGCTGATGCTGACACTAGGACGTGGGGGGCCAATTGTGTGGATGAGCGAAGCGGATGCCAACGATCTGGGAATTGTCGATAACGACTGGATTGAAGTGTTCAACAGCAACGGTTCGTTAACCGCGCGTGCGGTGGTGAGCCAGCGCGTTCCGGCAGGGATGACCATGATGTACCACGCCCAGGAGCGTATCGTGAACATTCCGGGATCGGAAATCACCGAACAGCGCGGCGGTATTCACAACTCGGTCACCCGGATTACGCCGAAGCCAACCCACATGATCGGCGGCTATGCGCAGTTGGCCTACGGCTTTAACTACTACGGCACGGTGGGTTCAAACCGCGATGAGTTTGTGGTGGTTCGTAAGATGAAGAATATTAACTGGTTAGACGGCGAAGGTAATGACCAGGTACAGGAGAGCGTAAAATGAAAATTCGTTCACAAGTCGGCATGGTGCTGAATCTGGATAAGTGCATCGGCTGTCATACCTGCTCAGTCACCTGTAAAAACGTCTGGACCAGCCGGGAAGGGACGGAGTACGCGTGGTTCAATAACGTTGAAACCAAGCCGGGCACCGGTTTCCCGACCCACTGGGAAGACCAGGAGAAGTACAAGGGCGGCTGGATCCGCAAAATTAACGGCAAACTCCAGCCGCGCATGGGTAACCGCGCCATGCTGCTGGGTAAAATCTTTGCCAACCCGCACTTGCCGGGCATCGACGATTACTACGAGCCGTTTGATTTCGACTACCAGAACTTGCATAGCGCGCCGGAAGGTAAGCATCAGCCAATTGCACGGCCTCGCTCGCTGATCACCGGGCAGCGTATGGACAAAATCGAGAAAGGCCCGAACTGGGAAGACGATTTGGGCGGCGAGTTTGAAAAGCTGTCGAAGGACAAGAACTTCGACAATATGCAGAAGGCGATGTACGGCCAGTTCGAAAATACCTTCATGATGTATCTGCCGCGCCTGTGCGAACACTGTCTCAACCCGGCATGCGTGGCGACCTGTCCGAGCGGCGCCATTTACAAGCGGGAAGAAGATGGCATTGTCCTGATCGACCAGGACAAGTGCCGCGGCTGGCGGATGTGCATTACCGGTTGTCCATACAAAAAAATCTACTTCAACTGGAAGAGCGGTAAGTCAGAGAAGTGCATTTTCTGCTATCCGCGTATCGAAGCCGGGATGCCAACCGTCTGTTCCGAGAGTTGCGTAGGCCGTATTCGTTACCTCGGCGTGCTGCTGTACGACGCGGATGCGATTGAAACCGCAGCGAGCACCGAGAACGAAAAAGATCTCTACCAGCGTCAGCTTGACGTGTTCCTCGATCCGAACGATCCGAACGTGATTGAGCAGGCGCTGAAAGACGGTGTACCGCAGAGCGTGATCGACGCGGCACAGCAGTCTCCGGTATATAAAATGGCGATGGACTGGAAGCTGGCGCTGCCGTTGCATCCGGAATACCGCACGTTGCCGATGGTCTGGTACGTGCCGCCTCTGTCTCCGATTCAGTCTGCCGCTGATGCGGGCGAGCTCGGCAGCAACGGTATTTTGCCAGACGTGGAAAGCCTGCGTATCCCGGTTCAGTATCTGGCGAATCTGCTGACTGCAGGGGATACCCAGCCGGTACTGCTGGCGTTAAAACGAATGCTGGCGATGCGCCACTTCAAACGTACTGAAACCGTCGAGGGGGTGATAGATACCCGTGCGCTGGAAGAAGTGGGGCTAACTGAAGCGCAGGCGCAGGAAATGTACCGCTATCTGGCGATCGCTAACTACGAAGACCGTTTCGTGGTGCCGGGTAGCCACCGCGAGCAGGCGCGTGATGCCTTCCCGGAAAAAAATGGATGTGGTTTTACCTTTGGCGACGGTTGCCAGGGTTCAGACACGAAATTCAACCTGTTCAACAGCCGCCGCATCGATGCGATGGATGTGACCAGCAAAACGGAGCCGCACCAATGATTGAACTCGTCATTGTTTCGCGTCTGCTCGAGTATCCGGATGCTGCGCTTGCGCAGCATCAACAGGAGCTCTTTGAGGCACTCGCCTCATCTGAAAACCTGGATAAAGACGATGCCCGGACATTGAGCGTTTTCCTGCGCGAGCTGTTAGCGCGGGATCTGCTTGATGTGCAGTCAGACTACAGCCAGCTTTTTGATCGCGGTCGTGCGACGTCGCTGCTGTTGTTTGAACACGTTCACGGTGAATCGCGCGATCGTGGTCAGGCGATGGTCGACCTGATGGCCCAGTACGAGCAGCACGGTTTACAGCTCGACAGTCGCGAACTGCCGGATCACCTGCCGCTGTATCTGGAGTATCTGGCGCAGTTGCCGAAAGAAGAGGCGCTGGGTGGTTTGCAGGACATCGCGCCAATTCTGGCGTTGCTCAGCGCACGTCTTCAGCAACGCGAGAGCCGCTACGCGGTGCTGTTCGATCTGCTGGTCAAGCTGGCGAAAGCCGCCATCGACAGTGAAAAAGTGGCGGAAAAGATTGCAGATGAAGCCCGGGACGATACCCCGCAGGCACTGGATGCGGTTTGGGAAGAAGAGCAGGTGAAATTCTTTGCTGACCAGAGCTGCGGCGAATCGGCAATCTCAGCACACAAGCGTCGTTTTGCCGGCGCCGTTGCGCCGCAATATTTGAATATTTCCAACGGAGGACGGCAATAATGCACTTCCTGAATATGTTCTTCTTTGACATCTACCCGTATATCGCGGGCGCCGTGTTCCTGGTGGGAAGCTGGCTGCGTTATGACTATGGTCAGTACAGCTGGCGTGCTGCCTCCAGCCAGATGCTGGATCGCAAAGGGATGAACCTGGCGTCTAACCTGTTCCACATCGGGATCCTGGGGATTTTTGCCGGGCATTTCCTCGGGATGCTTACGCCGCACTGGATGTACGAAGCCTGGCTGCCCATCGAAGTGAAACAGAAGATGGCGATGTATGCGGGCGGCGCCAGCGGCGTATTGTGCCTGGTTGGCGGGTTACTGCTGCTGAAACGTCGCCTGTTTAGTCCGCGGGTGCGTGCCACGACTACCGGTGCGGATATCCTGATCCTCTCTCTGCTCATGGTGCAGTGCGCGCTGGGCCTGTTAACTATTCCGTTCTCTGCGCAGCATATGGACGGTAGCGAAATGATGAAGCTGGTGGGGTGGGCGCAGTCTGTCGTGACCTTCCACGGCGGAGCCTCCGCGCATCTGGACGGCGTAGCATTCATCTACCGGGTGCACCTGGTGCTGGGTATGACCCTGTTTGTGCTGTTCCCGTTCTCCCGTCTGGTGCACATCTGGAGCGCGCCGGTGGAGTATCTAACGCGCAAATACCAGATTGTTCGCGCTCGTCGCTAATGTAGTGTTGTGATTCAAGCCCCGCATTTGCGCTGAGGGATCTTCACAAAATAATGCCTGCACGGATGCCCCCCTCTCCCGAAAGGGCTGGGGTGAGGGGGACATACGACCCCGGCTCTCATCGCTGAAAGCCTTCAATCGTTTCGAAACAACGTTATTGCTTCTGTTTAAACATTACTGGGGATGACTCAGCGTAGTGGCGGGTTTTTTTTGCGTTTCATTCCGGATCCTGCCGCCATGCCGGAGGATAAGAACGCAGTGTGCTGGAACTGGATTTTAAGCAACAGAGAAGTGATGGTGGTGGGGGAAGGATTCGAACCTTCGAAGTCGATGACGGCAGATTTACAGTCTGCTCCCTTTGGCCGCTCGGGAACCCCACCAGGGGTAATGCTTATTTTGAGGTACAACTTGGAGATGGTGGTGGGGGAAGGATTCGAACCTTCGAAGTCGATGACGGCAGATTTACAGTCTGCTCCCTTTGGCCGCTCGGGAACCCCACCACGGGGTAATACTTTTACTGGCCTGCTTCCTGCTGGAAGCGGGGCGCATCATATCAAATGACACGCCCCTGTAAAGCGTTACCACACTAAAAATAAACTGGTTGCCTGATTTTTACGCGTAAAGCCGTAAAGCTAACCAATGCATTTTCAGGCGATTAAAGAATAATCGTTCTGTTACCGTAGACAAACACGCGCTGTCCCAGCACTTGATACAGCGCCCGGCTAAGCACGTTTTTCTCAACGTCTCGTCCGGCTCGCATCATATCTTCTGCCGTGTAGGTGTGATCCACATGAATTACGTCCTGCATGATGATTGGGCCTTCATCCAGATTGTCATTCACATAGTGCGCGGTTGCGCCAATGATTTTAACGCCACGCTCATACGCCTGATGATAAGGGCGTGCGCCAATAAAGGCCGGCAGGAAGGAGTGGTGAATGTTGATTATCTTATTAGGGAAACGCGACACAAAGGACGGCGTCAAAACGCGCATGTACTTCGCCAGAACCACGTAGTCCGGGCTGTGCGCTTCAATGGCCTGCGCCATCATATCGTCGTGCTCTTCACGGGTATAGCCTTCGTGGCTGACCAGTTCAAAGGGAATATCAAAACGCTCGACCAGGCTACGCAGCGTGTCGTGGTTGCCAATAACGGCGGCGATTTCAACATCCAGCCCACCGTAGTTGGCTTTCATTAACAGATCGCCCAGGCAGTGTGCCTCCTTGGTGACAAGAATCACCACCCGACGACGGCCTGCGGGTGTCAGTTCGCGAATTGAGCCTTCCGGCAAGGCACTATCCAAATCGGCAAGCAGAGTGTTGTCGTTGAAAATGCCTTCCAGCTCGGTACGCATAAAAAAGCGGCCGGTACGGTGGTCAACGAATTCGTTGTTCTGCACGATATTCAGCTCATGCTTATAACAAATGTTGGTAATTCGTGCGATCAGCCCTTTCTGGTCGGGACAGATAGTGCGCAGAACTTTACGTTGTAGTGATTGCATCGCCGGGAAATCCTGTTTTTGTATTTGCGAAGTCTGGGTTATCAGGCATTACTGCCCGCAACACTTTTTAAATTTTTTACCTGAGCCACAGGGGCAGGGATCGTTACGACCAAACTGAGGACGCGTACCGTCTATATAATACCACTGCCCACTTTCCTTTAAGAACCGGGAACGTTCGATAATCACGCCGGGCTTATTGTTGTCTGTAAATCGGGCAACAAAGCTCACGTAACCTTCATCAGCGCTACTGCCTGGTGCAGAGTCATAGACCCTGAGGCCGAGCCACTCGGTGTTAGCGAATCCGCTGACGATATCCTGCCTGAATTGGGCCGCCTGACAGGATGGATGCCAGGTTTTGATCAGGTAGTCTGCGTCTTTGATCACAAAAGCAGCATACCGCGAATGCATAAGGTGTGACGGGTCTGGTGCAACCTGTTCTCCAGTGAGATATCGCTGGCAACATAAGCTATACTCCAGAGCGCTACCACAGGGGCAGAGTTGAGACACGATTCTCTTCCTGTAACAAAAAATAAAGGCGTAAAACGCTTCGGGTAGCACTATGTTAACTGAGCCGTTGCGTTGACGCTATGCCGGGATCCAGGGGACGTAAAGCAGGGCTAATGAGAAAAGTGAAAATTGGACTGGCGCTGGGCTCAGGTTCAGCCCGGGGGTGGTCGCATATTGGCGTGATTAATGCCTTGAATAAGATGGGTATTAGCGTTGATATTGTTGCGGGCTGTTCTATCGGTTCGCTGGTCGGGTCTGCCTACGCATGCGGTAAGCTTGCGGAACTTGAAGGCTGGGTGCGTTCCTTTAGCTACTGGGATGTCCTGCGGTTGATGGATCTCTCCTGGCAGCGCGGAGGATTACTGCGTGGCGAACGCGTCTTCAATCAGTTCAGCAAGATTATGCCTCTCAACGATTTTAGCCATTGCCGGTTGCCGTTTGGTGCCGTCGCGACCAACCTCAGTACGGGACGCGAACTCTGGCTTACCGAAGGCGATTTGCATCTTGCCGTTCGCGCTTCCTGCAGCATACCGGGGTTAATGGCGCCTGTCCCGCATAACGGCTACTGGCTTGTTGATGGCGGAGTGGTCAATCCGGTCCCTATCTCCCTGACGCGTGCGTTGGGAGCAGAGATCGTAATTGCCGTCGATTTGCAACATGATGCGCACCTGATGCAACAAGATCTTATGCCGGTCAATCTGCATGCTGACGATGCCGGGCGGGAGAAACTGGCCTGGCACGAACGTTTACGCGTACGCATGGGGCGTCGCTCGGTGAGTGCGCCTACGGCAATGGAAATTATGACCACCTCCATTCAGGTGCTTGAAAACCGACTTAAGCGCAACCGTATGGCGGGTGACCCGCCAGATATTCTTATTCAACCCTATTGTCCACAAATTTCTACCCTTGATTTCCACCGGGCTGAGGCCGCCATCGCAGCAGGCTCTCTGGCCGTCGAAAAGAAAATGGACGAGTTGTTACCCTTGGTGCGAACAGCACGTTGAGCATCCTTTTTGATTACTTCAGCAAAATCTGACAGGCGATAGTACCAATAGCATGCCACTATTGAGTAACTGTAAGCCACAGGAGGAACCATGACGCAGCCATTGACCGGAAAACACATACTGATTGTTGAAGACGAGCCCGTTTTCCGCTCGCTGCTGGAATCGTGGTTATCCTCACTTGGCGCAATGACAACGCTCGCTGTGGATGGTATCGACGCGCTGGAAAAAATGACCGTTTTTACCCCCGATCTGATGATCTGCGATCTTGAGATGCCGAGGATGAATGGCCTCAAGCTTGTGGAGCATTTGCGCAATGAAGGTGACCCGCTACCCATTCTGGTCATTTCCGCGACAGAGCATATGGCGGATATTGCCAAAGCCTTGCGCCTGGGGGTACAGGATATTCTATTGAAGCCGGTTAAAGATTTGACCCGTTTACGCGAAACAGTATTAGCTTGCCTGTACCCTAATATGTTTAATTCTCGCGTCGAGGAAGAAGAACGTCTTTTCCAGGATTGGGATGCATTAGTCAGCGATCCTTTCGCGGCGGCGAAGTTGTTACAGGAGCTTCAGCCGCCGGTTCAGCAAAATATTTCTCAGTGTCGAGTAAATTATCGACAGCTGGTTGCAGCCGATCAGCCCGGACTGGTGCTCGATATAGCGCCATTGTCTGATGCGGATCTGGCCTTTTATTGTCTTGATGTCACTCGGGCAGGAGATAACGGCGTATTAGCCGCGTTGTTACTTCGGGCGCTATTTAATGGTCTGTTGCAGGAACAGTTATCGCACCAGGGACAAAGATTGCCGGAGTTAGGAACGTTACTTAAGCAAGTAAACCAACTTTTCCGTCAGGCCAATTTACCGGGGCAATTTCCGCTGTTGGTCGGTTATTACCATAGTGATTTGAAAAATCTTATCCTCGTTTCGGCAGGCCTGAATGCCACCCTGAATACTGGAGAACATAATATTCAGGTGAGCAACGGTGTACCGCTTGGCACATTGGGAACAGCTTATGTTAATCAAATAAGCCACCGTTGTTCCTCCTGGCAGTGCCAAATTTGGGGCGGCGGTGGGCGGTTACGCTTAATGTTGACTACGGAATAAGCAGTTAACTTTTATTCGAGAGAATGCTTTTCCTGTGTTTTGCCTGGAATGCTAGTATCCCGGTCCAGATTCATGCGTATTTGTCTTAATTGATCGGTAACGCGTTCTTTTCAGACCCGGACTGTTGGGGAAGGCTGATATACTTAACGCGTTATTAAATGCATAAAAGTTCAAAACTTGAACAGCTCAGGAGAATTTCAATGGCTGCCCTAAATTCGAAAGTCAGAAAGGCCGTTATCCCGGTAGCGGGATTGGGGACCAGGATGTTACCCGCAACTAAGGCAATCCCTAAAGAGATGTTGCCTCTGGTTGATAAGCCATTAATCCAGTACGTCGTTAACGAATGTATTGCTGCAGGCATTACTGAAATTGTGCTGGTTACGCATTCATCTAAAAACTCAATCGAAAACCATTTCGATACCAGTTTTGAACTCGAAGCGATGCTGGAAAAGCGTGTTAAACGTCAGCTCTTAGCTGAAGTTCAGTCTATATGTCCACCGCACGTCACTATTATGCAAGTTCGTCAGGGTCTGGCAAAAGGCCTGGGTCATGCTGTGCTGTGCGCACATCCTGTTGTGGGTGACGAGCCTGTCGCGGTTATTCTGCCAGACGTTATTTTGGACGAATTCGAATCCGACCTCTCTCAGGATAACCTGGCTGAGATGATTAAACGCTTCGACGATACCGGCAGCAGTCAGATTATGGTTGAGCCGGTTGCAGACGTGACCGCCTACGGTGTGGTTGACTGCAAAGGCGTGAAGCTGCAAGCGGGTGAGAGCGTGCCGATGATTGGCGTGGTTGAGAAGCCTAAGGCCGACGTAGCGCCGTCTAACCTTGCGGTTGTCGGTCGTTATGTCCTGAGCGCGGAAATCTGGCCATTGTTGGCGAAGACCCCTCCAGGCGCGGGCGATGAAATCCAGTTGACGGATGCCATTGATATGCTGATCGAGAAAGAAACCGTTGAGGCTTACCATATGAAGGGCAAGAGCCATGACTGCGGGAATAAATTGGGTTATATGCAGGCATTTGTGGAATATGGCATCCGCCACAACACGCTGGGTGAAGAATTTAAAGACTGGCTTAAAGACAGCATGGGTATTAATAAATAACCTGAGCGTCAATTGAACAAGACCGGTGCGGCGTATGCTGACCGGTTTTTTTATGTCCCTGGCATGCTACCGTGGCTTCGCAATGTCAGGGAACATAAAGAGGTTATTGTCGGAGCATGACAAAGTGTAAGTGGATGTTTAGCGTGAATTGCAGGTATAAAAAATCCCGCATTAAGCGGGATTTTAGAAAATAGATTCGGATTAATCCTTAATCAGGAAATCTTCCAGCTTTTTGCCTTGCTCATCCATTGCTTTCTTGATAACAGCAGGAGTACGACCCTGGCCAGTCCAGGTTTTAGTTTCGCCGTTCTCGTCAACATAGCTATATTTAGCAGGACGAGCAGCGCGTTTAGCTTTGGTGCCGGTTTTAGCTGCAGCCATGCTGTTCAGCAATTCGTTAGGATCGATACCGTCCGCAATCAGCATTTCACGATATTGCTGTAGTTTGCGAGTACGTTCTTCAACCTCAGCCGCCGCCGCGCTTTCTTCTTCGCGACGTTCATTAACGACAACTTCTAATTTTTCCAGCATTTCTTCAAGCGTTTCGAGGGTGCATTCTCTCGCTTGCGCACGAAGAGTACGGATATTGTTCAGAATTTTAAGTGCTTCGCTCATTGTAGTAATCTCAAACTTATAATGGGGGTGGTTTGTTGTCCTAATAATAGAGCGATAATTTGAGTTGTGCAATAGGTGTGAATGTAAGGAATTCAAAAAATACCAAATAATGGCCACTATTATTAATTACGCTCTCTTAGAATTTACCCTGTTTCTGGCTCGCTTGTTATCACCCATCCGGTCTTAGGCGCGTTGGTGACATGTTCTTTTGTGACATTTAGCGCAGGAATTATAGTTGCGCAGGACAAATATCAGCCTTTTGTATTACTCCATAAAAGCCCTGGCTCCGACGGTAATAGTTAATAAATAGTGAATTTTAATCAGCGCTGATTCCAGTATAAAAAGAAGTGTTATGTTTCAGGAAATGCTTAACTTATAAGAGGCGCTGAAAGCGTTTACTCCCTGTTTTAACGGATTATTTTTGTGAGCCGGAAGGGGGAGTTCCACTCTCTAAACCACACAATCTGTACGGTATGTCGCTGAAGACGAGACAAAATATGGTACAATGAATCATTGGGAATATTACACATTGATTAGGGTTTTACGGCCAATGGCACAACTTTATTTCTACTACTCGGCAATGAATGCCGGTAAATCCACGGCGTTGCTGCAATCCTCATACAATTACCAGGAGCGCGGTATGCGTACCGTGGTTTACACGGCAGAAATTGACGATCGCTATGGCGCCGGTAAGGTAAGCTCGCGGATAGGCCTCTCGTCGCCAGCCCGGCTGTTTAATCCGCAAACCGACCTGTTGCGCGATCTGCGCGATACACACGCTTCACAGCCTGTTCATTGCGTCCTGGTTGATGAGAGCCAGTTCCTCACCCGTGAGCAGGTTCATGCGCTTTCTGAGGTTGTGGATGAGCTTGATATTCCCGTGCTGTGCTACGGACTGCGCACGGATTTTCGCGGGGAATTATTTGCCGGGAGTCAGTATTTGCTTGCCTGGTCCGATAAGCTCGTGGAACTGAAAACCATCTGTTTCTGCGGCCGTAAAGCCAGTATGGTGCTTCGCCTCGATCAGTCCGGAAAACCCTACGCTGATGGCGAGCAGGTGGTAATAGGAGGGAATGAACGTTATGTATCGGTTTGTCGCAAACACTATAAAGAAGCATTGGTTGTCGGTTCACTGGCGGGCATTCAACATGACAACCGTAAATAATGCCCTTCAGAATCTCCTCAACTCACACGTAATGATATAAAAAAACCCGCCAATGGCGGGTTTTTTAACAGGCTGTCAATTAAGCGCTTTTCTTCGCTTTTTTATCAGCTTTTGTTAACGGTACGTCTACTTTAACGGCAGCAACGTCACCTTCTTTAAACTCGCGGCCGTAGTAGGTATCCAGCAGGATCTGTTTCAGCTCGGAGATCAGCGGATAGCGCGGGTTAGCACCTGTACACTGGTCATCGAATGCATCTTCAGACAGCTTATCAACGTGGGCGAGGAAATCTGCTTCCTGAACGCCTGCTTCGCGGATGGATTTAGGAATGCCCAGCTCAGCTTTGATGCTATCAAGCCATGCCAGCAGTTTCTCAATCTTGGCCGCAGTACGATCACCCGCCGCGCTCAGACCCAGATGGTCTGCAATTTCAGCGTAACGACGACGTGCCTGAGGGCGGTCGTACTGGCTGAAGGCAGTCTGTTTAGTTGGGTTATCGTTAGCGTTATAACGGATAACGTTGCTGATCAACAGGGCGTTCGCCAGACCGTGTGGAATGTGGAACTGAGAGCCCAGTTTGTGCGCCATAGAGTGGCAAACGCCCAGGAAGGCGTTAGCAAACGCGATACCGGCGATAGTTGCCGCACTGTGCACACGCTCACGGGCTACAGGGTTTTTAGACCCTTCATTGTAGGACGCTGGCAGGTTTTCTTTCAGCAGTTTCAGTGCCTGCAGAGCCTGACCGTCGGAGAACTCAGAAGCCAGTACAGAAACGTAGGCTTCCAGGGCGTGCGTTACAGCATCCAGACCACCGAAAGCACACAGGGACTTCGGCATGTCCATCACGAGGTTAGCGTCAACCACAGCCATGTCTGGGGTCAGCGCATAGTCTGCCAGTGGATATTTCTGACCTGTAGCATCATCGGTAACAACCGCAAACGGCGTGACTTCGGAACCGGTACCGGAAGTGGTGGTGATCGCAACCATTTTTGCTTTCACACCCATTTTCGGGAACTTATAGATACGCTTACGGATGTCCATAAAGCGCAGCGCCAGTTCTTCAAAGTGCGTTTCCGGATGCTCGTACATAACCCACATGATTTTAGCGGCATCCATTGGGGAACCGCCGCCCAGGGCGATGATCACGTCTGGTTTGAAGGCGTTCGCCAGTTCAGCGCCTTTGCGAACAACGCTCAGGGTTGGGTCAGCTTCAACCTCGAAGAAGACATCAGTTTCTACACCAGCCGCTTTAAGAACAGAAGTGATCTGGTCTGCATAGCCGTTGTTGAACAGGAAACGGTCAGTCACGATGAGCGCACGTTTGTGACCGTCGGTAATCACTTCATCCAGCGCGATTGGCAGAGAGCCACGGCGGAAGTAGATAGATTTCGGAAGTTTGTGCCACAACATGTTTTCAGCTCGCTTAGCAACGGTTTTCTTGTTGATCAGGTGTTTTGGACCAACGTTTTCAGAGATGGAGTTACCACCCCATGAACCACAACCCAGAGTCAGGGATGGCGCGAGTTTAAAGTTGTAGAGGTCACCGATACCCCCCTGAGACGCCGGGGTGTTGATCAGGATACGCGCTGTTTTCATCATCTGACCAAAGTGAGCAACACGTTCTGGCTGGTTGTCCTGGTCAGTGTACAGGCAAGAGGTATGACCGATACCGCCCATAGCCACCAGTTTCTCGGCTTTTTCTACCGCGTCATTGAAATCTTTCGCACGGTACATCGCCAGAGTTGGAGACAGTTTTTCGTGAGCAAACGGTTCGCTTTCATCGACAACGTTAACTTCGCCGATGAGGATTTTGGTGCTTACTGGAACGGTAAAGCCTGCAAGCTCAGCAATCTTATAGGCAGGCTGGCCAACGATAGCGGCATTAAGCCCGCCATTCTTCAGGATGATATCCTGAACGGCTTTCAGTTCCTGGCCCTGCAGCAGGTAGCCACCGTGGTTGGCGAAACGCTCGCGAACCGCATCATAAACGGAATCAACAACCACAACGGATTGTTCAGACGCACAGATTACGCCGTTATCAAAGGTCTTGGACATCAGTACGGAAGCAACAGCGCGTTTGATATCTGCGGTTTCATCAATCACGACAGGGGTGTTACCAGCGCCTACGCCGATTGCCGGTTTACCGGAGCTATATGCTGCTTTAACCATACCTGGACCGCCGGTTGCCAGAATAAGGTTAATATCCGGATGGTGCATCAGCGCGTTGGACAGTTCTACAGAAGGTTGATCGATCCAGCCGATAAGATCTTTAGGCGCACCCGCAGCGATAGCTGCCTGCAGCACGATGTCTGCCGCTTTATTGGTTGCGTCTTTCGCACGTGGATGCGGAGAGAAGATAATTGCGTTACGGGTCTTCAGGCTGATGAGCGATTTGAAGATAGCCGTTGACGTTGGGTTAGTGGTCGGAACAATACCGCAAATGATGCCAATGGGTTCTGCGATGGTGATAGTCCCGAAAGTGTGGTCTTCAGACAACACGCCACAGGTTTTCTCATCTTTATAGGCGTTGTAGATATACTCTGAAGCGAAGTGGTTTTTAATCACTTTATCTTCAATGATACCCATACCAGATTCGGCAACGGCCATTTTAGCGAGAGGAATTCGAGCATCTGCAGCAGCCAGAGCGGCTGCGCGGAAGATTTTATCAACCTGTTCTTGGGTGAAATTGGCATATTCACGCTGGGCTTTTTTTACGCGCTCGACGAGTGCGTTCAGTTCAGCGATGTTGGTAACAGCCATAATGCTCTCCTGATAATGTTTAAACTCTATTAGTAAACCAGCGCTCGATACGAGAGTCAGTATAGTCAGAGCCACTAGTCCTTGCGTAACACACAATAAAACAGAGGGTTACTGGGTACTCTAACGCACTAATTTACTAAAAGAGCCTTACCTTAGCATCATACCTTTTTGATAGGTTTCCTGTGGGGGCGTCATCAAGATTACTCACTTCTGAGTACGAAAATTATGATCTGCGTCAATTTTCTCATAAGCTGATACCTTTCAGCAGGGTTATTTCAGAGAGATTATTCCACTGTTAAATAATTACGTAACTATTGCAAGCGATGCTGTTATGGAACTTACAAATGGTTAACATCTTATATTGATACGATTTCGCGCAAATTTCTGGTGAAGAATGCTGCCAAAAAGCGTATCTTCAGCGCGGTTTTATCATAATAACTGTTTTCCCGGCCCATGCTCATTCGCGGAGCGAAATGTGATTCAAACGCTTTTTGATTTCCCTACATATTTTAAGTTTTTTATCGGACTGTTTGCCCTGGTTAACCCGGTAGGGATTATTCCTGTCTTCATTAGTATGACCAGCTACCAGACAGCAGCGGCAAGGAATAAAACCAATCTGACGGCTAACCTCTCTGTGGCCATCATTTTGCTGACCTCCTTGTATTTAGGCGATGGCATCCTGCAGATATTTGGGATTTCTATCGATTCATTCCGTATTGCGGGGGGGATCCTGGTCGTCACTATTGCCATGTCGATGATCAGCGGAAAATTAGGTGAAGATAAACAGAACAAGCAGGAGAAGTCAGAGACCTCAGTCCGGGAGAGCATTGGCGTAGTACCACTGGCTTTACCGCTGATGGCCGGGCCGGGTGCAATCAGTTCCACAATTGTATGGGGTACGCGCTACCATAGCCTGATGCACCTGATTGGCTTCTCCGTAGCCATCGCGCTTTTTGCGCTCTGCTGCTGGGGTGTATTTCGCATGGCTCCCTGGCTGGTGCGTTTACTCGGGCAGACGGGCATCAACGTCATCACGCGTATCATGGGTCTGCTCTTAATGGCGCTGGGAATTGAATTTATTGTGACCGGCATTAAAAGCATTTTCCCCGGGCTATTGCACTAATTGTTTCATATGAAAGAGCGGAGCCAGCGGCTCCGTTTTTTTACGTAATTATCAGCAAATCATATAAATAAAGTTGAAATGCACACATGGCATAATAAATTCTTCTAATAATATTCTTATCTGAAATTTCAACTATTTAGTTAATTCATTGCATCTTACCTGCACACAAATCCTGCAATCGCACTGTTATTTTAATCACATGATACACTGGGGCTTGCTGAGAGATAACTGAAATGTTATTAGTAATTTCAACGTTCCCCCAGAATAATGTGCTAAATAATAATCACATGTTAAATTTTCGTACAAAACCAGTCGACGAGAGCGTAGCGACGCGCTTATAGAGATGCTTTTCTCTATCGTATTGAATTAAAGGGTTTTATCTGGGTTTTGATGTCAGGCAGGGTGTCTTCCAGAGAAATTTCACCCACCATAAAAGAGAATTACTTAACAAATTTGCAAAATGTATTGGCGCACGAAACCGCCATTTGGTACTTTCCGGCCTTATATTTTGCAGCAGAAACCAAGAAGATGAGAATTATTTTCATGTGGCTCTCTTCCCGGATATCAAATGCGCGCCTAAGACAGGGGTGGTGCGTAAAGAATCGACGCAAGACGGCCAAACGAGCAGTCAGTAATAATGAAGTCGGTGATAGCAAGAAGTAAAAAAGAACCTGACAGCAGCAAAAAAAACTCCTGCGCTGTACAGGCCCTAACAGGGGATTACACAACTGGCGAAGGCCAGTAATTATAATGAGTGGAGTATCAACACAATGTCCATCATCACCAAAAAAAGTCTGGTAGCGGCGGGGATTTTAACTGCGCTAATCGCGGGCAACGTTGCAATGGCGGCAGACGTTCCGGCAGGGGTTCAGCTGGCTGAAAAACAAACGCTAGTACGTAATAACGGCGCGGAAGTGCAGTCTCTCGACCCGCATAAAATTGAAGGTGTTCCTGAGTCTAACGTGAGCCGTGACCTGTTCGAAGGTTTGCTGGTGACTGACGTAGACGGCCATCCGGCACCGGGCGTGGCAGAAAAATGGGACAACAAGGATTTCAAAGTCTGGACCTTCCATCTGCGTAAAGATGCGAAATGGTCTGACGGTACTCCGGTTACCGCCGAAGATTTCGTCTATAGCTGGCAGCGCCTGGCGGATCCCAATACCGCCTCTCCCTACGCGAGCTATTTGCAGTACGGGCATATTGCCAATATTGATGACATCATCGCAGGTAAAAAGCCTGTCACCGATCTCGGTGTTAAAGCCATTGATGCCAATACCTTTGAAGTTACGTTGAGCGAGCCCGTTCCGTACTTCTATAAACTCCTGGTGCACCAGTCAGTGTCGCCAGTTCCAAAAGCCGCGATTGAGAAATTTGGTGAGAAATGGACCCAGCCTGCCAATATCGTAACCAATGGCGCCTATAAGCTGAAAAGCTGGGTGGTCAACGAACGTATGGTTCTGGAGCGTAACCCGCAGTACTGGGATAACGCGAAAACCGTGATTAACCAGGTGACCTACCTGCCAATTTCGTCGGAAGTGACGGACGTCAACCGCTACCGCAGCGGTGAAATCGACATGACCTATAACAACATGCCGATTGAACTGTTCCAGAAGCTGAAAAAAGAGATCCCGAACGAAGTTCACGTCGATCCGTATTTATGCACTTACTATTACGAAATTAACAACCAGAAAGCACCGTTCAACGATGTCCGTGTTCGTACCGCGCTGAAGCTGGCTCTGGATCGTGACATTATCGTCAATAAAGTCAAAAATCAGGGCGACCTGCCGGCTTACAGCTACACTCCGCCTTATACCGACGGTATGAAACTGGTTGAACCTGAGTGGTTCAAATGGAGCCAGGAAAAACGTAATCAGGAAGCAAAAAAACTGCTGGCCGAAGCAGGATATACCGCCGATAAGCCGCTGACGTTTAACCTGCTGTACAACACCTCAGATCTGCATAAAAAACTGGCAATCGCTGTGGCGTCAATCTGGAAGAAAAACCTGGGCGCGAACGTGAAACTGGAAAATCAGGAGTGGAAAACCTTCCTCGATACACGCCATCAGGGCACCTTCGACGTGGCGCGTGCTGGCTGGTGTGCGGACTATAATGAACCAACCTCCTTCCTGAACACCATGCTCAGTGACAGTTCAAACAACACTGCTCACTATAAAAGCCCGGCGTTCGATAAGCTGATTGGCGAAACCCTGAAAGTGGCAGATGACGCTCAGCGCGCCGAACTGTACGCGAAATCAGAACAGCAGCTCGATAAAGACTCTGCGATTGTCCCGGTCTACTACTACGTCAACGCCCGACTGGTGAAACCGTGGGTAGGAGGCTATACCGGTAAAGACCCACTGGATAATATTTCCGTTAAGAATCTTTATATTATCAAGCATTAATGGCAATACGTGGGGCAAGCCAGCTTGCCCCACTGTGTCTATTTTGTAACATTCATCAGGCACACGCCAGAAGGTACGGGCAATGTTGAAATTTATCCTGCGTCGCTGTCTCGAAGCGATTCCAACGCTATTTATTCTTATAACGATTTCATTCTTCATGATGCGTCTTGCGCCGGGAAGTCCATTTACCGGTGAACGTACGCTGCCGCCAGAAGTCATGGCCAATATCGAAGCGAAATACCACTTAAACGATCCTATCTCCACGCAATATTTCAGTTATCTGAAGCAGCTGGCGCACGGAGACTTTGGACCGTCATTCAAATATAAAGACTATTCAGTTAATGACCTGCTGGCATCCAGCTTTCCGGTCTCGGCGAAATTAGGTGCTGCGGCATTCTTCCTTGCCGTCATTCTCGGCGTCACGGCTGGCGTGATTGCCGCCTTGAAACAAAATACCAAATGGGATTATGCGGTAATGGGGGTGGCCATGACCGGGGTAGTAATACCCAGTTTTGTTGTCGCGCCGTTACTGGTGATGATATTTGCTATCACGCTGAAATGGCTGCCCGGCGGCGGGTGGAACGGTGGGGCACTAAAGTTCATGATTTTGCCAATGGTGGCCTTATCTTTAGCCTATATCGCCAGTATTGCGCGTATCACCCGTGGTTCGATGATTGAAGTCCTGCACTCCAACTTTATCCGTACCGCGCGCGCTAAAGGTCTGCCGATGCGCCGGATTATTCTCCGCCATGCATTGAAACCCGCGCTGTTGCCCGTATTGTCTTACCTTGGCCCGGCCTTTGTCGGCATCATTACCGGTTCTATGGTTATTGAAACGATTTACGGCCTGCCGGGGATTGGTCAACTGTTTGTTAACGGCGCCCTTAACCGGGATTATTCGCTGGTACTGAGCCTGACGATCCTGGTCGGTGCGTTGACCATTCTCTTTAACGCCGTGGTCGATGTGCTGTATGCCGTTATCGACCCGAAAATCCGTTACTAACGCTGGAGCACGCCATGATGTTGAGTAAGAAAAACAGCGAGGCGCTGGAAAACTTCAGTGAAAAACTGGAAGTCGAAGGTCGTAGCCTCTGGCAGGACGCCCGTCGTCGCTTTATGCACAACCGAGCGGCCGTCGCCAGCCTGATTGTGCTGGTGATTATCGCCCTGTTTGTGACCCTGGCGCCGATGCTGTCGCAGTTCACCTATTTTGATACCGATTGGGGCATGATGTCCAGTGCGCCGGATATGGCCTCCGGACACTATTTTGGCACCGACTCCTCCGGGCGAGATCTGTTAGTTCGCGTGGCGATTGGTGGCCGTATCTCGCTAATGGTGGGCATTGCTGCCGCGCTGGTGGCGGTGATCCTCGGCACGCTTTACGGCTCACTTTCTGGTTACCTGGGCGGCAAAGTCGACTCCGTGATGATGCGACTACTGGAGATCCTCAACTCTTTCCCGTTCATGTTCTTCGTGATCCTGCTGGTGACCTTCTTTGGTCAGAATATCCTGCTGATATTCGTGGCCATCGGGATGGTCTCCTGGCTGGATATGGCGCGTATCGTGCGCGGGCAAACGCTAAGTCTTAAACGTAAAGAGTTTATCGAAGCGGCACAGGTTGGCGGTGTGTCCACCGGCAATATCGTCGTTCGCCACATTGTGCCGAACGTGTTGGGCGTGGTGGTGGTGTATGCCTCGCTGCTGGTGCCGAGCATGATCTTGTTTGAGTCTTTCCTGAGCTTCCTGGGGCTGGGCACACAAGAGCCGCTGAGCAGTTGGGGCGCATTGCTGAGCGATGGCGCAAACTCGATGGAAGTCTCCCCGTGGTTACTGCTGTATCCGGCGGGCTTCCTGGTGGTTACCCTGTTTTGTTTCAACTTTATCGGCGATGGCCTGCGTGATGCCCTCGACCCGAAAGACCGTTAAGGAGCGCCGCCATGACCATTATTGAAACGGCAACTGCGCCACAGGCGCAACAGCAGGGCGATATTCTGCTGGATGTTAAAGACCTCCGCGTGACGTTTAACACGCCAGACGGGGGCGTTACCGCTGTCAACGATCTTAACTTCAACCTGCGCGCAGGGGAAACGCTGGGGATTGTCGGTGAATCTGGCTCGGGTAAATCCCAGACGGCATTTGCGCTGATGGGCCTGCTGGCATCGAACGGCACGATCGGCGGCTCAGCGAAATTCAATGGTCGCGAGATCCTCAACCTGCCGGAGCACGAGCTGAATAAGCTGCGCGCCGAGCAGATTTCGATGATTTTCCAGGATCCAATGACCTCGCTAAACCCATACATGCGCGTCGGCGAACAGCTGATGGAAGTGCTGATGCTGCACAAAAGATTAGGTAAAGCCGAAGCCTTTGACGAGTCGGTTAAAATGCTGGATGCGGTGAAAATGCCGGAAGCGCGTAAGCGCATGCGCATGTACCCGCACGAGTTCTCCGGCGGCATGCGTCAGCGTGTGATGATTGCCATGGCGTTGCTGTGTCGGCCAAAATTGCTGATAGCGGATGAGCCGACCACCGCGCTGGACGTCACCGTACAGGCGCAAATCATGACCCTGCTGAACGAGCTCAAACGTGAGTTCAATACGGCGATAATCATGATCACCCATGACCTCGGCGTGGTTGCCGGTATCTGTGACAAAGTGCTGGTGATGTATGCAGGCCGTACGATGGAATACGGTAAAGCGCGCGATGTGTTCTACCAGCCTGCGCATCCATACGCGATTGGCCTGCTTAATGCGGTACCGCGTCTGGATGCAGAAGGTGAAGCCCTGTTAACCATTCCAGGCAACCCGCCAAACCTGCTGCGTCTGCCGAAAGGCTGTCCTTTCCAGCCGCGCTGCCCGCATGCGATGGACATCTGTAATAGCGCTCCCCCGCTAGAGGCGTTTGCTCCAGGCCGCCTGCGCGCCTGCTTTAAGCCGCTGGAGGCGCTGGTATGAACGTGACTGATGAAAAAAGAAATGTGCTGCTTGAGATAGCCGACCTGAAGGTACATTTTGATATTAAGGACGGTAAACAGTGGTTCTGGCAGCCGCCGAAAACGCTGAAGGCGGTAGATGGCGTCACGCTGCGTCTGTATGAAGGGGAGACGCTCGGCGTGGTGGGTGAGTCCGGCTGTGGCAAATCGACCTTTGCCCGTGCCATTATTGGTCTGGTTAAAGCCACCGACGGAAAAGTGGCGTGGCTGGGGAGAGATTTACTCGGCATGAAGCCAGACGAGTGGCGGGCCGTACGCAGCGATATCCAGATGATTTTCCAGGATCCGCTGGCGTCGTTGAACCCGCGCATGACTATTGGTGAGATCATTGCCGAACCGTTGCGCACGTATCATCCGAAGATGAAGCGTCAGGAAATGCGCGATCGTGTGAAGGCGATGATGTTAAAAGTGGGGTTACTGCCTAACCTCATCAACCGTTATCCGCACGAATTTTCCGGCGGTCAGTGTCAGCGTATTGGCATTGCGCGCGCGCTGATCCTGGAGCCGAAGCTGATCATCTGTGATGAGCCGGTATCGGCCCTGGACGTCTCAATTCAGGCGCAGGTGGTAAACCTGCTGCAGAAACTACAGCGCGAGATGGGACTGTCACTTATCTTCATCGCGCACGATTTGGCGGTGGTTAAACACATCTCTGACCGCGTACTGGTCATGTATCTGGGCCATGCCGTTGAGCTGGGCACCTATGATGAGGTGTACCACAATCCGTTGCACCCGTATACCAAAGCGCTGATGTCCGCGGTGCCCATTCCGGATCCCGATCTGGAGAAAAATAAAACTATCCAACTGCTGGAAGGGGAATTACCGTCGCCGATTAACCCGCCTTCCGGTTGCGTATTCCGCACGCGGTGTCCCCTGGCTGGACCGGAGTGCGCGAAAACACGACCGGTTCTGGAAGGCAGTTTCCGCCATGCGGTTTCCTGCCTGAAGGTAGACCCGTTATAATCGCAAGGGCTGACATGATGTCAGCAGACTGAGGCTGCATGCGCAGCCTTCAGTATTATTCGCGCCAGAGAATATGGCACAGCTTGTGATCTTTTTCCCGACACAGCAACACGCGGGCGAAAATGTCGTTGATTTCACCGCCGTCTTCATCTGCCAGGCCAATGACCACTTCGGCAAAGAAATCAGGATTAAGATCGAAATCAACGTGTTCAGCCCAGTCTTCCGCAGGGTCGAACAGTTCGGCACCGCCGCGCTCCTCGAACTGCAGGTTGAAGAGGATCACGTCTGCCGGATCGAGGTTATCAACCGCCAGTTCGAGAAAAATGTCATAGGCCTGCTCAAGCGTTTCGTCTTCTGTCAGGCGATTGTTCAGATCCATTTCCATGATGACTACCTGTTTAACATCGTTGGGCACGTTTTACAGCAACGGACTAAAGAAGTAAAACAGTCGTTCGGTAATTCTCTGCCACAGAGGGCGTTTCATCCACAGCCGGGCGTCAAGCAGACGCGAGCGGGAGATATAATCGTCCTGTACCGCCGCCAGATCGCCGCCGAATCCGGCGTCGTCAATGACCAGCGTGATTTCAAAATTAAGCCACAGGCTGCGCATATCGAGGTTAACGGTTCCGACAAGGCTCAGCTCGCCGTCGACCAGCACGCTCTTGGTATGCAACAGGCCGCCCTCAAACTGGTAAATTTTCACCCCGGCCGCCAGCAGTTCGCTAAAGAACGCGCGGCTGGCCCATCCCACCAACAGCGAGTCATTTTTGCGCGGCATAATGATGCTGACATCCACGCCACGCTGTGCGGCGGTGCAGATAGCATGAAGCAGGTCGTCGCTTGGCACGAAGTAGGGCGTGGTCATTATTAGATATTCACGCGCCGAGTAGGCGGCGGTGAGCAATGCCTGATGAATCAAATCTTCCGGAAAGCCCGGACCTGAAGCGATAGTGTGGATGGTATGACCGCTGGCCTCTTCAAACGGCATGATGTTGCCATCAGGCGGTGGCGGGAGGATCCGCTTACCGGTTTCTATTTCCCAGTCGCAGGAGTAGACGATCCCCATAGAGGTGGCGATGGGGCCTTCCATCCTCGCCATCAGATCAACCCATTGTCCAACACCGGAATCCTGTTTAAAAAAGCGAGGATCCACCATATTCATACTGCCGGTATAGGCAATATAGTTGTCAATCAAGATCATTTTACGATGCTGACGCAGGTCCATGCGTCGCAGAAATACGCGCAGCAGATTAACCTTTAGCGCCTCGACCACTTCGATACCGGCATTGCGCATCATACCCGCCCAGGGGCTGCGGAAAAAGGCGACGCTGCCAGCGGAGTCCAGCATCAGGCGGCAATGAATGCCGCGGCGCGCGGCGGCCATCAGCGACTCTGCCACCTGGTCTGCCATCCCGCCGGGCTGCCAGATATAGAACACCATCTCGATATTATGGCGTGCCAGTTGAATATCGCGGATGAGCGCCTGCATAACATCATCGGTTGAGGTCAGTAACTGAAGCTGGTTGCCTTTCACTCCGCCAATGCCCTGGCGACGCTCGCAGAGCTTAAAGAGCGAAGAGGCGACGCTACTGTTTTCCTCGGCAAAGATATGGTTGCAGGCTTTAAGGTCATTTAGCCATTTGGCCGTCGATGGCCACATGGCGCGGGCGCGTTCGGCGCGTCGCTTACCCAGGTGAAGTTCACCGAAAGAGAGATAGGCAATAATACCCACCAGCGGCAGGATGTAGATAATGAGCAGCCAGGCCATGGCAGAGGGAACAGCTCTGCGCTTCATCAGAATACGTAATGTCACACCTGCGATGATTAGCCAGTATCCCAGAATGACCAGCCAACTCACCACGGTGTAGAAGGTTGTCATGGTTAAAAAATCCTTTTGAAAGCGTATTGTTAAGAGTGTACGCATCAGGAATCATCTGGCAAATAAAAACGCCAGATAAAAGCGCTGGTGTGCCGCTGGGTTGGGTTTATAATGAGGGCTCTGTCAGAGAATGAGTTGTAAACATGAAGCGCAGTAGAACAGAAGTAGGGCGCTGGCGCATGTTGCGACAGGTGAGCCGTCGTAAGGCTCGTTGGCTGGAAGCACAATCCCGCCGCAATATGCGTATACACGCCATCAGAAAGTGTAGCCTTAACAGACACCGTAACGCGTTGTTGTTCGCGGTCCAGGACTTCTGAAAAACATTAGGGCACCGTAAGGTGCCCATTGTATATTTTAAGGCTATCAACTTTCGCACTCTCCCCCACACTGATTCCGCGCTAGAATGTCGCCTCCTGATGATATGAATTTTACCGAAAATGAATCCATACCTTTGGATATTTATTGTGCTATTAACAGTGGATGCGCTTAGGGAAAACTTAGGGCTGTCCTCTTTATCCACATTGGCGGGTGACCTCGTTAAAGGGCTACTGCAGTTATTTCACTAAAAGGAGGAGACGTGTTTGCGGAATTTGGTGTACTGAATTTTTGGACCTATGTTGTCGGCGCGTTTTTTATCGTACTGGTGCCTGGGCCAAATACCCTGTTTGTGCTAAAAACCGGGATTGGCCATGGTGTTAAAAAAGGCTACCTGGCCGCGAGTGGTGTGTTCATCGGTGATGCGGTACTCATGTTCCTGGCCTGGGCGGGTGTAGCCGCGTTAATCCAGACTACGCCTGTCTTATTTAATATCGTCCGCTATTTAGGGGCATTCTATCTGCTATGGCTGGGCGGGAAAATGCTGTGGTCGGTTATCACTCGCCAGAGTAGCGCGCACGCGAACGGAACCGAACCGGCCAGCATGATCATGAAGCGTTCACTGGTGTTGAGCCTGACGAACCCAAAAGCGATCCTGTTTTACGTTTCGTTCTTCGTACAGTTTATTGATGTGCGCGCGGAAAATACCGGCACCTCTTTTCTGATCCTCGCCACCACGCTTGAGCTAATTAGCTTTATGTATATGAGCTTCCTGATTTTCTCTGGGGCATTTGTTACGCGTTACCTGAAAACCAAAAAGAAACTGGCAACACTGGGTAATGGGTTGATAGGGCTGCTTTTTGTAGGGTTTGCGGCGAGACTGGCATCGCTGCATTGAGCAAGGGGCAGCGGTGTTGTTCGGCTGATAAGCTTCATGACTCCGAGTTGTCACATTTTCGCTATATCAGCTCAGACTGAGCGGCCACGAAACCGGCATCAAAGATTGTCGGTTTTTTATGTTACTTCTGCGATGTTTTTATTCATTGCCAGCCAGGGCTAGCGTGGCGGGTAAAGCCTTGCGGCGTCGTGTCGTCGTTCTTTAAGCAAATGATTTACTGAATCGACCACGTGTTCCGCGTTATGAGTCGCGCCTGAAGCAGGATGAGTCATAAAGGCGCTCTCAGGTGCGGCGAGTAAACGACGGGCTTTCTGCATTAATCAGTATTCAACGTTCGCCAACGGTGGCAGTGACGCAACCAGGCCCTTACGTCGCATGAGTCTAAATATGTGTCTTATGGGTATATAATGGGACAGCAAAATTCCCTTTATTTCTTTGTTTAATAACTACAGGTTCGGTAAAATATAAGATAAAATATCATCTATTTCCATCTGCGAGTAGGATGTTTTTGCCCTGTTAATTTCACATAAGCGATGGTCTTATGCATAAACTCTTAAAATTATATTGCCGGATTTTTTTAAATAAACGTTTATTAATGATCTTTGGGTTTTTGAGTGGTCTGTTTGCGCTACTCTCATTTGCTTCAGAAACATTTAATTATTATTTTAGTTATGTTCTGAGCGTAAACCTGGCGAGATCCTCTTTGCCCATCCTGTTTCTCTTTATATCCGTGGTTTCTTTCTCATTTATATATTTACAGTCCGGAGCCAAAGAGGCTCCGGAAAGATACGACTCACCTGAATTAGAGAAAACTATCCGGGAGTTGGCGTTACAGCGGCAGTTCAATACAGCATTAATTGCAGAATTGAAAAGAAAGGTTGAAGTTGAACAATCAAATAAAGGACTCAGCGAGGAAGAGCGAAAGGCGATTATAGAGGGTGCCGTAGCTCAGACCAGCGAAGAGGCCATCAAAACCATTTTCGAGCACCAGGCGCACACGCTTCGGGAAAATATCAAAGAGAGCCTGGGCTTTGAAAAATTAGTCCAGTCATCGAAAGATATCGTCATGAGGTTAAGAAGGGAAATTGCCGATCTAAGACTTCGATCAAATATCAATCTCCTTATCGGCATGTCGATTACTGCAGGAGGGTTATATTTATTGTGGTCAACCGTGTCGATGGTGACAACATCAGATTTATTAAAGCAACTCGCCTGTCAGGAGTGCTCAAATGGTAAATTCTTAAAAAATTTAATTCTTCCCGTTGTTCCCCGGGTTTCGCTGGTTTTATTTATTGAAGTTTTTGCCTATTTCTTCTTACGCCTCTATCGGGATGGTTTGTCAGAGATAAAATATTTTCAAAATGAACTCACTAACGTAGAGTCAAAGCTCGCAGCCGTAGAGTTTTCATTTATCACCAACAACCCCGAAGGCTTAAAATTATCCATTGACGCGTTATCGAAAACGGAAAGAAACTTTATCCTCGAAAAAGGCCAAACGACGGTAGAGCTGGAGAAGGCAAAATCAGACACCAGTCTCAGCCGTAGCATCGTGAGAACGCTGCCTGCTATGTTTCGAAAAGCGGGAAAATAGTAACGGCGATTTATTCAGCGTTTCGGTCGGTTGACATTCATCCTGCATGAAATTAACACTAACCGTCAGGTTAGTAAGCCCTTTATCAGGGCCGTAAAAACAGTGGCGATGAACAACAGGATCGTAGGTAGTTGGCGATCGATGCTGAGAATTTAGCTCAGGGCGTGAGCGTCTACTTACAGAGCAGCAGTTTACCCGCCTCAGGCCTACGTGATTGCCCTGTCAAAGAGGCTCCTTGCGGAGCCATTGTGCCTCAAAATACTTTTTTATACGGACGAACAGTCACTGTTGCGTACACGCCTGCCGCAACGTAGGGGTCCGCGTCGGCCCACGACTGCGCCGTTTCCAGAGATTCAAATTCTGCAATTACCGTGGAGCCAGAAAAACCTGCAGCGCCCGGATCGTTACTGTCTACCGCAGGCATGGGGCCAGCCGTCAGCAGTCGGCCTTCATCCTGCAACAACTGCAGGCGGGCCAGATGGGCAGCCCGAACTGAAAGGCGTTTATCAAGGGAATCGGCGTTATCTTCAGAATAAATCACGTAAAGCACGGTGAAGCTCCTTAACCGTTAAAAGTGTCATTTACGTTATGTGAAAGCAGAAATGACTGCAATGTAAAGATATAATCATTGTTAAAACCCTGATCTGACAGCCACTTTTTTGGTCTCTCTTGCGCTTTAATTGCGTCAGAACAAAGTGTCTTATTGATTATGATTGCTATTTGCATTTAAAATCAGGGCTCGGTTTTTTAACGTTGATGATTATGACTTCGATGACCCTTGATTTTCCTCGCCGCTTTCCCTGGCCGACGCTGCTTTCTGTCGTTATTCACGGTGCTGTTGTGGCGGGTTTGCTCTATACCTCGGTTCATCAGGTTATTGAAACGCCCGCGCCCGCGCAGCCAATTTCTGTGACCATGGTATCGCCATCGGATCTTGAGCCGCCGCAGGTTGCACCTCCGCCGCCACAGCCAGTTGCTGAGCCTGAGCCAGAACCCGAGCCGATTCCGGAATCTCCCAAAGAGGCCCCGGTGGTGATCCACAAACCTAAGCCTAAACCTAAGCCTAAGCCAAAACCGGTGAAAAAAGTCGAGGAGCGTCCGAAACGTGAAACGCGTCCGGTTGAACCACGCGCCATGCAAACTGCTGACAACGCAGCGCCTTCTCGCCCGTTAATGAATAACGCGGCGACGGTCGCGAAGCCGACAGTTACCGCGCCTGCTGGGCCACGTGCGCTCAGCCGTAACCAACCAATCTATCCGGCGCGTGCTCAGGCGCTACGTATTGAAGGCCGCGTACGGGTGAAATTTGACGTCACGTCGGAGGGACGCGTGGAAAACGTTGAAGTGCTATCGGCTCAGCCTTCAAATATGTTCGAGCGCGAGGTGAAATCTGCGATGCGCAAATGGCGTTATGAAGCCGGTAAGCCAGGCAACGGGCTGATAGTGAATATTGTTTTCCGCCTCAACGGCGGGGCACAGATGGAATGAATGAAGCCTCCGCATGGAGGCTTTTTTACGACAGAGGATCACGTCTCAGGAAGCTGACGCGGCTTACCCACGTTATCGACCGCCACATAGATGAACAACGCTTCCGTGGCTTTATAACGCTGGCCGATGGGTTCAGAAGAGACCTTCTTCACCCACACTTCAATATTGATGGAAATCGACGTATTGCCGCGTTTGACACAGCGCGCATAGCAGCAGACCACATCACCCACCGCTACCGGACGCAGGAAGGTCATTCCATCTACCCGGACGGTTACCACGCGGCCATGTGCTATCTCTTTCGCCAGAATGGCACCGCCCATATCCATCTGCGACATCAACCAGCCGCCAAAAATATCGCCATTGGCATTGGTGTCAGCGGGCATTGCCAGTGTGCGTAATACCAGTTCGCCCTGAGGGGCGTCGTTTGTTGTCATTATTTTAACTCGTAACTGAAGACTTCAGGCGGGATGCTACTATGATTTTCAGCCGGTGAGAATAGTGGAAAGCGCCCGCATAGCGGGCACTTAGGCTCAAAAGGAGAGCGTTACGCCAGCGTAATAGGCCCGGCCCGGTTCGTTATAGGTCGAGGCGCCGTCGTTTTCACGGTAAATCTGCTTATCAAAGAGGTTGCTGATACCGGCATTGAGGCGCAGGCTCTTCGTCAGTTGATAGTTGCTGCCAATGCCGACGATGGAATACGCACCCACTTCTCGCTCTGACATCACACCTGTTTCGTTACGCGTTTCCGAATATTCTCGCGGCTTCTGACGGCCATACAGCGTCCAGTTTACGTTGGCAGAAAACTTGCTGTTGACCTCCCAGTCGAGCATCGTATTCACGGTGTATTTCGGGATAATGGACAACGGATTACCGGTGTCTTTATTCTCCGACTGGATCATATAGGTTGCGTTGGTGCGCCAGGTCAGGGTATCGCGGATAACCGGTACGGTCAGGTTACCTTCCAGCCCTTCAACCACGGCTTTTCCGCCATTTTCCCACTGCAGGATGTTCGCGCCGCTGCTGGTGTTGCCCAACACATTGGTGCCCGCGACGATCTTATTTTTGTAATCATTGCGGAACCACGTTATTCCCGCCTCATAGCCATCAAGCGCAAACGCCAGGCCGATCTCTTTATTGACGCTCACTTCCGGGTCAAGATCCGGATTACCCAGCAAATAGCAACTGCCGGTAGCGATGGTGTTTGGGCAGCCATTGCCACGGGTTGAAAGCAGATAACCCTCGCTGGACTGGTACAGGTTTGGCGCTTTAAACACCCGCGCGATACCGGCTTTAACCTTGAACATCTCCCCAAGATCCTGAGAGACGTTAAGGCTTGGGCTCCAGTTACTGCCAAACTGATTATGGTAGTCGAAACGGATCCCCGGGATGAGGTTAGTGCCCTGACGGGCTTCAATATTATCTTCAAGATAGATACCGGTGAGGTCTGCGCTATTTTTGCTGTTCCGCTCGGACGCAGTGCCGGAAACCCCGTTTATGATGTCGCCTGACGCATTGGTTGCCTGCATTGAGGCCGGATCGTTTAACTCGTCGCGATTCCACTCCGCGCCAAGCGTGAGGGTCTGATCAACCAGCCAGAACAGCGGAATATTCAGCTCTCCCGTACTCCGGTAAGAGTGGAGCCGGCTGGTGTCATACTTGTCGCTGTTAATCATCCCCTCAACTCTCCCTGTGGAGCCTTCCTCCAGACGGGTGTTGTTGGTTTTTTCGTAATAGACGCCGAATTTGGATTGTCCCCAGTCCCAGATGCCGTTGTGCGTCAAACCGTAAGACTGACGGTACATACGGTTCGTTTCATGGCCGTAGAGTGATGAGACCAGCCCGTCAGGACTGACGTTACTATTGCTGTACTGGGTATCGCCTGCGTAGATATTACCCTGACGGCTGTAGGCATAATCAAAATCGACAATTTGCTGCGGCGTGAGCTTCCACGAGAGCAGGGTATTAATATCTTTATTACGTACGCCCTCACGACCTGCGGCGTAAGAGCCGTTTTGCGCCGTGTTAATGTCCTGCGCATCGGCATCGGTTTTGTTGATATTTCCGTAAAGACGCATGGTCAGCGCGTCGCCCGCCAGTGGGCCATTAATATCAAAGTTGGCACGGTTGGTCGCACCCTCTTTATCGTTTTCGGGCTGATTAGTGTACAGCGAAAGTGAGCCGTGCCACTCATTGGTGGGACGTTTGGTGATGATGTTGACGACACCACCCGCCGCGCCGGAACCATATCGTGCCGCCGCAGGGCCACGAAGAACCTCAATACGCTCGACCATCTCAGGCGGGACCCAGTTGCTATCACCACGGGTATCACGCTCGCCACGCCAGCTATAGCGGACCGCGTTGCGGGATGTCACCGGAACGCCATCAATCAAAATAAGGGTATTTTCCGGGCCCATGCCACGAATGTCGATCTGGCGATTATTGCCCCGGTTACCGGTTGCGCTGTTACCGGTCAGGTTTACGCCAGGCATTTTGCGAATGATGTCGGAAAGATCGTTAACC
This sequence comes from unidentified bacterial endosymbiont, assembly GCF_918797525.1. Taxonomy (NCBI): domain Bacteria; species unidentified bacterial endosymbiont. Next base: position 2,751,345 of record NZ_OU963893.1, on the reverse strand, counting down.
GGGGGATCTTTTTCGATGTCTTTAGCCGTAATGACGGATACGCCAGGCTGCTGTTTAAGGGCCTCTTCGGCCGTTGCCTGAACAACCATGGTTTCGCCATCAGCAAGCGTTTCTTCCGCTGCGTGCGTGCTGTGGCTTAATGCCGCAAGAATGGCCAACGTAAGTGAAGCGGGGGCGAATCTTATTATGTTATTCATCAACTCATTTCCATTTGTTAAAATGCGATGAAGAATATTAATGATAGTGATTCTCATTACAATAAAGTGAAGGCAATCTTCACAAAATCTTCATGATTCAGACATTTTTGCAGAGACGATGGGAAAATGTGAAAAGAGGTGAAAAGGCCAGAACGCAGGGCGATCTGGCCGGAAAGGCTTACTGTTTTTCATCCTGCGGCATGTGTCGATAGATATACACGCCGCTCAACAGCGTGAAGATCAGGGTCAGCGCCGTCAGGCCGAAAACTTTAAAGTTGACCCAGATATTCTGCGGTAGCCAGAACGCAATATAGATGTTCGCCAGGCCACACAGGATAAAGAACACGGCCCAGGCGATATTCAGGCGAGACCACACCGCCTGCGGCAGCGTCAGCTCTTTGCCCAACATGCGCTGGATCAGCGGTTTTTTCATCACCCACTGGCTAATAAGCAATGCACCAGCAAACAGACCGTAAATCACGGTGACCTTCCACTTGATGAATTCATCATTGTGGAAGAACAGGGTCAACCCACCGAATACCGCCACCAGGGCGAACGTAATCAGCGCCATTTTTTCGACTTTACGATAGCGGACCCAGCTGTAGATCAGCACGATGGCCGTCGCGACGATTAACGCCATCGTGGCGGCATAAATGTCATACAGCTTATAAAACGCAAAAAAGACCACGAGCGGTAAAAAATCAAGAAACTGCTTCATTCTGTGATTCCATTTTGAGTGCGGATGGGCGCAGCGATGCCCCCACCTGCAGGATTACTGACGAATTAGCATGTACAGGCGGAACAGATAAACCAGCAGAACCGCTGAAATCAGGTTGCTCAGCGTATTGGCCACCACCGCGCCGACATTCGGCGTCAACACGGCAAAGTTTGGCGCAAACAGCAGCAGGAGCGTTTTAGCAAGCAGCCAGCCAATCACGGCGGGGGCGACCAGGCGCATATTCGCCCACGCCAGTCGCATACTGCTGCGCATCGCGGTGAAAATGCCCATTTTGTCCTGAACAACCATGATCGGGGCGAAGGAGAGCACGATAGCCAGTAATACACCCGGCACCACAACCAGCATAATCCCCATTTGTACCAGCAAAGTGGTTAAAAAGATGAGGATAAACAGCTTTGGCAGTACGGGAGCGCTGGCCCCGATGGCACGTAAGGCACTCACACGATGACCAGCAGAAATGAGCTGGATCATCAGCAGAATGCCGCCTGCCAGAACAGCATTACCGATCAGGCCTGAAAAGGTCGATGCCGCAGAGGCTCGCAGCAGAATCTGTTGCTGCTCCGGCGTCATGTTCTGCACCAGTTCAAATAACCCGGCGCTACCTGCAAGGTGGTCGCCCTGGCTCAGGGTGGCAATCTGCTCTTCATTGGGTGAGAAGGCATGACCTAGCACCACCGTGATGAAGGCGCATAGCAACGCGATCAGTAAAAAGGTAATGAACTGATTGCGGAAAAAATTTCCCGTGTCACGGTAGACAGACTTCGCCGTGATAGACATGCACTCTCCTTGAGTATTGCAGGTGTTAATAAGCCGGTAATTGTACACCGGATAACGCTGCCGTGGCAGCATCAAGGCTTGTATGGAAAAGCATATCTTTGTAAAGCCGGGTTGATCGTCCGCGCGATTGAGAAATTGATCCAGATACAAGCTGATGTCCTGTGTTTCGCTTACAAAAATTAACCCAGATCAATGAATGTTAACTTACTGGTTTTTATGTGATCTCTGTTAGATCACTTATTGCCCATTTGTGAGTATATTGCCCCCGCTATCAAAACCACAACGATGGAGCGGATATGAAAAAATTAGCGGTGGCAGCCCTTATCTTGAGCAGTATTTCTGGTGGCGCTTACGCGCATGAAGCAGGGGAGTTCTTTATTCGTGCCGGTACGGCAACGGTTCGACCTACTGAAGGCTCCGATAGCGTGCTGGGAATGGGCGGTTTTAACGTCAGTAACAATACCCAGCTTGGGTTAACGTTTAGTTACATGGCGACGGACAATCTGGGTATTGAGCTTCTGGCGGCGACGCCTTTCCGTCATCGCGTTGGCCTGGGGCCGACCGGGGATATCGCCACGGTACACCATTTACCGCCAACGCTGATGGCTCAATGGTACTTTGGTGATTCCAGCAGCAAGGTACGCCCCTATATCGGTGCTGGCGTAAACTACACCACGTTCTTCGATGAGAAATTTAATGATACCGGTAAAGCGGCAGGGTTATCCGATCTCAGTCTCAAAGACTCCTGGGGGATGGCGGGGCAGGTTGGTCTGGATTATCTGATCAACCGCGACTGGTTAATCAACGCCTCGGTCTGGTATATGGATATTGACACCGACGTGCGCTTTAAGGCGGGCGGCGAGCAGCAGAGCATCAGTACCCGTCTGGATCCGTGGGTATTTATGTTCTCGGCGGGCTATCGTTTCTGACAGGGCCCGGAAAACTGGCCGCGCGCGACGGCCAGTTTTCTTGTGTTTAAGGGATAATGTTACTTCTGGATAAGATAGCGAATAGTTGGCCCATCCTGCTGAATATCCAGTACGCTATACCCGTGATTCTCCGCATCCAGCGGAATAGTATTTATCGACTGCGGGCAATCGCTCACCACTTCCAGAATCTCGCCTTTTTTGAGCTGAGGCAGCGCTTCAAGCGTGGCAACGGCCGGGTAAGGGCAGGGTTCGCCTACCATATCAAGACGATAGTCAGGCACAATCTCTTTCATGCGGTATACTCCTGGCGTTCAGATTTGACAGCGGCACGGCGAAAGAAACGTTTCTCTTGTGCTATAACCAGTAAAAATGCGACCAATAGCAGGGCGTAGGTAACCAGCAGACCTCCGAGCGGACCGAAGCTGTTCAGCAGGTTGATCTTGTCCCAGTTGGTAGCCAGTGCGGGAGATAAATCGTCCCAGTAGTACGCAAGGATCGTCGAGCCAATCACGTTCCCGAGCCCGACCCACCAGTAATGTACCTGTCCTTCCACGGCGCGATACATCCAGCCCGTTTCGCAACCACCCGCCAGCACAATGCCGAAACCAAACAGCAGCCCGCCAATCACCGCATTCGGGCCCGCCCACATGATTTTTGGCTCAACGCCAAGCTGCACGTAGCTAAAGATGCCGATCGCACTGGCGGCCATGCCCGCGATAATGGCTTTTGCCATCATGGTACGCCCGGTTATCCACATATCGCGAAACGCAGAGGTAAAGCAGATTTGCGCGCGTTCGATAAGCAGGCCAAAGCCGACGCCAAACAACATTGCTAACCCCAGTTTGGGCTGGTTCAGCGCGGTACAAATCGCCCACGCGATCATGGCGAAAAAGACCAGCATACCCAAGCGAAAACGGCGACGAGCCTGGGCCGGTTTTTGTGTCAGTGGTGATGCCGCGCTAACTTTAACCACCTTAACCGGAATCCGGAACAGCGGCAGCAGCGTGAATCTGGCGCCAAAGTAAGAGCCAATGGCGGTGGCGACGGCAAAGAACCATGCGTGCAACGAAAACTGCGGAATGCCGGTAAAGAAAGCGGCAAGGTTACAGCCCATCGCCAGGCGCGCGCCAAACCCGGCTATGATGCCGCCCGCCACGGCCTGGATAATGCGTATACGGCTTTTGGGCATTCTCAGCTTAACGTTGTTCGCCCACAGCGCGGCAGCGAAACAACCGCCGAACATACCGATAATCATCATCCCGTCGATGCGGGTCAGCGGCGTGCCGTCTAAATGAATAAGCTTAAAATAACCCCACTCTTCAGTATGCACGCCTGCCAGCTGCAAAAGCTGACCACCCCAGCGGGTGAATTCGCCGGTGACGGCCCAGAAGGTGCCGGTAATGCCAAAATAGTAAGTGGACAGGATCCCCGTAGCGATGACTGCCGGAACGGGTGACCAGAACTTAATCAGGTAAGTCTGCTTGAAAGGGTGCCATGTCATGACGATGCCTCTGAACTCAGAAGGTGTGTGAATTTAACGGCCAGGAATATATAATTTTTTTTGTTACTCCAAAACCTTTGCCAAACATTTCTGCACAATACCTCCCTTTTTTATGACCTTTGTCATTAAACCGTGCCGCTCGCCGAACGCCAGCGCGGCCCCGGAACTGATTTGCATCTGCAAGGGGGGGGCATAAATCTGGCGGTAAAGCGCAGATCAACAGTGGCCTGTAAGAACAACCTGATTAAGCACTTACAGCTAATTACCAACTCACTGATATCTATATCATCCCGCGCCACTGGCCTCGTCGCCATTGGACGGCGGAAAGTTGGAATTATCCGCGAGGTCAGGCTACTCCTTTTAAACGGTTATTTTAGGGAAGATTGCATACGCCGACAGCGTAAAAGGGGAAGAACCGTCTGGTGAGCGTACCAGACGGTCAGATTGATTACGCTTTACGCGTCGCCGCTTTCATTACGGTCACGAACGCTCTCAGGTCAGCCAGCATTTGTGCAGGTTTATCAACGTTCTTCTCAATGATATTGACAATAGCCGAGCCGGAAATCGCACCGGCCGCTTTCGCATCAATAGCCGCAGCGACCTGCTCGGGAGAGGAGATGCCAAAGCCTTGCAGCGCAGGCGCGGCATGATACTCGGCCAGTTTCTCAACCAAATGATGCAGCGGAAGCGCCGCTTTGTTTTCCGCGCCCGTCACGCCCGCACGAGACAGAAGGTAGGTATACCCTCGACCGTAGGAGGCAATCTGGCGCAGCAGTGCATCATCCGCATTGGGTGGGCAGATAAAAATCGGCGCCACGTTGTGTCGCATTGCCGCCTGCCGGAAAGGGGCAGACTCTTCAACCGGCACGTCGGCCACCAGCACCGAATCAACCCCTGTACGCGCACACTCGGCATAAAACGCATCAATACCCCGGCTGAAGACCAGGTTGGCGTACATCAGCAGGCCAATCGGAATGGTCGGGTGCTTCTGACGGATCGCAGCCAGCATCTCGAAACACTGGGTCGGCGTCACGCCCGCCGCAAACGCGCGCAGGGTGGCATTCTGAATGGTAGGACCGTCCGCCAGCGGGTCAGAGAACGGAATACCTAACTCCAGCGCATCAGCCCCGGCTTCAATCAGGGTGTCGATGATTTTCAGTGACTGCTCCGGGCCCGGATCGCCCAGGGTTACGAAGGGAACAAACGCGCCTTCCTGGCGTGCGTGCAATTGTGCAAATGCGTTTTCATAGCGTTCCATCAGATTTCCCCTCGTGCTTTCAGAATGTCATGAACGGTGAAGATATCTTTATCACCGCGACCGGAAAGATTAACCACCAGCAGTTGCTCTTTTTCCGGATTTTCTTTAATCATTTTCAGCGCATGCGCCAGGGCATGCGATGACTCCAGCGCCGGAATAATCCCTTCGTGACGGCACAGCGTCTTAAACGCGTCCAGCGCTTCGTCATCGGTAATGGAGACATATTCTGCCCGGCCGGTGCTGTTGAGATGGGCGTGTTGTGGGCCGACTGACGGGAAATCCAGGCCGGCAGAAATTGAGTAGGACTCCTCAATCTGACCTTCATCTGTCTGCATCATTGGCGACTTCATGCCGAAGTAAATACCCACGCGACCATGCTTTAGCGGCGCGCCGTGTTCACCGGATTCAATTCCGTGCCCGGCAGGCTCCACGCCAATCAGGCCAACCTGGGTGTCCTCAATAAAGTCGGCAAACATGCCAATTGCGTTAGATCCCCCGCCCACACAGGCGATAACCGCATCCGGCAGGCGCCCCTCTTTTTCAAGGATCTGCGCTTTGGTCTCTTCTCCGATCATACGCTGGAATTCACGCACGATGGTCGGGAACGGGTGCGGCCCTGCGGCAGTTCCGAGCATGTAGTGTGCGGAGTCGTAGCTTCCGGACCAGTCACGCAGTGCTTCGTTACAGGCATCTTTAAGCGTTGCGGAACCGCTGTGCACCGGGATCACCTCTGCACCCATCAGACGCATGCGGAACACGTTTGGTGACTGACGTTCAACGTCTTTGGCCCCCATATAGATGCGGCATTTTAGCCCCAGCAGGGCGCTGGCGAGGGCCGACGCCACACCGTGCTGACCCGCGCCGGTTTCGGCGATGATTTCGGTTTTGCCCATGCGTTTAGCGAGCAGCGCCTGGCCCAATACCTGGTTGGTTTTGTGCGCGCCACCGTGCAGCAGGTCTTCACGCTTCAGATACAGCGTGGTTTTGCTGCCCTCAGTCAGGTTACGGCATTTAGTTAACGCCGTGGGACGGCCCGCGTAGTTTTTAAGCAGGTCGGTAAATTCAGCCTGAAACGCCGGATCCTTCTGTGCGCTTACAAAGGCTTCTTCCAGCTGGCGCAGGGCGGGCATCAGGATTTGCGGTACGTACATACCGCCGAACTCACCAAAATACGGATTTAGTAATGTCGTCATCTTCTGTTCCTTAATATGCACGCAGAGTTTTAAATACCGAGGCCAGCTTGCTGGCATCTTTGATACCCGGTTGAGACTCTACGCCTGAATTGAAATCGAGGCCTGCGCAGCCAGCTTTGGCGGCTTCTACACAGTTATCCGGGCTTAATCCGCCCGCCAGCAGGACGTTGTCCAGCGCTTCACCCTTGAGCTGCGACCAGTCAAAACGCTGGCCTGTGCCGCCCTGGCCATTGTCGAGTACGTATTTATCAACGTGGTCCAGATTACGCGCGGGGAGGGTGTCACCGACGCTTTGCGCTTTCCAGATCTGAATCTGAGGCGCCAGAACATTTCGCAGAGCATCGATATACGCTTGATCTTCATCGCCATGCAGTTGAACTGCGCTCAGGGATAACACGTCCACTTTTGCCGCAATGTCGTTGATTTCCGCATTGCGAAACACGCCCACATAGCTGAGTGGGGCAGCCGCGATCACCTTTCGCGCCTGTTCCTCATTAACTGCACGAGGAGATGAATCAACAAAGATCAGACCGCCATAGATTGCGCCCGCTTCATACGCGGCCTGCGCATCCTTTTCACGGGTCAAGCCGCAGACTTTGTTCTCACCTAACAGCACGCGGCGCACGGCCGCATTAAGATCGTCGTGTTCCATCATCGCGGAACCGATCAGGAAACCGTTAGCAAAGTGGCTAAGCTCGCGCACCTGAGCGTAGCGGTTAATCCCGGATTCGCTGATCACCGTGACGCTCGCGCCCAGACGCGGCGCAAGCTGGCGCGTGCGGTTGAGGTCAATCGACAGATCGCGCAGGTCGCGGTTGTTAATGCCGACCACTTTGGCCTGCAGCCCGATGGCGCGCGCCAGCTCCTCTTCGTTGCTGACCTCGGTTAACACGCCCATATTCAGGCTGTGGGCCACGGCAGCGAGCTGGCGATACTGTTCGTCATTGAGCACCGAGAGCATCAGCAGGCAGGCATCGGCCTGGTAAAAACGTGCCAGCCAAATCTGATAGGCGTCGATAATAAAGTCTTTACACAATATTGGCTGTGGGGCGATGCCGCTGACGATGGGCAGAAAATCGAAGCTGCCCTGGAAATATTTCTCATCCGTGAGCACTGAAATGGCTGACGCATGGTGCTTGTAGATACCGGCAATTCTCGCCGGGTCGAAATCGTCGCGGATCACGCCTTTGGACGGGGAGGCTTTTTTGCACTCAAGAATAAACGCGGTGCGCGCGCCCTGCAGGGCATCATAGAAACGGCGTGTACTCGGGACCACCTCGTTCTGGAAACTGGCCAGCGGCTGTTGCTGCTTGCGGGCTTCCACCCAGATGGCCTTATCGGCAATGATTTTCGCTAAAACGGTCTGCATTGTTTACCCTCTTGCCGCAAGTGCGGTAACGCGATCGTAAGCTGCGCCAGAGCGCAGTACGTCCAGAACTTTTTGTGCGTTGGCCTTGAGGTCTTCCTCGCCGTGTAAACGCATTAACATAGAGACGTTAGCCGCAACGGCGGCCTCATGTGCGGCCTCACCTTTACCTTGTAATAAGCGCGTGAGAATGTCACGGTTTTCTTCAGGCGTACCGCCTGCCAGCGCGTCCTGGTGATAAGGGGTCAACCCGAAGTCGGAGGCGTCGAGCTGGTAACTCAGAATTTCCCCCTTGTTCAGCTCGGCAACCAGCGTGGGCGCGTGAAGGGACACTTCATCCATGCCGCCGCTGTGTACTACGGCGGCGCGCGTGTAACCCAGTACGCGCAGCGTTTCTGCAATCGGCAGCACCAGTTCCGGGCTATACACGCCGATCAGCGCCAGCGGCGGATGCGCCGGGTTAATCAACGGGCCGAGGACGTTAAACAGCGTGCGGGTTTTTAGCTGCTGGCGAACCGGCATCGCGTGCCGAAAACCGGTGTGATATTTCGGCGCGAACAGGAAACATACGCCCAGGTCATCCAGCGCTTCCCGGGAACGTTCGGCATTCATATCCAGATTAATACCAAAGGCGGCCAGCAGATCGGACGATCCGGAACGGCTGGAGACGCTGCGGTTGCCGTGTTTTGCCACCTTCATTCCACATGCTGCCGCCACGAACGCGCTGGCGGTTGAAATATTAATGCTGTTGCTGCCGTCACCGCCGGTACCCACGATATCGGCAAACCGATACTCCGGACGCGGGAAGGGCGCGGCGTTTTCCAGCAGGGCGGTAGCGGCGCCGGCAATCTCCTGCGGACTTTCGCCACGCACTTTCATGCTCACCAGTGCGGCAGCCAGTTGCTCAGGTTTCAGTTCGCCGCGCACCACGGCACAGAAGAGCTGGTGGCTCTCCTGCTGGCTCAGGGTTTGTGCCTGATACAGTTTTTCCAGAATTGGCTGCAGGGTGTTAGTCTGCTCCAGTTTCTGTAACGCCCAGTCGAGGGTTTGCTCCAGCAGACGGGCACCGTTGGACGTTAAAATAGATTCCGGGTGGAACTGCAGACCGCATACGCGATCCGTATCATGACGTACCGCCATCACCATGCCTTCAAACGAGGCGTTAATGGTCAACCCGGCCGGAATATTGCTCCCGACCAGCGAATGATAACGCGCCACCGGGAGCGGGTTAGGCAGCCCGGCAAACATCGCCTGGCCGTCATGTTCAATGCTGGAGGCTTTACCGTGCAGAATTTCTCCCGCCTGACCAACGTAGCCACCGTAAGCTTCGACGATCGCCTGATGTCCAAGACAGATGCCGATGACAGGCAGCTTGCCGCGTATGCGGGTCAGCAATTCAGGCATACAGCCCGCTTCACCTGGCGCGCCCGGCCCTGGGGAGAGCATTAATACCGGGTTTTGCATGGTAGCCAGACGGTCAATCAGCGTCTGGGCCGGAACATGGTTGCGGTAAATGACGACATCGTGGCCGTTCGCACGCAGCTGATCTGCCAGGTTATAGGTAAAGGAGTCGATATTATCGAGCAGCAGAATGTCAGCCATCAGAAAATCTCCTGTGCATGGTGTGCGCTAGCGATGGCGCGTAATACCGCGCGGGCTTTACTGCGCGTTTCGTCAGCCTCGGACTGCGGAACAGAATCAAGAACAATTCCTGCGCCCGCCTGGACGGTGGCAATTCCGTCTTCTACGTAGGCGGAGCGGATCACGATGCAGGTATCAAGGTCGCCGTGAGCGGTGAAATAACCTACCGCGCCGCCGTAGCTACCGCGACGCTGTCCTTCAGCAGCGGCGATCAACTGCATCGCGCGGACTTTTGGCGCACCGCTCAGGGTGCCCATGTTCATGCAGGCGCGGTAGGCGTGCAGTACGTCGAGATCGCTGCGTAGTTCACCCACCACGCGCGAGACCAGGTGCATCACAAAAGAGTAGCGATCCACTTTGGTCAAATCCGCCACGTAGCGGCTGCCTGGAGTACAAATGCGGGCCAGATCGTTACGCGCCAGATCGACCAGCATCAGATGCTCGGACAACTCTTTGTGGTCAGTACGCATTTCCAGTTCGATACGGCTGTCAAGGTCGCGATCCAGCGTTCCATCGGCACGACGCCCGCGCGGGCGCGTTCCGGCAATCGGGTAGATCTCAATCTGGCGGTTGGTAGCATCGTATTTCAGCGAACTTTCCGGTGATGCGCCAAACAGGGTGAAATCGTTGTCCTGCATAAAGAACATGTACGGGCTTGGGTTGCTCTTTTTCAGAACGTCATACGCGGCCAGCGGCGACGGGCATGGCAGCGAGAAGCGACGAGATGGAACAACCTGGAAAATTTCTCCGGCGCGAATCGCTTTTTGCATCTGACGAACGACGGCGCCGAACCGATCATCACTCTGATTAACGTCGCACGTCATCTCTTCAACACGCTGCACCGGCAGTGCGGGCGGCACTTCGGTCATCTGTTGCTGCAGTTGAGCGATGCGGTTTTCGAGGCGATCTTTTTCAGGTGCAGACGGTGTGAACAGGCTTGCCTGAATGCGGGTGTATTTTTTCTGATGGTCGATAACCAGCAGGGTTTCCGCCAGATAAAAGCAGTAATCCGGACAGCGGTTGCCCTGTTCGGTTTCCGGCAATTCTTCAAACCCGGCAACCAGGTCGTAGGCAAACAGCCCGCCGAAGAACATCGCTTCGCGTTCGTCTTCAGGCACAGTCACCAGGTTTTGCAGCAGGCGGAAGGCATCGAATACGGAGAGAGAACAAAGGCGGGCGTCTTCATCAAGCAGTTGGCTGACCGGCGGAAAATGCAGGACGCGCATCTGTGGGTGATGGTCATTCCCGACGCCAGCAGGCAGCGCGGTATCCAGCAGTGGCAGCAGTGACGCCCCGTTTGCAGATAATGCCTTGATGGTAACGGTGTCTCCCAGTGCGGTAATGCGCAGTGCGCTATCGACTAACAGGAGGCTTTTCAGATCGTCCTTGCTGTCAATATCGGCAGATTCCAGTAACAACGTGGCCGGTCGGGCGCCGCAGAGCTGATGAAACAGCGCGGTTGGGTTGTGACGGTAGGCGGCCTCACGGGCCAGCAGTTCAAGGTGTGGCTTGGCGGTTTGCATTAGAGTGTTCTCGTATTCTGTTCAAAAAAAAGCCCGCTTGGGAGCGGGCCGGGTATCTGGTTGCATTTCGCAGACGCGTGACACTGCCCGTTAATCAGGACGTGCGCCACCCACCGTGCAGAGCAAAATATGTCGTCATTTCCAGATACCTTTCTCGTGTGAACTTATGTACTAGTTAACTGGTTCGTTCGCCGATTGTCAACCCTTGATTTCATAATTTCATTCCAGAAAGGTATCATGGGTTTTTTTGACGTCTCCAGTCTGTGACGGGAAGTGCTTTGAGCGAAACCACCTACGCCATAATTTATGATTTACACAGCCACACTCAGGCTTCTGATGGTCTGCTGACGCCTGAAGCGTTAGTGCATCGCGCCGTTGAAATGCGAGTCGGCACGCTGGCGATAACCGATCACGATACGACAGACGCCATTCCTGCCGCGCGCGCCGAGATTGCCCGTAGCGGGCTGGCGCTGGATCTGATTTCCGGCGTCGAGATCTCAACGCTTTGGGAAAACCATGAAATTCATATTGTTGGCCTGAATATTGATATAGACCATCCGGCAATGCTCGCATTTTTGCAAGAACAAAAAATGCGTCGCAACCAGCGTGCCGAGCAGATTGGCGAACGTCTGGAAAAGGCACAGATCCCTGGCGCGCTGGAAGGCGCACGCAAGCTGGCGCAGGGTGGGGCGGTCACGCGAGGCCATTTTGCCCGTTTTCTGGTGGCGGCGGGCAAGGCGACCACGATGGCGGACGTTTTTAAACGGTATCTTGCGCGCGGGAAAACCGGATACGTTCCGCCACAGTGGTGTACAATAAAACAAGCTATTGATGTGATTCATCATTCTGGCGGAAAGGCGGTGCTGGCGCATCCCGGGCGGTATAACCTTTCGGCTAAATGGCTGAAAAGATTGCTTGCGCACTTTGCCGAATGCGGCGGTGAAGCGATGGAGGTCGCCCAGTGTCAGCAGGCTCCCAATGAGCGCTCGCAGCTCGCAGCTTACGCCCGTCATTATGGCTTGCTGGGATCGCAGGGCTCTGATTTTCATCAGCCCTGCGCGTGGATCGAACTGGGGCGTAAGCTTTGGTTACCGGCTGGCGTTGAGCCTGTCTGGCAGCTCTGGGAACAGCCGCAGCAAATTGAAGAGAGGGAAGTATGAGCCAGTTTTTTTATATCCATCCGGATAACCCGCAGCCGCGTTTGATTAACCAGGCCGTGGAGATCGTGCGAAAAGGTGGCGTTATCGTCTATCCGACCGATTCCGGCTATGCGCTGGGCTGTAAAATTGAAGACAAAGGGGCGATGGAACGTATTTGCCGCATCCGTCAACTGCCAGACGGGCATAACTTTACGCTGATGTGCCGGGATCTGTCCGAGCTGTCGACCTATGCCTATGTTGATAACGTGGCGTTTCGGCTGATCAAAAATAACACACCCGGTAATTACACCTTCATCCTGAAAGGGACGAAAGAGGTGCCGCGCCGTCTGCTGCAGGAAAAACGCAAGACCATCGGGATGCGCGTACCGTCTAATCCGATTGCCCAGGCGTTGCTGGAAATCCTCGGTGAACCGATGCTGTCTACCTCGTTGATGCTGCCCGGGAGCGAATTTACCGAGTCTGACCCGGAAGAGATCAAAGATCGTCTGGAGAAGGTGGTTGAGCTGATTATCCACGGCGGTTACCTCGGTCAGCAGCCCACCACCGTGATTGATTTAACCGAAGATGCGCCAGAAGTGATCCGTGAAGGTGCGGGTGATGTCAAGCCTTTCCTGTAAAGGGTAATGATAAGTAAGGGGAGAGGGTCTGGTTCTGTCGCACTAAGACCAGCGTGCTGTCGAAAGTACGTTGCCACTTTTTCAGGCAGTCAGCAGGTAAAACTGGTCTGCAGGAGACAATCCATCTCCGTCCGGATGCTGAAGTTGCCCTTTGCGTATGATATTAATCAGCTCAATGCCTGCCAATATTGTCTGCGCACACCGAAACGTTTTAAACCCCAACATCAGCCATATTCGTCGTTGGATATTTCTCAACCAAGTTGTTAAGGTATTTACTCTGTCTGATGGTGATAGTTTCTTTATCAGGTTTACCGGCATTAAGTGTGGCCAGCGCTGCCGTATTGGCGCCGCTTTTGTCGATGGTCACCCTCTCAGGTTCGCCGTGATTACGAATGGCCTTGCGAAAGAAGCATAGCGCGGCGGCCGCAACCCGTTTAGCGGTCAGCAAAAAGTCGACAGTCTGGCCTGAGGTATCGACGGCCCGGTACAGATATTTCCACTTCCCCCTGACTTTTATGTGAGTTTCATCCATTCGCCACCGGCGTGCCACAGAACCTTTATACCGGCGGAACGCTTTATCCAGCAGAGGTACCAGCCGGATAATCCACCGGTGAAGCGTGGAGTGATCGACGGTGATACCCCGCTCAGCCATCATCTTCTCAAGATTGCGCAGGCTCAGGGCATAAGCCAGATACCAGCGGACACACTGAGCAATGATCCCGGTGGGATAATGCAGGCATTTGAAGGATCTTCGTATCAGAGGTATGCTCAGGCAGTATCGTAAGAAAAAACAGCATGTTACCTGACCTTTTCTTAATTCGACAGAACCAAATATCCTACGCAAACCTGTTTTTTGTACAGACTGTTATCTGCTGAGCGTAACGAAAGGTATTTTGCCTGTCCCAGTTTGAGGTTTGTTCGCCAGACGTAATAACGAGAGTTTTCGTTCCACTGAGCATCAAAACCCTATCACTGCATTGGCCATCAGTACAGTTCGTCACTGCCCCCTTAATGCCCTTCAAACCTTTCGGAATTTCGAGTATGAATGATATTTAACTTAATCCTCAACCCAACGTCGAAGTAGGTTTGACTGCGTTTTTGCCAGCAGATCCATCTCTGATGTTTTTCCTAACTGAGCAAATAATCTGTGGCGGGCGGTGTCCAGATCGAAAAGTATTTCGCGCTGAGCAGCGTCCCGCACAAAGCTACGAACCCAGGTGACTGCAGCTAAACGCTCACCTGACACGACAGGCGCAACCCGGTGCAGGGCCGTCGTGGGATAAGTTACAGCAGAACCTGCAGCCAGCTTTATCTCCTGCTCACCGGCAGTGGACTCGATCACCAGCTCACCGCCTTCATACTGGTCAGGTTCAGAAAGGAAAATGGTCACAGAAACGTCAGTACGCACCCCTTTCATAATCGAGTTATCAACATGGCTTCCATATGCCATGCCCTGTTCATAGCTGCTGAAAAGGGGGGGGACTATGGTTTTTGGCCGGACAGCCATACGGAACAGGTCATTACCCATCAGCCGATCCCGGATGAGTTTTTGCATTTCTACCAGCTGCGGATCGGTACGGGAAACCTGCTTGTTCTGTTTCACAGGCCGTGCCTCACGTCCGGCAGTCGTACGACCATCAACATAATTAACATGACGCATTTTCTCGCAAAGATGGCTCACTTCATTTGCGCTTAGTAAATCGGCTATCATAACCAGCATGTATAATCCTTTTCCGAAGCAATCCTTAGGGATGGTAATGATAACATTGAAGGGACATTCAGTATGCGTATGAAATTATGGATTGGCGTGGGTATTTTTGTCATGGCGCAGTCGGGACAGGCTGCTCTTGCTGCTACCCAAGATAGCCGAACCGGAGTCCACCCGATTAGTGACCTGCATGGTGAGTACGAAGGCGGTGAATACGAAGGCGGGGAACACGAAGGTGGTGAACACGAAGGCGGTGAATACGAAGGCGGGGAACACGAAGGCGGTGAACACGAAGGCGGTGAACACGAAGGTGGCGAACATGAAGGCAGATGAACATGCATTCTGGGGGGCAGCTTGGAAAACGAAAATATCCTACGCTAAGGATGTTTTTGGGGTTCGGCGCCCATCGGAACGGTTTCTCACGTTAAGTTATTTTTCGGATAAATCAAAACATTGTGGACACTGGAAAATAAACTCAAAATAGTGTTTTGTTATCGCTAAATGGCTTTAATAGACACTGCTGTCTATAAACCGATTTTCCGATCTCCAAATTGACCCCAGTTAACCGACGCATGGTTAAGTGAAAATGAGTAATTGAGTGTAAACTCAAAAACTCATTTGAGTTTATGCGTGAAAGCCGCCATCTGGCGGCTTTCTTATTTTTGCATTGAGAGCAGTTCAAAACATAGGCTTAATGTACAATAATTTCCGATATCCAAACTGACTCCTTTGTGCACCTACTGGGGGAAATCAGAGATCGGGGACTGGAAAACCAGAGTTACCGGGCCAGTGGGCTGACATTGCTGACTGCGGCGATCTCGCTGTGGAATACGGTATATATAGAAAGAGCGATAAATTCATCGAGACGGAAAGGGATCCCGATTAATGAGCAACTGATTACCCATCTGTCACCGCTGGGATGGGAACAAATCAATCTGAGCGGGGATTACGTCTGGAGAACAAACCTCAAACTGGGACAGGCAAAATACCTTTCGTTACGCTCAGTAGATAGCAGTCTGTACAAAAAATAGGCTTGGTGTAGGATGTTTTCCGTTTTCCAAGCGGCTCCCAATAACTCTTAAGTCTTTATCATCACGAACTTTGCAGCAGCGTAGTGTAACTGGAGAATCGATGTTTAAGCCTGATAGCTCCTTCAGTTGATACCGTTCAAATGAAGGTAATAATTATCATCGGAATGCTGTAAGGCGTTTTATACCTGAAATAACTTGCTCGGCAATGGAAACTATTATGAACATTGCGTTTGGTAATGGAATTCTGGTATGAGCTGGAGGACCAACAAACCATATGCTCTCATTTTCATTCCAGTCGGGATGTTTTATTGATAACAAATTTGTTATTTTTATTGCGCTTGTTTTATTTTTCTCTTCGGTATCAATCTCTAACTCATTATTGAGATTTAATATAAAAGAAGGTAAGTAAAAGCCTGTTGCTAGCACAATTGCATCGAATTGTTCAACACCCTCTCCCCAGTCAACACTCCATGATGGATTTAAATGAACATGCTTTAACGTTCCTTTTCGAACATGCAACTTTTTAGCATCAATAAGCATGAGTATTTTTTTTGCGTTAGGTAAGGCTAATCCTGTAATATAGCGATGAATGATCTCCTTTATTTCTTTCGGTAAGTCGGATGAGTTATTATTTATATAAAATTCGTTAATGGCAAATGCAAAATCAGCAAGGAGATCTTGCCATAAAGCATTTCCGTTTTTAGCGATAAATATTTCTTCTTTTAAGATGTCTTTATAATTATTTAGGAATGAAAATTGTAATTTCCATGATGACAATGTTTCCGTTGAAAGTGTTCGAAGTACAAATCTTAGAAATGCGTGCTTTGGCGTCCAAAAAACACAATTTTTCTCTCGTAAATCCCATTCGGTCATGATTTTCATTAGATTCTTAAATTCTATGTTTTTATTTATTCGTATAAAGCGGCTCCGTACACTTGCTAATTCGCCGGATGGTGATATCATTGTAACCTCATGCCCCTCCCGACCGAGCAATATAGCGCTATCAACTGCTGATAGTTTGCTACCAATAACAAGGATTCGACTAAGATATTTCACTCTTTTCAGCATGTCTTTCTCTGGATAAGGGCAGCAAACAAGAGTATCTATTTCCCTATACGGAATCAATACATTAGGTAGCTTGGGTTTACCGTATCCAGTACAGAAAATAACATCTGTAACATTAATCTTCTGAGTGAGTGGATTACAAAAATTAATAATGTATTTACAATGCCCAATTCTTTTTAATGATTTAAATTCATCATGAATTTGAAACACTTTGACTCCATTCTTTCTTGCAATGTCTCTGTAATGCAAAAATTTTCTGTTTAGATATTTTCCTACTAATGAGCGTGATACATAAGAATCACGCGTGGCATCAATACCACATTCTTTTAAATATTCCAGGAAATCATTTTGCTGGTCGTAAACTATTGACATGATACCAACCGATGTATTGCATAATATATCATCATCAAGAGAAGAAAAAGCTATGCCAGGGCCAATGACTTTAGGTTCAATAATATAAATAATATCGGCAGCCCGCTGCTTTACAGCGGAAATAAATGTTGCCACGGCGGCAGCCCCCCCCGCCAACAATTGCAAGATGTACAACTTTATTATTCATGCTTACTCCCACTCTCAACGCTGTCAATTACAATTATAGATAAAGAGTTAAGGGTTGATGCAGGTTTTGTCATGTGAGTCACCTCTGGTTGAGAGTTTACTCACTTAGTCGCGTGTCCACTATTGCTGGGTAAGATCAACCGGCAGCAGGCAGTCGACCACTGGCAGACAGTCCTGAAAAATATCGGGAGAGTGAAGCTGGACAACCAGAAAAATCAGAACAGCAGAGAGGCACAGGCTTTTGGGGTTCTACGCCGGAACCGTCTAAATTTCCGACACCCACTTGTATTCAGGCATCACTGAGCACCCAGCCCCCACAGGATAACCCAGCAAAAACGAAAGAGAGTCAGGTCGCGTGACGGCCTTAAGATTCCGCACCATCCGGTGCCTGATTTTTTTCAACCGGAAATCAACCGATGGAGCTTTTTTGTATCAATTACTGTCATCTTCCTGGAAGATCAAGGTAGGATTTTTACTTTTAAGGGAGATTATTGTGAAAGTAAAAGCATGGACATTTTTACTGATATCGGCCTATCTGACGGCCTGTGCCGCACCCGGGACAGAAAAATTTCAGACCATCATGGACAGCGTCACGGCAGAAAAAATAAACCGGATCATCCGCTCGAATGTCATCCACGCTTCAGGTGAAAATCACGGGGAAGTTATCAGCCGCGTGTCATCTGCTTTTCTCGGTACACCTTATCAGGCTGATACGCTCATCGGCGGGCCCGGAACCCCCGAAGCGCTTGTCGTGAATTTCAACGGTGTGGACTGCTTTACCCTGGCAGATTACGTAGAAGCCCTGACCCGCAGCCATGACCAGAAATCGTTCCTGCATAATCTTACAGAGGTTCGTTACATCGGGGGAAACGTTGACTACCTCAGCCGCCGGCACTTCTTCTCCGACTGGTTCTCCATCACACCACGCAATGCCCGGGACGTCACGCCAGATATAAGCCCTGACTATGCCACTGTGTACAAACAGCTTAACCGTAAACCGGACGGGGGGGAGTACATTCCAGGTCTGGGCATTCATTCCCGGAAAATTAATTACATTCCCGGAAAAGCCATCAGTCCGCAGGTGCTGGACCATCTGAAAACCGGGGATTATGTCGGCGTCTACTCTCCGCTTGACGGTCTGGACGTTTCGCATGTCGGTATCGTGGTCCACCACGAGGGGCGGGTATGGTTCAGGAATGCCTCCTCGCTGACCGCCAATAGAAAAGTGGTGGATTCGCCGTTTCTGGAATACATGCGCGCGAAACCGGGCATCGTCGTGCTGCGGGCCGGGTGACCATCTCATTACCGGAGCCGCTGTATGAAAAGAATCCAGATACCGGAAGGCATAAAGCTTTTTTGCCTGATTATTCCCCTGCAGTTATCCCCGCACAGGCCGGGGTTAAATGACATGGAGATTACCGCCCATATGCCAGCAGACTATATTGACCCGTCTAAATCGCTGTTCCCGCAGGGAAACTCCCCGCACTCCGTCGATAAATGGCTCCCTCCCGGCCCGGAAAGGCATGTTTCCGTTATGGATACCGCTGCACAACAGCGCCACTTTTCTGACCTGAAATCCCGTTATTTTGGTATGGGTGCCGGCGAAAAGTCTCCCTGGACCCTTTCTTACATCTCATCAGTCCTGAGTAAAGAGGCTGAAGCTGCCAGTGACACCAGCATCAGAAAGTATCTGGGGAAGCAAAGTGTTGCCTGGGGCGGGAACTTCAGGGGGCTCCCGACCGATGACCCGGTTTTCGGATAACAGTAAATATCGTGACATTTCGCATTCAATCACATTGGGTCTCATTGGCCAGGAATGATTCCAGTCAATGGTGCCTGGAAAAGATCAAGAGTTTGGAATACCTATGAAAAATTGCCGTAGTTTGATTATATTGCCGTTATTGATGGTAACAGCCTGTACCCAGTGGGAAAGACCAGGAGCGGTCGACAGTACCCGGGAAGCAGAATATGCCGAATGCCGCAGCCACGGTTATGATCGTTTTCCGCCCGATGTGGTGAGAGACGTGGAATTCAGCTATGAAAATAAATACATGCCTTGTGAGAAGAATGAGAGGGATTGCACATCGGGCTACCATTATGACAAGAAACCGTCATTTAAAACGGTGCAGACAGATCGCAACAAATCCGCCCGAAACGCAACCATTGATGCCTGCATGTATGCCAAAGGCTGGCATGAAAGAACCCACTATTGGCCGCAATGGTAGCTGTAGTGGGTTGCCAACATAAGGGACTCTGCTCGCAAACATCCACCGAGGTCTCACATTAGTAATGTATCCTCCAGCTTTGCCGGAGGATACATGGCTCTGTTGTAAAGTTCGCGATGAGGTAACCGTTGTATTATTGAAAGGCCTCACATTTCAAAGACTCTGCTTATCCAGACGCATCTTGACCGGCGACCATTGAACTTCACATACGTTTCATCAATCGGTGGAGCGGGATACCGCAGCCGCCAGGTTTTTTCTTTCGAAAAACCATTCGCCACCACGGCGAACCGAAGGTGGTGACCATAGATCAAAGTGGTGCCAGTACCGCGGTGCTGACCACGCTCAACGTCGGTAAAGCAGATGAGGTAAACATTGCCATCAGGCAGAGTAAATATCTGAACAATCTGTTTGAGCAGGACCACCGAAATATCAAAAGACGAACTAACCGATGCCGGGATAGAAATCGTTCCGGCGGATACGGGGAAGAAGATATCGCCCGGTTATTCCAACTGATGCACGGGCATATCAATATGTTGGGGCATTATACGTTCACGCTACCGGATGATATGCTGAAGGAAGAAATGAGAGTGTTAAATTTCAATTTAAACAAGGCGTTATCTCCTTAACGTATATTTTCGTTTCATTGGCCCTCAAATCCTGCATATAGTAGAGAAGGGCGCTCACTTCGGAAGCCAGAAGATAAGCAGGAGTGGCACCGGTGGAAGTGCCCATGCATCGTAATTCCGTAGCCAAGGGTTAGGCACTGACGTACTGTGCAGACGACGGCTGGGCTGAAGTGGATAACAGCATCGCGGAGTATGCTCTGCGGATGGTTAGCCTGGGTCGTAAAACCTTCCTGTTCTTCGGCTCTGACCACCGTGGCGAGCGGGGAGCGCTGCTGTACAGCCTGATCGAAACGTGCAAACTGAACGATGTGGATCCAGAAAGCTACCTCAGCTATGTGCTTGACGTCATAACCGACTAGGCCGGAGACCCGGGTGAGTGAGCTGCTGCCGTAGCGGGTCACACTGCCAACTGAATAATACATCCCCGTCAATACGGCTCTCGCTGTACGCATACGGCTGGAGTGCTGTAAAGTTCATCAGTATGATTGTCTATACCATCACCAGTTGAGAAATGCAGAGAGGACAATATGGATGTTACAGAAGATGCTCTGTTACGGTCAGGATTTACGCCATCGGATTTGTAGAAAATAAAGAATAATGTTGAAAGCCATGGAGGAACCCTTGAAGAAGCTATTAATAATCTTGCACGCCGATTCAGAACACTACTCTGGGTTACAGGTGTATTTATTTTTGTCTTACTGTTACTTGTCTTTTCAGTACATCTGTCAAAGCATTGGCTTGGGGGCTGGCGATTATAGTTGGGGTTACTATCATGTATTTTGCACAGCCACCAATCCTTTCATATGAATCCTGGCGTTACCGAAAATCTAACAAAGATTAACTGGTTCCACTATCTGTTGTCAGAAGATCGAAATTACTTTTGCTTTGATACCATAACCAGCGATCTTTATTGTTAGCTTAGGCGTCCCCACTGTAATGCCCTTACGATAATAGTCCTGCGGAAGCCATTTATAAAGCCTCCACGCTCCTGTTTTTTGTGTGAGGCCAAGGATACTGTAGACGCTTGCGCTTAATGTTACTGTGTTATAAAAAGCTAATCCGACCTCAGCCTTAAAACCCATAAACTGAGCTGTTCGCATAGCAGTATCAGCAACAAGACCTTACAGATATATCCGCCAGCGAAGACAGAAAAAGCGTCTTACGCTTCATTGAATGAGCGGGAGGTGGCAGCCTGATCACTCAGGCAAAAACTCTCCAGGAAAACCGGAGCGGTTCAGAGACTTAAGGGCACAAAACTTGTTGAATCATTTAGTCTAAAGTTAGTGTAGTATGTGCCCCCACGAATCATTGTGTGTGACACGTTGTTTGCCATGCTGTGTACCATGAAATTATTACAGATCAGTGAGTTAGGTTTTAATCTTAGCTAACTCGTTGTTTTAGAAAGTATACCAGACGCCTGTGAAGGCGACACCTGAGGAAGCTCAATGAGCGAGAAGTTACAAAAAGTGCTGGCGCGAGCTGGCCACGGTTCACGTCGTGAAATCGAAGCCATTATTGAAGCGGGTCGCGTGAGTGTGGACGGCAAAGTCTCCACGTTGGGCGATCGCGTTGAAATTGTTCCGGGATTGAAGATCCGTATCGACGGACACCTTATTTCGGTTAAGGAATCTGCAGAGCAGATCTGCCGCGTACTGGCGTATTACAAGCCTGAAGGCGAGCTCTGCACCCGCAACGACCCTGAAGGGCGTCCGACAGTGTTTGACCGCCTGCCTAAGCTGCGTGGCGCACGCTGGATTGCCGTAGGCCGTCTGGATGTGAATACCTGCGGTCTGCTGCTGTTTACCACCGACGGTGAACTGGCAAACCGCCTGATGCACCCAAGCCGTGAAGTCGAGCGTGAATATGCCGTGCGCGTGTTTGGCGAAGTTGATGAGAAAAAGCTGCGTGATTTGTCGCGTGGCGTTCAGCTGGAAGACGGCCCTGCGGCGTTCAAAACCATCAAATTTACCGGTGGCGAAGGGATCAACCAGTGGTATAACGTTACGTTGACCGAAGGCCGCAACCGTGAAGTACGCCGTCTGTGGGAAGCGGTTGGCGTACAGGTAAGCCGCCTGATCCGTGTGCGTTATGGTGATATCCTGCTGCCAAAAGGTTTGCCGCGCGGCGGTTATACCGAGCTGGATCTGACACAGACCAACTATCTTCGCGAGCTGGTTGAACTGAAACCAGAAACCTCCTCCAAAGTTGCGGTTGAGAAAGACAGACGTCGCATGAAGGCCAACCAGATCCGCCGTGCCGTGAAGCGTCACAGCCAAGTGAGCGGCAATCGCCGCTCGGGCAACCGTAATAACAACGGTTAAAAATAATAGCCCGGTACCTAAATCCGGGCTTTTATGTCAGTAATCAATGCCGATTTGCGCTTTTATCCCGGCATCAAAGGCATGTTTAACCGGACGCAGTTCGCTGACGGTATCTGCAAACGCCAGAATATCCCGATGGCAGCTGCGCCCGGTGACAATCACCGTCTGATGCGAAGGACGGTTTTTTAACGCCTCCAGTACCGCTGCAAGTGGCAGATAGTCATAGGCCACCATATAGGTTATCTCATCCAGCAGCACCATCGACAGCGTTGGGTCAGTCAGCATGCGCCGGGCATGTTCCCAGACGGCCATGCACGCCGCGGTATCCGTTTCCCGGTTCTGAGTGTCCCACGTAAACCCGGTAGCCATCACCTGAAACTCAACGCCATGCGGCTCCAGTAAATTACGTTCGCCGTTCGGCCATTCACCTTTGATAAACTGAATAACTCCCACTTTCTGCCCGTGGCCCACGGCACGGGTGGCAGTACCAAATGCGGCAGTGGTTTTGCCTTTGCCGTTGCCGGTAAACACGATGAGGATCCCGCGTTCGTCCTGAGCTGCCGCTACGCGGGCGGCAACCTGTTCTTTCAGACGCTGCTGGCGTTGTTGGTGACGTTCTTCACTCATTGAGAAATCCCCGGCTTGCGCCCCGGCTGGGCATCAAAGGTCATCCCTGTCTTACGACGACTGTCGTCGCCCATCAGCCAAAGATAGAGCGGCATGATGTCTGCCGGTGTTTTTAGCTTATCCGGGTCTTCTGTCGGAAAGGCGCTGGCGCGCATTTTAGTGCGCGTTCCGCCCGGGTTAATGCAGTTTACGCGCAGGTGACGGTGTTGATATTCGTCCGCCAGTACCTGCATCATTCCTTCGGTGGCAAATTTCGAGACGGCATAAGCCCCCCAGTTTGCGCGTCCTTCGCGGCCCACGCTGGAGGAGGTGAAAATCAATGAACCCGATTCGGCGTTCAGCAATAAAGGAAGCAATGCCTGGGTCAGGAAAAAAGTCCCATTAATGTTGACCTGCATGACCTGCTGCCAGATTTCAGGGTCTTGTTGATCCATCGGACAAACGTCCCCCAGCAGCCCGGCATTGTGCAATACACCATCCAGACGTGGGTAGTGGGTGCTAATGCGTTGAGCCAGTTCCTGACAGGTAGCCGGGGTGCAGGTAAGCAAATCGAGCATATACCAGCGGGTAGCGATACCGCCTGCAGCGAGGATCTCCAGGGCAACATCGTTTAATTGTTCTTCGTTACGACCAAGCAGAATGACGTTCGCGCCATACTTTGCGTAAGTCAGGGCCGCCTCGCGACCAATCCCGGCGCTGGCGCCGGTAACAAGAATGATGCGATTCTGCAGCAGATTTTTTTGTGGTTGATAATGCACGGTGGCTCCTCTGGCGCACAAGGGCGCGATTGCGCCTTCTTTTATGACTTTTCCGGTTTATGCCCGAAAAAACATGAGAATTCAATCAGTCTACAGGACGCAAAGCGGCGTAATTAACATTTTGCAAATATTTAAACCCAAATCGGCGGCATTTCTGAAGGCGGCTCGCAGAGGGCGTGTCATGCGCGAGACGTCTGAGCAGGGCTGTTGTACACTGGCATCAAAGAGACGTGGTTAAATCAAGGTGGAACGCGTGGAGTTACTTTCTCAATATGGGTTATTTTTGGCCAAAATCGCGACGGTTGTCATTGCTATCGCGGTGGTTGCCGTTCTGATTGTTAACCTGACGCAGCGCAAGCGTCAGCGTGGCGTGTTACGCATTACCCGCCTGAGTGAGCAGTATAAAGAGATGCAGGAAGAGATGTCTCTTTCGCTGCTTGATAACCATCAGCAAAAACTGTGGATGAAAGCACAGAAGAAAAAGCACAAGCAGGAGGCTAAAGCCGCAAAGGCAAAAGCCAGACTGAATGCGCCGCAGGATGAAACAAAACCTCGCGTTTATGTGCTCGATTTTAAAGGCAGCATGGATGCGCATGAAGTCACCTCGCTACGAGAAGAGGTGACGGCCGTGCTTGCTGTGGCAAAACCGCAGGATCAGGTGGTGATGCGGCTTGAAAGCCCTGGCGGAGTCGTTCACGGCTACGGGCTGGCGGCTTCACAGTTGCAGCGTCTGCGCGAGAAACAGATCCCCCTGACTGTTGCGGTAGATAAAGTCGCGGCGAGCGGCGGTTATATGATGGCCTGCGTGGCAGACAAAATCGTTGCGGCACCGTTCTCCATCATCGGCTCGATTGGCGTGGTCGCGCAAATTCCGAACTTCAACCGTTTCCTGAAAAACAAAGAGATCGATATTGAGCTCCACACCGCTGGGCAATATAAACGTACTTTGACGCTTCTGGGCGAGAACACGGAAGAGGGACGTCAGAAGTTCCGCGAAGAGTTAAACGAAACGCAACATCTCTTCAAAGATTTTGTGCATCGCATGCGACCCACGCTTGATATCGACCGGGTGGCTACAGGTGAGCACTGGTACGGTATTCAGGCGCAAGAGAAGGGGCTGGTGGACGAAGTGGGTACCAGCGATGACCTGCTGTTGAACCTGATGGAAGGTCGCGAACTGGTCGGTGTACGTTTTGCACAGCGTAAGCGACTGCTTGACCGCTTTACCAACAGTGCCGCAGAGAGCGTGGACCGGCTGCTGTTACGCTGGCTGCAACGCGGCCAGAAGCCGCTGCTGTAAACCAAAACGCGAGGCATTTGCCTCGCGTTTTAGCTTAATCGACCAGGTGATATTTCTCAGAAAGCGTATGCGCCAGGTATTTAAACATATTAAACACGGCGGTGCTTTTCGGCGTAGGCAAACCCTGCTCATCCAGATAATACTCGCCGCTGAAAACCAGCACGCCGTTACGTTGCTCAACACCGGTGGCTTCAATACCCGCAAGGGTGTCTTCATGGTTGCGAATCAGTGCGTTTGCTTCGATGAGCAGAGAAGCTCGGTCAATAGGTTGGGTCGTCGTCTGCATAATCCACTCCTTAAACAGTGGCAATAGTCTACGCCGGGCGCGCTTTCGGGGCAAATTTTCCCTGTATCCTGAGGGGATAAGGCATCGTCCGCTGGCTGGCGGGATTTGCTTTTGCATGCTAATAAAGTTGCGTAACGAATTTTATCAGGTACAGTGTGCGCTTTCGTCATTCTGGCAACAGAATTGCTTGACATTCGACCGGGGATTCGTCACGAATTAGATTGGGTGTGAAAAAATGCCCGATAACTCAATGACCTGGATGTACTCTGTCTGACGTCCGGTAAAACAATGGGGTTGATATCCCCTGACGCGATCGCCATATCAATGGCTCGTCGTCAGCGGAAGGGAAATCAACGTGCGGCGTATTCCTGGAAGAATTAAATTAGGTAAAGGTGAATATGGGTAAAGCTCTCGTCATCGTTGAGTCCCCGGCAAAAGCCAAAACGATCAATAAGTACCTGGGTAATGACTTCGTGGTTAAATCCAGCGTTGGTCACATCCGAGATTTGCCGACCAGTGGCTCAGCCAGCAAAAAGAGCGCAGACTCTACCTCCACCAAAGGGGCCAAAAAGCCTAAAAAGGATGAACGTAGCGCGCTTGTCAACCGTATGGGTGTTAACCCATGGCATAACTGGGATGCACAGTATGAAGTGCTGCCCGGGAAAGAGAAAGTCGTTAACGAGCTGAAGCAGCTTGCTGAGAAAGCAGACCACATCTATCTCGCAACCGACCTTGACCGCGAAGGGGAGGCCATTGCATGGCACCTGCGGGAAGTGATCGGCGGGGATGAGACACGCTATAGCCGTGTGGTGTTTAACGAAATTACCAGGAATGCGATTCGTCAGGCGTTTGAGAAGCCGGGCGAACTGAACATTGACCGTGTGAACGCGCAGCAGGCACGCCGCTTTATGGACCGTGTTGTTGGCTACATGGTTTCGCCGCTGCTGTGGAAAAAGGTGGCTCGTGGCCTGTCTGCAGGCCGTGTACAGTCCGTTGCTGTGCGTCTCGTCGTAGAGCGTGAGCGTGACATTAAAGCCTTCGTTCCGGAAGAGTTCTGGGAAGTCGATGCCAATGTCACCACGCCGGGGGGCGAAGCTTTACCGCTGCAGGTCAGTCACCATAACGACAAACCTTTCCGCCCTGAAAATCGTGACCAGACTATGGCCGCCGTGGCCTTGCTGGAAAAAGCGCGCTATCAGGTGCTGGAACGCGAAGATAAGCCGACCAGCAGCAAGCCCGGCGCGCCGTTCATTACCTCGACCCTGCAACAGGCGGCAAGCACCCGTCTGGGGTATGGCGTTAAAAAAACCATGATGATGGCGCAGCGCTTGTATGAAGCGGGCTACATCACCTACATGCGTACTGACTCTACCAACCTGAGCCAGGACGCGGTGAGCATGGTGCGGGACTATATTAGCGATAATTTCGGTAAGAAATACCTGCCGGAAGGTGCAAATCAGTACGCCAGCAAAGAGAACTCTCAGGAAGCGCACGAAGCTATTCGTCCTTCTGACGTCTCGGTACTGGCTGAGTCCCTGAAAGATATGGAAGCGGACGCTCAGAAGTTGTATCAGCTGATCTGGCGTCAGTTTGTCGCCTGTCAGATGACCCCTGCGAAATACGATTCGACGACGTTGACCGTCGGGGCAGGGGAATACCGTCTTAAGGCGCGTGGTCGTATTCTGCGCTTCGACGGCTGGACTAAAGTCATGCCTGCTCTTCGCAAGGGTGATGAAGACAGAACCCTGCCCGCTGTCAATAAAGGCGATGAGCTGTCGCTGGTCGATCTGATCCCCGCTCAGCACTTCACCAAACCCCCTGCGCGCTTCAGTGAAGCGTCACTGGTCAAAGAGCTGGAAAAACGCGGTATCGGCCGCCCGTCTACCTATGCGTCGATCATTTCGACCATTCAGGATCGTGGTTACGTCCGGGTTGAAAACCGTCGTTTTTACGCCGAAAAAATGGGTGAGATTGTCACCGACCGTCTGGAAGCCAACTTCCGTGAGTTGATGAACTACGATTTCACTGCGCAGATGGAAAACAGCCTTGACCAGGTTGCCAGCCATCAGGCGGAGTGGAAAAAAGTACTTGATAACTTCTTCAGCGATTTTACCAACCAGCTGGATAAGGCCGGGAAAGAGCCTGAAGAGGGCGGCATGCTGCCGAACCAGATGGTTTTGACCAGCATCGACTGCCCAACCTGCGGCCGTAAAATGGGCATCCGTACCGCCACCACCGGCGTTTTCCTTGGCTGTTCTGGTTATGCCCTTACGCCGAAAGAGCGCTGCAAGACCACCATCAATCTGGTACCTGAGAACGAAGTTCTCAACGTGCTGGAAGGTGACGATGCCGAAACTAACGCGCTACGCGCCAAACGTCGCTGCCAGAAGTGCGGCACGGCGATGGACAGCTACCTTATCGATCCAAAGCGGAAATTGCATGTCTGTGGTAATAACCCGACCTGCGATGGCTATGAAATCGAAGAGGGTGAGTTCCGCATTAAAGGCTATGATGGCCCGATTGTAGAGTGCGAGAAGTGTGGTTCTGAAATGCACCTTAAAATGGGGCGCTTCGGAAAGTACATGGCCTGCACCAACGACGAATGTAAGAACACGCGTAAAATTCTGCGTAATGGCGAAGTGGCCCCGCCGAAAGAAGATCCGGTTCCGTTGCCAGAACTTCAGTGCGAGAAGTCAGACGCTTACTTTGTGCTGCGTGACGGTGCTGCCGGGGTATTCCTGGCTGCCAATACGTTTCCTAAATCGCGCGAAACACGTGCCCCACGGGTGGAAGAGCTGTATCGTTTCCGCGATCGTCTGCCGGAGAAACTGCGTTACCTGGCCGATGCGCCGCAGCAGGATCCAGAAGGTAACAAAGCCGTGGTACGTTTCAGCCGTAAAACGAAGCAGCAGTATGTCGCCTCTGAGAAAGACGGTAAGGCGACCGGTTGGTCAGCGTTGTTCGTCGACGGTAAATGGGTTGAAGGAAAGAAATAATCTTCACTTACCACAACTTACTTTTAAAGGGTCGGAATTCCGGCCCTTTTTATTGCGTCGTTATTATTTTTTGTTCCGTACTATACAGGCAGGCTGTAAATGATATAGTAGTTATAGTTAACCCCTTTCTTATTATTAAATCGTCTTAAGCGATGACCGCGTGCGCTAAATCGGATGGTCTGGCATGAAATTACAACAGCTTCGTTATATCGTTGAGGTGGTCAACCACAACCTTAACGTCTCCTCTACCGCAGAAGGGCTTTATACCTCGCAGCCCGGCATTAGCAAGCAGGTTCGCATGCTGGAGGATGAATTAGGCGTACAGATATTCGCCCGTAGCGGTAAGCACCTTACTCAGGTAACGCCCGCAGGACAGGAAATTATTCGCATTGCCCGGGAAGTCCTTTCTAAAGTCGACGCCATTAAATCCGTGGCAGGTGAGCATACCTGGCCGGATAAAGGCTCCCTCTATATCGCTACCACCCACACCCAGGCGCGTTATGCGCTCCCGGGGGTGATTAAAGGCTTTATTGAGCGCTATCCACGTGTATCGTTGCATATGCACCAGGGCTCACCGACGCAAATCGCAGAAGCAGTATCGAAAGGCAATGCGGACTTTGCCATCGCCACGGAAGCACTTCATCTCTATGACGACCTGGTGATGCTGCCGTGCTACCACTGGAACCGGTCTATTGTGGTGACGCCGGATCACCCACTGGCGGGTAAAGGCTCGGTCACCATCGAAGAGCTGGCGCAATATCCGCTGGTGACGTATACCTTTGGCTTTACCGGACGCTCCGAGCTTGATACGGCATTTAATCGGGCGGGGTTAACGCCGCGTATTGTCTTCACCGCAACCGATGCAGACGTGATCAAAACCTACGTGCGGCTCGGACTCGGAGTAGGGGTTATTGCCAGCATGGCGGTTGACCCCGTTTCTGACCCGGATCTGGTTCGTCTTGATGCGCATGACGTCTTCAGCCACAGCAGCACGAAGATTGGTTTTCGTCGCAGCACTTTCCTGCGTAGCTATATGTATGATTTTATTCAGCGCTTCGCCCCGCATTTAACGCGAGACGTCGTCGATACGGCCGTTGCGCTGCGCTCGAATGAAGATATTGAAGAGATGTTTAAAGACATTAAGCTTCCGGCTAAATAATCCCTCCCGGTATCTTTCTTTTCGGAAAGATACCGAAATATTCTCTCAAAACTAAATCAGAATTATCATCATCTGCACTTCGCTGACATCAATTGCCATTACCCCTTTACTGTTTGCGGCTTTACTGTCGCAAATTTGCGACAAAAGTAGAAACTAAATTGCGGGTGCGCAAATAATTCTTTCCAAATATTTATTTCTGGTCAAAAGAATGAATATTTCCCGGGGAAAGATGCGTAAATTCACTGGCTTTTCGGCTAAAGTTTCTTTAGGATTTATCTCAACAGATGATTAATTTTACCAATTGTTTGGTCTGAAAATGATAAGTGATATCGATTGTAAGAGGTTAGCAATGCCTACAGGAAGTGAAGAATCGCAAAGGGATCCTGCGCTTAAGCGTAAAGCCTGGTTGGCGGTCTTTCTTGTCTCCGCCTTGTTCTGGGCGGTTGTTGCTCTCCTGGCCTGGAACTATTGGGGTTAACTATGGCAGTGACGTTACGGTCAGAATCGGTTAAAAAAATGTGTCAACATCATGACACTGCTCACAAAGCGCGCAAAGCTCCAGCGACGGCAGTTCCTGCGTCGTGGAAACTGACGGCTCAGCAGCAAGCTTTTATTGATGTGTTCGCAGAAGACGAACCCAAAAAACAATAATTTAGTTTATTGCGTAACGATGCAAATAGTCTGAACAATGCCTCTGCGCTTTTGTACTCTTTAATAAATACACATTGGCAATATAGAACTGAGGACTAACCTCGGTCCCTTAATAAATAAAGCCTGGTGTCCCTATGATGAATAACATGACAACGCTCAAATACTGGTCATGGATCGGCGTCTTTTCGGTGTCGGTTCTGTTCTGGTGCCAGCTTATCTGGCTGGCCTTCCACTAAAACCCAAACCTCGTTGCGGCGAGGTTTTTGCTGTATACCCCGCGTTAGATCATTCCTAAATTTATCAATTTGGGTTGTTATCAAAACGTTACGACATCTTTGTGTTATCTTTAATTACGGCCCTGACGATTGTCAGGGTATCCCTGGAATTAAGGAGGAGCTTATGTCGTTAACCCTACGCGAAGCCAGTAAGGATACGCTGCAGGCGGAAAATAAAACCTGGCGCTACTACAGCTTACCGCGGGCAGCCGAAACGCTTGGAGACATTTCACGGTTACCCAAATCGTTGAAAGTATTGCTTGAGAACCTCCTGCGCTGGCAGGATGGCGACTCCGTCACCGCCGATGACATTAACGCTCTGGCAGGCTGGTTAAAGGATGCGCATGCTGACAGAGAAATTGCCTACCGCCCGGCACGCGTGCTGATGCAGGACTTCACCGGCGTCCCTGCCGTTGTCGATTTAGCCGCCATGCGCGAGGCGGTTAAGCGCCTCGGAGGCGATACGGCGAAGGTGAATCCGCTCTCCCCCCGTCGACCTCGTTATTGACCACTCCGTGACCGTCGATCATTTCGGCGACGATGAAGCTTTCGGCGAGAACGTGCGTCTGGAAATGGAACGTAACCACGAGCGCTATGTCTTTCTGAAGTGGGGGCAGCAGGCCTTCAGCCGCTTCAGCGTCGTTCCACCCGGCACCGGCATCTGTCATCAGGTGAACCTCGAGTATCTGGGTAAAGCCGTCTGGAGTGAATTACAGGATAAGGAGTGGGTCGCTTATCCTGACACCCTGGTCGGTACTGATTCCCACACCACCATGATCAACGGCCTGGGCGTCCTGGGGTGGGGCGTGGGAGGGATCGAAGCCGAGGCTGCTATGCTGGGGCAACCGGTCTCTATGCTCATTCCTGATGTCGTGGGTTTTAAGCTAACCGGCAAACTCGCCGAAGGTATTACCGCCACGGACCTGGTGCTGACGGTAACCCAGATGCTGCGTAAACATGGCGTAGTGGGCAAATTTGTTGAATTTTATGGTGAAGGGCTTGATTCGTTACCGCTGGCGGACCGTGCCACCATCGCCAACATGGCGCCTGAATATGGCGCAACCTGCGGATTTTTCCCGATTGATAACGTCACGCTGGACTATATGCGGCTGAGCGGGCGTAGTGAAGAGCAGGTGTCGTTGGTTGAGGCTTACACCAAAGCGCAGGGCATGTGGCGAAATCCTGGCGACGAACCGGTGTTTACCAGTTCGCTGGAACTGAATATGGGCACCGTCGAGGCCAGCGTTGCCGGGCCGAAACGTCCACAGGATCGCGTGGCACTGAATAACGTGCCGCAGGCGTTTGCCGCCAGCAATGAGCTGGAAGTGAATGTTGCGCAAAAAGATCATCGCCCGGTCGACTATGTTATGAACGGGCATCATTATCAGCTTCCGGACGGCGCAGTGGTGATTGCTGCCATTACCTCCTGCACCAACACCTCCAATCCTGGCGTATTAATGGCTGCCGGACTGCTGGCGAAGAAAGCGGTTGAGCGTGGGCTCAAGCCGCAACCGTGGGTCAAAGCCTCGCTGGCGCCTGGTTCAAAGGTCGTATCGGATTATCTGGCGCAGGCGAAACTCACGCCGTATCTCGATGAACTGGGCTTTAACCTCGTTGGTTATGGCTGTACAACCTGTATCGGCAACTCCGGCCCGCTCCCTGAGCCAATTGAAGTGGCGATTAAGCAGGGCGATTTGACCGTGGGCGCAGTGCTTTCGGGCAACCGTAACTTCGAGGGGCGTATTCATCCGCTGGTGAAAACTAACTGGCTGGCTTCGCCACCGCTGGTCGTGGCCTATGCTCTGGCCGGGAACATGAATATCAACCTGGTAACCGACCCTATTGGTCACGATCGCAATAATGCGCCCGTCTGGCTTAAGGATATCTGGCCGACATCTCAGGAGATTGCCCGCGCCGTTGAGAAAGTGACTACCGCGATGTTCCGCAAAGAGTATGCCGAGGTGTTTGAAGGCACGCCGGAGTGGAAAGCCATTAATGTCGTCGGCTCCGATACCTATGACTGGCAGGACGACTCTACCTATATCCGGCTTTCCCCCTTCTTTGACACGATGCAGGCTCAGCCAGATCCGCTTCAGGATATTCACGGTGCGCGTATTCTGGCGATGCTGGGCGATTCCGTCACCACGGACCATATCTCCCCGGCGGGAAGTATCAAAGCCGATAGCCCGGCTGGTCGCTATCTGCAGGTACGGGGCGTAGAGCGCCGGGATTTTAACTCCTACGGTTCACGTCGCGGTAATCACGAGGTGATGATGCGGGGCACCTTTGCCAATATCCGCATCCGCAACGAAATGGTGCCTGGGGTGGAAGGGGGCATGACGCGTCATTTGCCCGGCACGGATGTTATGTCGATTTACGATGCCGCGGTCAAATATCAGCAGCAAGGCACGCCGCTGGCGGTCATCGCCGGGAAAGAGTATGGCTCTGGCTCAAGCCGTGACTGGGCAGCGAAAGGCCCGCGCCTGCTGGGAGTCCGTGTGGTGATTGCCGAGTCGTTTGAACGAATCCACCGCTCGAACCTGATTGGTATGGGGATCCTGCCGCTGGAATTTCCGGCCGGTTCGACCCGTAAAACGCTGGGCCTGACCGGTGAAGAGCAGATTGATATTCACGGTCTGCAAAGTCTGGAGCCGGGTAAAAACGTGCCCGTTAAGCTCACCCGGGCCGATGGTAAAACGCAGATGCTGGAGTGCCGGTGTCGCATCGATACGGCAACGGAGCTGACGTACTACCAGAACGACGGCATTTTACATTACGTGATCCGTAAGATGCTGGACTGAAATTAGCCCGGCAGCCGTGCCGGGCATTTTCATTTACTCGCTGAGCAGGTGGCCCATTTTAGCGGCTTTGGTATCGAGGTAGTGCGCGTTTTTTGGGTTACGTCCGACAATCAGCGGAACGCGTTCGACAATGTTGATCCCCGCTTCGCTCAGGATCTCAACTTTTTTCGGGTTGTTCGTCAACAGACGAACTTCATCTACACCCAGCAGTTTGAACATATCGGCACACAGGGTGAAGTCTCGCTCATCGGCTGCAAAGCCGAGTTGATGGTTTGCTTCAACCGTATCGTAGCCCTGATCCTGCAGCGCGTAGGCGCGAATTTTGTTCAACAGGCCGATATTACGCCCTTCCTGACGGTGGTAAAGCAGCACACCACGGCCTTCTTCAGCAATATGGGAAAGCGCAGCTTCCAGTTGGAAACCGCAGTCGCAGCGCAGGCTAAACAGCGCATCACCGGTAAGACACTCAGAATGTACGCGGGACAGTACCGGTGTCTGTCCGGAAATATCGCCATACACCAGGGCGAGGTGATCTTGTCCGGTTGCCAGTTCTTCAAAACCCACCATCAGGAAATCGCCCCATGGGGTTGGCAGTTTGGCTTCTGCCACACGTTTAAGCTGCATGTGATTCTCCAGAGTAGGCTGACACGTTTCGTGTCTTACGCCTGTTTGGCTTTCTGTATCCGGTCATTTTGCCACAAGCGCAGCAACTTCGCCTAATTGCAGCCATGCTATACCCACGTTAAACGCACAATCCGACATATCCACCTGGGTGACCAAAATCAGTTATGATTGTGGCGCTTAGCAAAAAAGGAGAAGACATGCTTTCAATCGCCAGACGAACGGCAGCGGGTGCGGCCATCTTACTGATTATGCCTCTGGTCGTGTGGAGCTCAGGCTGGATGTGGCACCCCGACCAGAACGCCACGTGGCTTAAATCATTGTACTGGGTCACCGAGACGGTTACACAGCCCTGGGGGATAATTACCCACGTACTCCTCTTCGCCTGGTTCCTGTGGTGTCTGCGTTTTCGGCTGCGTCCGGCCATCATGCTTTTCGCTATTCTTGGCGGCGCGATTCTGGTGGGGCAAGGGGTTAAATCCTGGGTGAAAGAGCATGTCCAGGAGCCACGGCCTTTTGTCGTCTGGCTGGAAAAAACGCATCATGTTCCGGTAGATGAGTTCTATAATTTAAAACGTAGAGACCGCGGTATGCTGGTCAAAGAGCAGCTTTCGGAACAACAGGATATTCCAGTATTTTTACGTAAGCACTGGCAAAAAGAGACCGGGTTTGCGTTTCCTTCCGGACACACCATGTTTGCCGCCAGTTGGGCATTACTTGGCGTTGGGCTTTTATGGCCGCGCCGTCGAACCATAACCCTTGCGGTGCTGCTGGTCTGGGCAACGGGTGTGATGGGTAGCCGTTTGTTGCTGGGCATGCACTGGCCGCGCGATCTGGTCGTCGCTACGCTTATCTCTTGGGCCCTGGTGACCTTTGCCACCTGGCTTGCCGAACGGCTCTGTGGCCCTCTGACGCCGCCGCCGGAAGAGAAGCAAGAAATTGCCGAAAGGGACCAAACCGGAACCTAAAGGTTGATATTACCGCTTTTGCCCATAAATCCAGGAATGGTGCGCGACTTTTTCCGTTTCGCGCCCGTCACTAAAATGGTAGTTTATAAGGCTGATTGCGGTGAGTTGAACAGACTTTATTCGCTTGAACCACATAACGGGAAGTCATGTGAAATATTTACTCATTTTCTTACTGGTGTTGGCGATTTTTGTCATTTCAGTCACATTGGGCGCACAAAACGATCAACAGGTGACATTTAATTATCTGCTGGCGCAGGGCGAGTACAGGGTATCAAGTTTGCTGGCGGTTTTATTCGCGGCTGGCTTTGCTATCGGCTGGCTGGTGTGCGGTCTGTTTTGGCTGAAGGTTCGTGTTTCACTTGCGCGCGCTGAACGCAAAATCAAACGACTCGAACAGCAAATTGCGCCTGCCTCCACTTTACCGGAAAGCAGCACTCTGCCGGTATCCAGGGAACAATAGAATATGCTGGAGTTGTTGTTTCTGCTTTTGCCTGTAGCCGCAGCTTATGGCTGGTATATGGGCCGCAGAAGTGCGCAACAAACAAAACAGGATGAAGCAAACCGACTCTCCCGCGACTATGTTGCGGGGGTGAACTTTCTTCTGAGCAATCAACAGGATAAAGCGGTAGACCTGTTTCTCGATATGCTTAAAGAGGACACGGGCACCGTTGAGGCGCATCTCACCCTCGGGAACCTGTTCCGTTCTCGTGGCGAGGTTGATCGCGCTATCCGTATCCACCAGACCCTCATGGAAAGCGCTTCGTTAACCTACGATCAGCGCCTGTTGGCCGTACAGCAACTGGGCCGTGACTACATGGCGGCGGGGTTATACGACCGTGCCGAAGACATGTTCTCGCAACTGGTGGACGAAACTGATTTCCGTATTAGCGCGCTACAGCAGCTACTGCAAATTTATCAGGCGACCAGTGACTGGCAGAAAGCCATAGATACAGCCGAGCGCCTGGTTAAGCTGGGTAAAGATAAACAGCGCGTTGAAATCGCCCATTTCTACTGTGAGCTCGCCCTGCAACAGATGGGTAATGACGACATGGATAAGGCTATGGCCTTATTGAAGAAAGGGGCTGCGGCAGACCGTAACAGCGCACGCATCTCTATAATGATGGGGCGCGTTTTTATGGCCAACGGTGAGTTCGCAAAAGCCGTTGAAACCCTGTTGCGGGTGATTGACCAGGACAAAGAGCTGGTCAGTGAAACGCTGGAAATGCTGCAAACCTGCTATCAACAGCTTGATAAACAAGATGTGTGGATCACTTTTCTGCGCCGCTGTGTCGAAGAGAACACCGGTGCAACGGCTGAACTGATGCTGTCTGACGTTGTTGAGCAGCATGAGGGAAGCGACACCGCGCAGGTTTATATAACCCGCCAGCTGCAGCGTCATCCTACCATGAGGGTCTTCCATAAGCTGATGGACTACCATCTTCACGATGCCGAAGAGGGCCGCGCCAAAGAGAGCCTGATGGTTCTGCGCGATATGGTTGGCGAACAGGTGCGCAGCAAACCGCGCTACCGCTGCCAGAAGTGCGGCTTTACCGCGTATACCCTTTACTGGCACTGTCCTTCGTGCCGCGCCTGGTCAACGATTAAGCCGATACGCGGCCTCGACGGGCAGTAGTTTTAAAAAAGCCTTTATTTTAGTTACAACATCCTAATGGCTTTTCATTATCCTGCTGGCATCGCGCAGTGTTTAGTCCTGCAGGAAAGAAAATCGATTCTGTTATTTTGCGGCCCTGACAGGTAGAATGCTGCCCGTTTATCTGTTCCGCGCCGCTGCGCGCCCATAGACGAAAAGGGCTGGTCATGACGTCTGTTACTTCCTTCGCTTCCCGCGTAGTTACTGATTCTCCTGTTGTTGTTGCGCTCGATTACAACCAGCGTGACGCTGCACTGGCCTTTGTTGACGGTATCGATCCCTGCGACTGCCGTCTAAAAGTCGGCAAAGAGATGTTCACCCTGTTTGGCCCACAAATCGTACGCGATCTGCACCAGCGTGGTTTTGACGTTTTCCTCGACCTGAAATTTCACGATATCCCGAATACCACAGCACACGCCGTGGTCGCCGCCGCAGAGCTGGGCGTGTGGATGGTTAACGTTCATGCATCAGGCGGGGCGAGAATGATGACGGCCGCGCGTGAAGCGCTTGTACCGTTCGGCAGCGACGCGCCGTTACTGATTGCGGTTACTGTATTGACCAGTATGGACGAAAACGATCTACGTGACCTCGGCGTGACGTTGTCACCTGCTGCACAGGCTGAACGTCTTGCGCGCCTGACGCAAAACTGCGGTCTTGATGGGGTGGTCTGTTCTGCACAAGAAGCCATGCGCTTTAAAACCGAACTGGGGCAGAATTTTAAACTGGTTACCCCAGGTATCCGTCCAGCAGGGAGTGACGCGGGCGATCAGCGGCGCATCATGACGCCAGAGCAGGCCCTTAATGCCGGCGTGGATTATATGGTGATTGGACGTCCTGTTACGCAGTCGCTGAACCCTGCACAGACGCTTAACGCTATCAACGCTTCACTGAAAAGGGGATCTAATGTCTGACTCAAATAGCCGTCTGGTTTATTCCACCGAGACCGGACGTATCGATGAAGCAAAAGTGGGCGTGGAACGGCCGAAGGGCGATGGCATCGTGCGTATCCAGCGGCAAACCAGCGGTCGGAAAGGAAAAGGGGTATGCCTGGTCACCGGTATCGATCTTGACGACGCGGCGCTGGTTAAACTGGCGGCCGAGCTGAAAAAGAAATGTGGCTGCGGCGGTGCGGTAAAAGACGGTATTATTGAGATTCAGGGTGATAAGCGCGACCTGATAAAATCACTACTTGAAGCTAAAGGCATGAAAGTAAAGCTGGCGGGCGGATGAATAAATGAGCCACGGTAAATACCGTGGCTCTGTTTTATACGTGCGTAAGTCAGACCTAAAATTTACTCAATAAAACATTGTATCGATAATGGCTTTTTACGTCTTTATTTGCCAACCTGATGACCGATAATACCACCGACAGCAGCGCCACCTAAGGTGCCCAACGTACTACCATCAGTTAATACCGCACCGCCCAGAGCACCCGCACCGGCGCCAATAGCAGTGTTACGGTCACGTTTAGACCAGTTAGAGCATGCGCTCAGGGACATTGCTACAGTGATTGCCAGAACAGCGGCAGCTAATTTTTTGCTGGTTAAGGTCATAATACTTTCTCCTGAATTATCGATTCACGGCAAGGAGTGCCTTTTAAGTATAGTCAATATAAATACTTAAAATTGGTCTCCCGTGAAAACGGGTCGCGCAGGTGTTACGTAATCACGCTGGTGATAGTCACTTCCTGTTATATCGCTAACATTAATTTTACGACTTTGGTGCCGGTTAGACAGGTAAAAACTCTTAAAGGACGAATGAGAATTCTCTCAGAGAAGGTGTTAATGCGCCCATATTCGAGCGCGGGGAAGGGTCAGGCGGTTTTTTTTACGATATCGACGATAAGACCGTCAGCGTCGAGGCTTTCTCGATGTACATTGTTCAAGCGCTCGTCGGTAATAACGCGGCTAAAGCGAGAAATCGGGCCCATCGTATAGGGATGTACGGCACCGAATTTCGAACTGTCGGTAAGCACGATCGCCTCACACTCTTTTTCCAGCACGGCGTTAACCACATCCGAACGCATCATATCCCGCCCGGTAAACCCTGTGTCTGGCTGCCAGCCGTCGATACCGATAAAAGCTTTACTGAAATGCACCTGCTGAACATACTGACGCGTTAACGGGCCAACCATGCTCTCGCTTTTCTTCTGGTAGATACCGCCCAGCAGAATCACCTCGCAATGCGTCTCTTTAAGGAGATGCGCGATATAGCTACTGACGGTGATAATGGTAATATCTTTTTGCCCGGCGAGCGTGCGCGCGAGCAGAGCATTGCTACTGCCGTTTTCAATAAAGACCGTTTCGCCATTATTCACTAAGGACGCAGCGTACTCAGCCAGTTCACGCTTGAGTGCATAATTGTTCAACATGCGTGTCTCAACGTCTTCACTGTCCAGCGGGACGGCATAACCATGTGCACGACGCAGATAGCTCTGTTTTTCAAGAAGGTTGAGATCCTGGCGGATGGTAACTTCAGACACGCCTGTTGTTTTGGCGAGATCGACTACGCTTACGCGCCCCTGATCGATGACCATCTGCAAAATGATTTGTTGTCGGGAATTCATAGCATCCATTATTAAAGCGAAATGAGGTCAGCAACGGCGGGATTACACTTCCCACGGGGCTTTTGGTTGCCTGCTTTCAGGTGCGATCTCAGCGCCATACTGCGCAAGAAGTTCTGATTTCAGGATTTCAAGGTTGCGGATCGCAGAATGATAATCGCCCGCAACCAGGATATCCAGCACGGTATCAATTCGTTGTGCGACGGTCTGTGCATCAATAGTAGACATAATCTCACCCAGAAGCGAAAAGTTAATATTTTAAATGATGCAGAAAATGGGCGCAAAAGAGAAGGGAAAAGATTCAATATCGAAAGCACTTAAATGAAAGTGATAAGCTTCCAGACTTTTGACCTCGCCACGCCATGTTATTTTCGGCTGGTAGTGTATGAGCAACTGATCGTTATCCAGCGCTTTACGCAGGTTGGTATCCAGCCACAGGTATTCAAATACGCGCTGATTCATCTTATCTCCTGCGGCTACCCACTAGGTTGGGCGGTGGAAGGCTGAAAAAAGAAGATGTTGCGGCGCAGGATCCGGGGAGAAAATGTCGGCCAGACCGCTAAGGAAACGGCCGACATTTTAATCGCTTATCAGGCGACAGGGCGCGCGATAATACTGCGGGTTTCCATGCGGACTTCGGCGATGTTTACCTCAATCACGTCAGTGACTTTATATACCGTTTCACCTTGGATTTGCACGGTGCCGTTTTCCTGGCTACAGACCAACTCGTCGCGAACAGTATGCAGGAACGGGGCAGGGATAAAGGCGACAGCACCGTTATCCACCAGGCGTACACGCATGCCCCCGCGGCTGACATCGATAATTTCGGCCGGGAAGCGGGTGTCGGTCCCGGCTTTGCCCATCAGGAAACGCGCATACAGCCAGTCACCCACGTCGCGCTCCGCCATACGGTTAAGGCGACGGCGCTCTGCCATCTGCACGGTGGTGTCATCCTGAGGGCGAGAAATAGACTCACCTTTGACGATAGCTTTCAGCAAACGGTGATTCACCATGTCGCCATACTTACGAATAGGGGATGTCCAGGTGGCGTAGGCTTCCAGACCCAGGCCGAAGTGCGGGCCCGGTTCAATGCTAATTTCAGCAAAGGACTGGAATCGGCGAATACGGCTATCCAGGAAACCGGAGGGTTGAGCATCCAGTTCACGGCGCAGTTTGCAGAAACCCGGCAGGGTCAGCACCTCTTGTGGATCAACATGGATTTCATGGTTCTTCAGCAGGGCGGCCAGTGCTTCAGTATTAGCCGGGTCGAACCCTGTATGCACGTTATAGATGCCGAAGCCGAGTTTATCCCGCAGCACGCGCGCGGCGCAGATATTGGCAGAAATCATCGCTTCTTCAACGATACGGTTGGCGATACGCCGCGGTTCCGCCACGATATCCAGCACTTCTCCTTTCTCACCCAGAACGAAGCGATAGTCCGGACGATCCTTGAACACCAGGGCATGGGTTTTACGCCATTCGCTGCGGCTCAGGCACACGCGATGCAGAAGACGGATCTGCGCAGCAATGGCGTCTGAAGGGGGTTGCCAGTTACCGCTATTTTCCAGCCAGTCGGAAACATCGTCGTAGGCCAGTTTAGCTTTCGATTCGATGGTTGCGGCAAAGAACTCAAGATTGTCTTCAATTGTACCGTCAGCCGCAATGGTCATACGGCAGGCCAGTACAGGGCGCATTTCATGCGCGCGTAAAGAGCAAAGATCGTCAGAAAGTTCACGCGGCAGCATCGGAATGTTGAAGCCCGGCAGGTAGTTGGTAAACGAGCGGATTTTTGCCGCATTGTCCAGCTTGCTGCCTTGCGCAATCCATGCCGTGGGATCGGCAATCGCGACGGTCAGATGAATGTTGCCGTCGGTGCTCTCTTCGGCAAACAATGCGTCATCCATATCTTCAGTACTGGCGCTATCGATGGTGACGAATTCAAGCGCAGTCAGGTCGCGGCGCACCAGACCTTCGTCCTGCATTTCGGTGGCGACACCGTTTGGCGCTTCTTTTTCAAGATTATGACGCGCCAGCGTCACCCACCATGGCACGAAATGGTCGTCGCCAAAGGTAATAAACTGCGTCAGTTCAGCGTAAAAATCGCGATCGCCTTTCAGAGGATGACGGCGCATTTCTGCAACAGCCCAGTCACCTTCTTTAAAATCATGCTCGACATCACGCGCAGCACGACACGGTATGGCATCCTTCAGCAGGGGATGATCCGGCACGATAGAAAAACGATCGTCTTTTCTGTGAACCTTACCTACGAAACGGGACAAAAATGGTTCTATCAGTTCTTCCGGCTCAGCGGATTCCCGCTCTTTTTCGCTGTGAATCACAGCCGTGATGCGATCGCCATGCATCACTTTTTTCATCTGCGGGGGCGGAATGAAGTAACTTTTCTGCCCATCAACTTCAAGGAAACCAAAGCCCTTTTCCGTGGCTTTTACGACCCCTTCTGCACGCGGCGTCTGGGAATGCAGTTGCTGTTTAAGCTGCGCTAGCAGCGGGTTGTCCTGAAACATAATGTTCTTTTTCGTAGCCATTGAGCGGCTGACAGTTTTACGCGATTCTCACTGTCACAGCAAGCGGTGTTTGGGTAATTAGTCTGGTTATTCCCCTTTACCAAGTGCAACCTTCAGGCGATCAAGCCAGCCGGAAATCGCACTTCGGGAAAGCAAATGGATTGCCTGCACGGCTGTGAGTCCAGCCTCTGTCAGCGGGGTAAACTGCGCAGCGCTAAAGCGATCCGGAGAATGGGTCAATAGCGTAATTGCTGCCGACAGCACGGGCAGGCCCCGGGCGTCAAAGACCTGGCTGTTTTGCACAATTTCCCCCGTCAGGTCGAGCAGCAGCGGTTCGTGACACAGTACCGGTGTCAGCGTCTGTAGGGCAGGTTCTGCCTGCCAGCGGCAAAGGGACTCAAGCTGGCGCTCGCCAGCCAGGCGCACTTCAACGACGGGCAGAAGAGGCTGCCATTCCCGGATGCTGGCTGGTAGCGTATGGGGCGGAATATGATGACCCGTAAGCCAGCGTACAGGGTGCCCCAGCAGTGACTGAAACACGGCGACAACCCGCGCCTGAAAGCCGATAAACCCAATAATCTGGTTGATGAGCACAATGTCATAGGTTGTCAGTCCCACCTCATCGAGCTGGCCCGGCGCTTTATCATCGATGACATCCGGCGAGCTGGAAAGCTGGCGAGCATACTGGGTGATTTGCGCCAGGCGACGGTTGCTTTCGCGTGATGAATCCGGACCGGGCAGCGGCGCGAGCAGGGCGGCGTAGTGATTACACAGCCGTTGAACGCCACAGGCCTGCGCTACCGTCAACGCGGTGCTCAGCCTGTCGTAGGCGCTAAGCGTGCGTAGACGATTAACGGAGACGTGGAGCGGAAACAGGTGATGACACAAGGCTCGGGCAGGGGCCAGCCAGCCAGAACAGGCGACGACAATCTCTTCAGGCAGGGTTAAATCGAGCAAAAAACGATCGTCGACGTTAGCGGCTTCGGGTACCAGCGCTACGACATCCGTCTGCGCGTGGTTTGACTGGGTTTCGTGATACCAGTGGCCTTTGCCGGAAAAACGGCGTTGTTCCATGTGCGTTCCTTGATCTCAAATGGCGATCAATATCCTGGCGTAAGGCGGATAAAGCGAAAAATATCGTTAGGTGATAACAAATAGCAGAACGGAATAACAAAGGAGACATGGGGGAGGGAGAAACTCTCTTCCCGGTGCGGGAAGAGAGACACGACTTATTTAATTTCCAGTTCGTTCATTGCTGCGATGTTGAAACCGCCGTCAACGTGAACCACTTCGCCGGAGATACCTGCGGAAAGGTCAGAGCAGAGGAATGCGGCAGAGTTTCCCACATCTTCAATGGTAACGGTACGGCGAATCGGCGTAACCGCTTCGCAATGTGCCAGCATTTTACGGAAATCTTTAATACCGGACGCCGCCAGCGTGCGGATTGGGCCAGCAGAGATACCGTTAACACGTACGCCTTCCGGGCCCATTGCGTTCGCCATGTAACGCACGTTGGCTTCCAGAGAGGCTTTAGCCAGACCCATAACATTGTAGTTAGGAATAGCACGCTCAGCGCCCAGGTAGGACAGCGTCAGCAGGGCAGAGCCTGGGTTCAGCATGCTGCGGCACGCTTTAGCCATCGCGACGAAGCTGTAAGAGCTGATGTCGTGGGCGATTTTAAAGCCTTCACGGGTTACTGCGTTCACGTAGTCACCGTCCAACTGGTCGCCAGGCGCGAAGCCGATGGAGTGAACGAAACCGTCGAATTTCTCCCACGTTTTCGCCAGTTCAGCGAACATGCCATCAATGC
Organism: unidentified bacterial endosymbiont; assembly: GCF_918797525.1. Lineage (NCBI taxonomy): Bacteria > unidentified bacterial endosymbiont. The sequence goes on along the minus strand of NZ_OU963893.1, from coordinate 2,707,919 downwards.
TTTCGTCTTGTGCAACATCACATTCCAGAACAATGCTGGAACCCAGCTGCGCGGCAAACTCTTCAACACGGCCTTTCAGCTTGTCGTTCTGGTAGGTGAACGCCAGCTCAGCGCCTTCGCGATGCATAGCCTGTGCGATGCCGTATGCGATGGACAGTTTGCTGGCAACGCCGGTTACCAGAATGCGCTTACCGGAAAGAAAACCCATAGCTTTGATCCTTATATTCATTGCTTGTTTTTTGCCCGTAAATCATAGCATTACAGGCTGCATTTCAAATGCATTCGAAATTAGCCAGAAATTATATCCCACTCACTGCCCCTTGTGTCACGCTATTTCTCAGATGACTGGCGTGATGCAAGCCACAATAGGCGATGCATGTGCGGCTAATTATCTGCATTCAGCCAGTATATCACCCACTCTAAGGTTCGCCTCATCCAACCAGAGCGAATGCGGATGCCTGCGTATTATTGTGTGAAATGTGGACAAAACGGGGCGGTTATTGCCCTCACGTACCCGGCTTATCATGGTCAACTATTGCCGCTAATCGTCATGCTTGCGGCGACGTTTATTATGTTCGCTCTGTGCGTGATCCTGAAAAGAAGCCATGCCGATCAGACTATGGCAGGGTGAGGTTAGCGATCCTTTCGCCACGCATCGGCGGTTAATGCTTCGCCGAAATGTCCGGCAATCAGTCGCTTCGTCAGCTCGTGAAGCGGGGAAGCCATGACATCTGCCGTGCTTCCTCGCTCTACCACTTCACCCTGGTGCATGACCATCACCTGGTCGCTGATGTGTTTCATCATGCCAAGATGTTGGGTGACGTAGATATACGAAATCCCCTGCTTCTCCTGCAATTCCAGCATCAGGTTGATTAGCTGCGAACGCATCGACATATCCAGCGAGGCGAGCGCTTCGTCGGCGATGATCACCTTCGGGCGCAAAATCAAAGCACGGGCCAGCCCCAGACGCTGTTTTTGTCCCGGCGCCAGCATATGTGGATAATAACTGACGTGATCCGGCAGCAGCCCCACTAAACGCAGTGTTTCGACAATCCGTTTACGGCGTGCTTCTGGCTCAAGATCAGTATTCAGGCGCAACGGGAAATCCAGAATCTGCGATATTCGCTGGCGCGGATTAAGGGAGGTTGACGGGTCCTGGAAGATCATGCGAATACGCTGGCTACGAAAAGAGTAGTCGCCAAACTCAAGCGGGTGGTCGTCAATCAGCACTTCACCGCCTGAAGGCTCAACCATCCCCGCCAGCATTTTGGCCAGTGTGGATTTTCCGGAACCGTTTTCTCCGATAATCGCCAGCGTCTGTTTTTCGCGCAGGGTAAAGCTCAGCGGCTTCACCGCTTCGACGGTCTGACGATGGAACAGCCCCGTGCGGTAGCGAAAGGTCTTACTCAGGTTGCGCACTTCCAGTAACGTTTCGACCATTTCACTCTCTCTCCATGTTCAGCGGGAAATGACAGGCGAAAAGATGATTTTTGGCACCTGTCAGGCGTGGGGTTTCTATACATTTACGCTGAGCATAGGGACAACGAGGTCCCAGACGGCAGCCAATGGGCAGGGATTCCAGCAGCGGGATCGCGCCAGGCAGCGTATTGAGACGGCTTTTGTGGGGCATAGCGCTGCCAAAATCCGGGATCGCGCGGATCAGCGCCTGCGTGTAGGGATGATGCGGCGTGTTGACCAGCTCTTCGCTGATCGCGGTTTCGACCGTCTGCCCGCAATACATCACATCAATTTTATCTGCCCACTTGCTGAGCATTTGCAGGTCATGGCTTATCAGCAAAATAGTGGTATTGTTATTCTGGTTCAGGCGCGTCAACAGACGAAAAATTTGGGCCTGAGTGGTGGGTTCCATTGCGTTTGTGGGTTCATCTGCAATCAGCAGGCGTGGCTGGTTGGCCAGCGCGATTGCAATCATCACTTTCTGACATTCACCGTCGGTCAACTCATAGGGGAAACTGCGCATGGCATCGTTATGATCTTTGATCCCAACGCGGTGCAGCAGCTCGATTGCGCGGCGTTTTCGCCAACCGAAACGCCGCCACCAGCGGCCCTTGTAGGTCCAGCCCGGAATGTTTTGCATCAGTTGTTTGCCGACACGCTCGGACGGATCAAGACAGGATTGCGGCTCCTGGAAAATCATCGAGACGTTATGGCCCACCAGCTTGCGGCGTTCGCGCGCGGAAAGACGCAGCAGGTCGATATCATCGAAACGCATGCGGTCCGCAGTGACGCGCCAGTTGTCTTTCGCCACGCCGCAAATAGCTTTCGCAATCAGGCTTTTGCCTGATCCGGACTCCCCCACCAGGCCGCGAATTTCGCCTTCGGCAAGCGTAATACTGACGCGGTCGACAGCTTTTACCCAGCCTTCGCTGGTTTTAAATTCGATAGTGAGGTTGCGGATATCCAGTAATGGCATTATTCCACCCCCGCATTAATGGCGCGACGAATCCCGTCCCCGAGCAGGTTAATAAGCAATACGCTCACCATAATGGCGGCTCCCGGTAACATGACCGTCCACGGGGCAACGTAGATCAACTCCAGCGCGTCACCGAGCATCGCGCCCCATTCAGGAGAGGGCAGTTGTGCGCCCAGATCGAGAAAGCCAAGCGCGGCGATGTCCAGAATCGCCATTGACAGGGCGCGGGTGATTTCGGTGACCAGCCCCGCCGCGATATTCGGCAGTACCGCAAACCATAAAATGTTAGCGGTGGTCGCCCCATCCAGGCGGGCCGCGACGACATACTCTTTTTCCAGCTCGTCATGCACCAGGCTATAAACCGATCGCACCATGCGGGGCAATATGGCCAGCCAGACGGCGAACATGGCATGGGATAAATGTGGACCGGCAAATGCCACCACAATAATGGCCAGCAGTAAAGACGGAATAGAAAGCAGGGTATCAAGAATATGATTCAGCACCGCCGAACGCAGACCATGCGTCGACCCGGCAAAAATACCGAGCGCCAGCCCACAGAGCGTCGCGGCAAAGGTCGCCACAAACGCCCCTCCCACCGTAGGGGCCGCACCGCTTAGCAGGCGGCTTAAAACATCACGGCCCAGATCGTCGGTGCCAAGGAAGAAAGAGACCTCACCATAGCGTGACCACGACGGGGGAAGCAGCTGATAGCCGAGAAACTGTTGGTCAATCCCATAAGGAGCGAACCATGAACCGAGGACGCACAGCAGGACCAGTCCGCCGCAGCCGTACAGGCCGATCATCGCTGTGGTGTCCCCGTAGAACTTACGCCACACGGTACGTAGCGCACCAGGCGTGCGCTTCTCGCTGTATACGCTATCGTAGGGCATATGAATCCGTTTTAAGTTTGTTTGTCATGCTTTATGTCTTTTGAAAAATTCCGCCATTATCAACATCTTGCCTACTCTAAGTGCTTTATTTTTGTATATCGCGCATTAATTTGAAGGTTATCAATTTACGCAAAATGTGTACACTATTGTGTATATCTTTTCCCGGAGTGTACACATTGCTAACCGATACAAAACTGAGAAAAGCTCTTGGCAAAAAGAGAGACAAAATCGAGGTCATTTCAGACGCTCACGGCTTGAATGTCAGATTGTCTACATCCGGCAGTATAACATTCTTTTACCGCTACAGATGGAACGGAAAAGCGGCTCAATTGACGATCGGCGATTATCCGACCATATCATTAGCTCAGGCGCGAGAGCGTAGACAGCAGTTCAGAATCTGGCTTAAGGAGGGGTTCGATCCGAGACGACAGACCGTACTGGAGAAACAGAAAAAAACTGATGCGATTACCGTAAAAGAAGCCTTTGATTATTGGGAAAAGCATTACTGCATTCCTGAAGGCCTGGTAAAAATCCAAGTGAACCGCCGGGACTTCAACAACCATATCAATCCTGTGCTGGGGAATATGATCGTAGATCAGACCACAAAGGCACATTGGCTTAGCCTGTTCGACGGTATGGGAAGAAGGGTGGTTACAGGGCAAATGTTAGGGTTGATGCAGCGTGTTTTTCGTTTCTGCTCTAACAGAGGAATAATCAACCTTAACCCAATTGAGAGTCTCAGGCGATCTGATGTGGGGCTTACCGCGGCAGTTAAAGACCGAAGATTGAGCGACGAGGAGATCAAAACTGTATGGAATGCTTTGCCTGAAATGAGGGAACGACAACAGCTGATCATGAAATTTCTCATTTTGACCGGTTGTAGGAGTACGGAAATAAGAACGGCAAAGTGGGAATGGTTCGATTTTGTGGATCAAACATGGACCATTCCAGCAAGTGATTATAAAACAGGTAAATCTGTCAGGAGAGCGTTGCCGGATGCTGTTGTAAAGATGATGAAATCTCATAAAGAAACATCATTGTCAAAGCATGTTGTTACGTTGTCACGCTATAAGGGGCCAGAGGATGACAGGCCGCCCCTTCAGCCTAACGTTGCGTTATTTTCTGCCCAAATAATTTCCAAGACAGGAATGAAGCCGTGGTCCCTCCATGACCTTCGACGAACAGTGGCGACGCGACTTTCTGAATTAGGTGCGCCGCCACATGTTGTTGAGAAACTGCTAGGCCATCATATGGCAGGTGTCATGGCGAGGTATAACCTGCATGACTACATTGATGATCAGCGCCATTGGCTTGCGGTATGGCAGAACCATTTGGAGAAACTGGTTGGTCATCCTCTGGTTTGATGCCCACTTTTTCTTCCCACTCCAGGAGGTCTGAAAGTCTCCAGCGCTTCGGGCTTCCATTTATCTTCGGCTTCGGAAATGGTTGTGAAAAATATGCCGGCATTCTGGAAGGGGTGCTCCAAAAGTACAGCGTGCTCCGCGAAATTTTGTATCTTGATAAAACTTCACTGGTGATCAAGATATCAACATTCGTATAAGTTGTTTCATTCATATTGCACCTCTCAGTTGCATTGTCCCGGCAGATTGCGCAGCCTGCGGGCACCATTCATGGCTGTCGCAACGTAGCTGGCCCGGCGGTTAACGACTTCCACTGTTACCTTTATTCCATCAACCACTACGGTGTATGTGGTCTTGGTTTTCTGTCTGGCGAATTCACCGTAAGTTTCGACGTGCTTCGCGAGAGCGGCATCACATGCCTGGCGAGCCAAAGGGGATTGCTTACTGCGATTAATCAGTCGCATTTCTTCTCCTTGAGGGAGGGATTCCCCTCCCAATCTCGTTAGTTCACGTATTCCGGTTTCATATCCGCCAGGGTGATGCTGAACTGCTCATGCAGTTCATCGCCCAGGTGACGCTTTGAAGATGCCAGCACGCGTTCAGCTTCGCCAAAGCGTTCTGCCGCGTCGGGTTCATCCGGAGATGGCAGGGAGTTGATCGCCGCTTCCACCTTATTGCGAGCATCAACCAGGTAGTAGCGCTTCACTGCTTTGTTCTTAAGCTCGGTAAACAGGGCGGAACCTAGCGTTGCTTTGACGGTTTCGATATCTGCGCGTAGAGCTTTTGTACTATCCACATCCTGGGCCGCCTCGATGCGGTCGCGGAAATCATCAGCAAGTGCATCGATGTTTTGAGCTGATTCCTGAGCTGTTTGAGTCGGGGTGACGTTCTCACCTGAAATATCTGCAAGGCTTACGTGCTGCGCCGGTGCCGGATTTACCTCTCGTTCTTCACGGCGATCATCGAGTTCATCCGGGGTATATACACCCAGAATCACATCCGGGCAGAACAGTCTCGCCCAGCGTTTGACGGCCAGGTACGCCAGTTGCTGGCGTGGGTCGTCAGCCCAGAGAGTAGAATTTCGGGTACGGGCCTGAGCCAGCAGCAAATCGAGTTCTCTCGGCTGATCTTCACCTTTAAGCGTTGCGCGGATGATGATGCCGATTCCGGCTTCGTCAGCCAGGGTCCAGCCCGGGACGCGGTACTCGCCTTTGTCGCCTTTGCGGATATGGAATTTTCCAACGACCTTTTCCCATGGCCCATACCATTCATATTCAAACCGGCTGGCCAGCACGCCGCTGCGTGAAATGACGGCATTAACGAGCTGCGCTTCATACCCGAGCACACCGTTAATCAGGTGCGTCTTCTGCGCCACGGCAAAGGGATTCATCTGCCACTGTGCCGCTTGCATCGCTACAGCCATGCAGTCGGCCTGATTGCCCTGCAGGTGTTTAGGAACGGTGGCGGTGCCCTGCGCCATAATTTGCGCGAACGTGCTGATGGCGTTCAGATACTGGGAATCGAACAGAGCCACGTTGGAGTTAATAACGGTGTTCTGGTCAGCAACGGTAATGTTAGTGTTATTCATCAATCCCCCTTAAGCCTGAGTGCGCAGCGCTTCAAGGCGGCGCATGTCAAAGTCGTTCAGTTCAGCGGTGTAATCATCGAGGATCGGCGCCGGCCATTCTCCGGTGTCGAAGCCGGTTGCGATGGCGCGCATCATTTTGCGGTACTCGAGCATGCCCAGTTCCAGCAGGTCTGCGGATGCCTCGATGATGGCGATCCAGTGGTAGTTCTCGTCTTTGTTGACGAAAATCCAGAAGAACTGGTCCAGCGCCGCGGTCTCGCAATACATAGCCGCGCTGAGGTGGTAGTCCCGGTCAATGATTTCCCGGTGCAGCCGGGCGCGCAGGCTTTCCTGCTTGACGTTCCACATGCTGATAGTTTTCAGGTCAGCACCGATGCGCACGCCGTCCAGATCGATCTCAAGGTCAGGACGTACACGAACTTCTAGGCCCGTTTCCTCGTCAAAGCCGAAGTAGCTCACTTCAACGGCACGGCTTGGATGTGTCAGCAGCATGCCAGCGGTCGGGTGCGCCAGGAGTGCAGACTGAATTGCCCGTGCCGTTGCCAACTGCTGGCGGGTAACCAGAATTTTTTCGCCAGGGTTGTCGCGCCAGGCATCCAGAAGTTCGTCGGCGAATATGGCATCGGGCTTAACCGACTTAACTGCCTGGATCATGTCTGCTTTGCTGCCAGACACTTTCAGCGGTGTCGGTTTCTGCGCTTCCTGTGCGACCAAATCAGGATTGATGATTGCTAATTGCTCAAGTAACGCATCACGGCTGCCGCTGGTTTTAACCGGCACGGGCAGGGTGGCGTTGTACTCTTTAATACATGCCTTCATTGCTGTTGCTGTCTGCTTCTGGCTTTCTTCAATACGCTGGTACTCAGCTGGGAGAGCCATATAGCTTTGAGCCGTTTCTTCCAGGCTGGCGCCAAGCGGCACTGGAGCGGGAAGGGACGCGTTATGTTCTTCAAGTAACGCTTTAATCTCGTCAGCGCTTAGCAGCGCCGGCAGGCTGGCGTTGTACCCATCAATGAACTCACGCAGAGTTGCGGTGGTCGTAAACGCACCTTCAGGGATCTCCGGTTCTACGCTGAACTCTGCTTCGAGGTTTTCCGGCTGCAGTGCAAGGGCGTGCACCAGGTTCCCCATGTCCAGAACTTTGGATGCAGTGCGCGGTATTGTTTTAGCCACATGGCGTGCGTTGAAATACATCAGGCTGATCCGGGCATCTTTCACCTGGGTTGAGCTAATACCGTTTGCTGCGTGATAAATGTCATTCGGTAGGCCTTCGTATCGGCCAGGCTCGAAGTAAGCCGGGTATTCAATTACCGGTTCTGCTTTCTGCTCTTCCTGCGCTACGGTAACTGCTTGCGTATCAGCTGCATCAGTGCCTTCGCCTGGTTGTACCAGATCAGTATTTTCGACTTTCTCTGGCTGAGTCGTTTCCATCTGCACATCGCTGGTGGTCTCCGCTGTGTTTTCCGTTTTTTCGACTTCATTTGAAGGGATATCGATGACCGGGGCGGTATTTCCTCCTATCAGTCCATCGATGGAGAACACGCCACTGCCGAGATTTTCAACTTGCGGTTGTTCAACTTGGGCTTCGGTCTCAACAGAAGGAGCTGGTAACGGCAGTAACTCCACAGCAGAGTTAAACTCAGCCGTCATGGTTTTATTCACAAACTCAAGATGAGCCGCTGGCGTGTGATGAATGTTTTCTGGTGCGATGCGGATCAGATTGAAGATTGCCGCACGGTTCACCGCCAGTATGCCTGGTTGATTGCGTAAGATTGCGCTCCATGACTTCCATGGTTCTTCTTTCTTGGCCACGATTTCTTTGGCTCGTCGTAATACGCTCGAAGGAATTTCGAAGTGGTGGAAATCCATAGGCAGTAGGGCACAGGCAATCTCAAGATCGAGAGTGTCCAGTGTGTGATGCGCGCCTTCGCCGCGGTCAGTAACATAGCCGCCATCAGCGTTAGTGCCTGAATCAGTACGTTGCACGCTGCTGATGAGGTTTCCGGCTGCCCATTCGCGAACGAGAATGCCGCGGTCAATATAATCAGTCGCCGCCCAGATCCTGGTGAAACGGAGAACTAACGCGAGTTCGTGACGCTTTTCCTGGCTGAACACTTTGCGAATGGCGTCGGTATACCGCCAAAGGTCTTTGGTATCGTAACCCTTAACCTCTTCGCAGTTTTCTGCCGCCAGCAGCAGGTTCTGGACATAGCTGTTGTCAGTGTCCATCTCCAGCGCGCTGATACCTTCGTATTCTTCGCGGGTTAAGTGGTGGCGCAGTTCGTCGCCGGTGAACTGGGCGAGTAGCTGCTTGCGAAATGGCATACGAACGACGGGATAACGTGTGGTTTCGTCATCATTTTCGTCAATCTGGATACCGTTATCAGGTTTTAAATCCTGAGCAGTTGCAACGTCTTCGATGCTGGTGCTTTCTGATTTGAGAAGATTAAGCTTTCCGCTTCTCCACTCTTCAACTAACTGATTGCGATCGCTGGCATCTGCTCTCGCCCAGTCAGCCATAAAGGCGGCAAGCACCTTAACTTCATGTTCTTCGTTTGGTGCGAAAATCTCCTTAACAGCCTGGATCATCTTCCACTCAGCATTCAGGCTGAGTTCGTAAACTTCAGGGATGTCGTTCTTCGCCAGCAGCAGGTTCCGGAGATAGGTGTTGCCTTCATCCAGTGACATTTCGCTGGCAGCCAGCTGCTGCTCTTTAGTGATATGTGACTGGTATTTGTCGCTGGTCAGGTGGACGGCAAAACGTACCGCTGGAGTGCGGTTTTCAAGAGGGATACTTTCGACGGTAGTTTCGACATTAACGGTCGTTTCCGGTTCGGCAGTGTTGTCCACGGCACCAGTCGACTCAGTACCAGCCTTTGGCAGCCACGTGCGTCCATCGTCCTGCAGTTCGTAGCGTTTGCACCAGGTGTAATCCACTGTGCTTTCTTCAGGCAGATCGTTGTAAACGGGGAAATCGGTTCGAACCGGTTTGGCGTAATCCTTACCGCGTCCGGTTTCAATACCAGCATCTTCCAGCTCAACATCGAGCTGTAGGTTGGCACGGGCTTCTGATTTCGCAGTGAACCAAATCACTGCGTCTTCTTTGCCAGATTTCTGCGTAGCCTTAACTACATAGAAAAATTCCATGTGAGATCCTCTTTTTTGGATGTAAGATCCCCGGGCCAGAGATAGCGCCCATTGGGTGAACTTTGGTTTTTTAAGTAGTTTTCCGGTGTAACTTTGGTCGGGAGCACCGGACGTACGGGCCGCCTTGCGCGGCTTTTACGTTATGCCTCGTGGGCCATCTGGTCGTACGAAGCACAACGTTCAGAGCAGTATTCTTTTTCTTTGCGCGCCAGCTGTGCGCCGTTGCGATAGAGAAGGGTACTTTTGACTACTTTCTCCGGTTCAACCGGCTTGCCGCAGTACCCACATTTCGTCGAGTTACACATCTGGATCCCCCTTTTGCGCTAGCAGGTAGCACAAGCGGCGAAGAATCACTTCTACAAAATTCAACTTTACGGCCTGTTGCCGACCTGGTTTGCGTGCGAAATCAATCATCTCACCCTCGTTTGCCTTGTCGCCGGCCAGCGGAACGTTTATCACCTGACAACGATGCGCTTGTTGTCGATGGCTTAAAGTTACAACCAATTATTTCAATGGTCAAGTGAATTGAAACTAACTTTAGTAATTGAGGGTGTAAAAAACGCCGGCGACGCCAGCGTTGGAAAGTGGGGAAGGGTTAGCGGTTTAGGTGTTTTATCAGATCACCAACATCATCTTTCAGCTCTTCAAGTTCTTTCAATACGCCTTTTGCATGAATGATAAGGCGTAATTTTTCAGCTTCGGGGAGCTGATTAAAGATAGCAAGGAGAGCCTCTTCGGTAACATCAAGTTTTTTGGGAATACCAAGGTGAGCCATGACCTCAGGATCATCTGTGTCTGGCTGCATGAAATACCAGTGTTCCGGCTTTCCAGTTACTTCGGCGAGTGACTTCAACTTCAGACCGCGAGGTATAGAAATTCCTTTCGCCCACTTCTGTGCCGCCTGCGGCGTAACACCAACGCGGCGGGCTAAATCGGAAAGATTCCAACCATGCTCCGTAAGAGCTTGGTTGAACCTGTATGCGAAAACTTTATTGGTTTCGGTATTCATACTTTCCATTTTACAACCCTATGTTTCAGAAGTAACTGAAACAAATTGGAGTAATTTATTTGAAACGTTCAGTTTCAATGTGTATGCTTGTTCACAATCTAAGGAGGAGTCATGAACGAGCAACTTAAGAAAAAAGTGAAATCAATCACTACTCAAACTGCGCTTGGTGAGGCTATGGGCCTTTCATCTCAGGCGGTTAGTCGATGGATGAATTCTGGAAAAGTCCCAACGTCACGAGTTCGTGCGGTTTGTCAGTTCCTTAATTGGCAAATTACACCTCATGAAATTGATCCCGAAGCATACCCAAATCCCACAGACGGGCTGCCAAAACAGGAGTCCTGACCATGCATGCCATTTCATATCAACAAAATACCGGATTACCTACGGCGGCGATGATAAATCGCAATCAGCCTAGCGCGGCAGATAAGCATGAACAGATCCGCGACGCCGTTCGTGCCTGGGCCGCGTCACTGGATAACCAGGATGTCGTTGCAGGAATCATCGTTGAGGAATGGGAGAGACAGGGCGGCGCCGGGCTGGATTTTCCCGAAGACCTGAGCCGAAAGCGTCAGAAACTCTTCCGCTGGCTCGATGGTGATACGGAGTATGCGCGCAAAAACATCAGCCAGCTGTCGCCCGCGATCATCGCCGTTCTACCGTTTGAGTTCCGTGGCCGCCTGTTACCTCAGGACTGCTTTATGACGCGCTATGCAGCGATGGAGAAGGAGATCGGTGAAGCGAAACGCGCGGTGATTCTGAGGGCGCCGCAGCACCAGCTGGTGAAAGAGGTGAGGGAGGGAATTGAACACCTGCTGGCGCTTCTGCCTGGGGAGGCTGTTGTTCAGGTTCTGAGTGGTCTTGCGGTCATGAGCCCGGGCGTAATGTGAGGTGTGCAGTGAATCATGTCGAATTTAGGGTGAAAGCCGCGGTGCGCGAACACCAACGGCTTTCGGATGCAAAAACGGGACGTAATTGCGAGGTCATTATGACAAACGCATGTACTAAACACCAGGCTAAAGGGGCATAGCATGTCAAATGTCGCTTATGCCGATTTTGCGGCACGTAGTGCCATCAGGAGCAACCGGATGGAGAACCAGAAGACCGGATTCATCCCGTTGTACCGGAGCGTACTGAAGAAGCCCTGGGCGAAAGATGTGTTCCTGCGCACGTTGTGGGAGAACCTTCTTTTGGGTGCTGCACGTCAGCCCTACACGGCGAACTTTAAAGGCCGCCACTGGCCATTACAAACCGGACAACTGGTAACCACATCGGCCGATTTGGGGCTGAAATTATGCGATAGGGACGGGAAGCCATGTAGTCGTCACGCCGTGGATAGAATGCTGGATATTTTCGAGCGTGAAGGAATGATTTCTCGCTCTGGAGAGAAGCGAAAAGGCACTGTGATAACCATCACAAATTATGAGCAATACGCTCAAAAAGTAAGCGATTTAGCCGCGCAATTCCCCGAGCATATTGCCGAGCATTACACCGCGCATGACGAAGCCAGCAGTGGTGCGGCTTGCGTAGGGTATGCCGCGCATTTACCCGCGAATATGGCCGCGCATTTCACCGAGAATCATGAACAACAATGTAATAACAACAATATAAATAATAAGATCTCTTCGTCTCGGAATTCTGAAGAATCCCGAAACGAGATAACTCAAAAATTCCTCTCTCGTCACCCTGAAGCTGCTGACGGCATCTACACGCCTGCAGGTAAGTCATGGGGAACTGCTGACGATCTCAAAGCCGCTCGCTGGATTCATTCCCTGCGCCTGACGGTCAATTCAAGCCTGAGCGAGCCGAAGTGGGTCGAATGGGCTAACACAATCCGTCTGATGCGCGTGCAGGACAACCGTACTCACTTCGAGATTTGCGACCTGTTCAAGTGGGCCAACAAGGATGATTTCTGGAAAGACAACATCCTGAGCCCATCAAGCCTGCGCAGGAAGTGGGACGACCTGACAACCAAGCGCCTGCGCAGCGGGGGACAGGCAACGAAGCCCACTGCGAAGGGCAAGATCGATTTCAACAACACAGACTGGATAAACGGGGTGTTCGATGAAAAGTCTTTCTGAGCAGATGGTCAGCATGGACCGTGAAAATTTAACGCGCATAGCACGCGGCATGCCGGAATTACAGGATGCGCAGGACATACCCGCTGAACAAACCGCTGAAATCTTCAACGCACTGTTTAGCGCCTTGCGTGCAGCATTCCCGGCCAGCGTACATACCTTCAGCGACCAGGCAGAATACGATGAACTGCGCCGTCAGTGGCTTCTGGCTTTTCATGAAAATGGGATCACCACCATGGAACAGGTAAACGCCGGGCTTCGCATAGCGCGTCGTCAGGAACGCCCGTTTCTGCCCTCACCGGGCCAGTTCGTCGCATGGTGTCGGGAAGGAAATGGCGTACTGGGTATTACCGTTGACGATGTCATGTATGAATACTGGCGCTGGCGGAAACTTGTTTTTCGCTATCCCACGAGTGAGCAGTTCCCCTGGAGGGATAAAAACCCGCTGTATTACTACGTTTGCCTGGAACTTCGCCGCCGCGGTACCGAGGGGCAACTCAGCGAGAACGAACTTATCCGAGCCGCTGGCGACATTCTGCATGAATGGGAAAAGCGAGCGCTGTCCGGTAAGCCGGTTCCACCTATCCGACGTGCACTTTCCGCGCCTGTTCAGGATCGAGGGCCAACTCCGGCACAAATGCTGATGGCGAAATACAAACAGCGAAAAGACGCTGGATTGATATGAGAGGAAATCACATGGAAACCGTAATTCAGGTATTGGAAAAAATGGGCCGGGCGACATACCGCGAAGTTGCTGCCCGTCTTGAAATCGACCCGGTTGATGCGCTCACCATGTTACGTGAGCAGCGTGATCAGGGGTTATGCGATTTTGGAGACGGCGGCTGGTTCCTCGGTACCGTGAAAGGTCAGTCTCAGCAGTCAACGCCAAAGGCACCTGTTCATCCGGCGCGGCGTCTGAAAGGTGAAGCGCCTGTACCCGTTGATCCCGATGTCGTACGTCAGCAGCTTAGCGATAACGGGGCAATGACCACAGCAGCGTTGGCTGCAGCTGTTAACCGAAATGCCCGCGGTATGGTCTCTGTGATGCTGACCTTTGAGCGCCAGGGCTTAGTCGTTAAAAACGGGCAGGGGAAAGGCGTAACCTGGTCTCTTCCTGTTGACGACGAACCCGCTGAGCATGGGCCAGAGCCAGAGGCTGAAAAGTTCAAGTCTATTGAGATGATTATCGGCGAAATCCCATCGTTCACTGAAGGTTACAGCGCTGGCCAATACGTTCCGACTGTTAGTGTTATTTCCCGCGAGATCCGTCGTACCAAAAACAAACTGGTGAAGCTGGAAGAATTGCGCAAAGCAGTGCGTGTGATTGGCCGTAATAAACTTCTCGTGCAGCAGTTGACAGGGAGTAAGTAACCGATGCCAAGACCAAAAACGCATGATGAGCGCACCAGGATTATCAACCGAATTATCGAGCTGGTGAAAGAGCACGGACGCATCACAACGAAAGATGTCGTTGCGATGTTCGACCTGCATCGTACAACCGCTGAGAAATATCTCCGCACCGCGATAGAGCAGGGTGGCTTGGTTCGTCATGGTCGCTGCGGTATTTTCCGCGACCAGCGCGCAACCATCGATTTTGACCTGAAACGTTTTTCGAATAGTAAGGCGGCAGCATGAGCAAGATTAAAACCCATACCGGAACGGTGATCACCAAAGACGGAGAGAAAAAGTGCAACTGCGTGAAACAGCGGCAACCTGTGCGTCGGGCGGAATGAAACCTATCGCAAAGCAGATGGCCTCAGATGTGGCGCGCCGTTGACATCGCGCCGCCTGATTCTGAGCAGCATTAAACCAATCGAAGGCGGTGCAGCATGAGCAAAACACTGAATTCCCGTTGCATCCGTCGCTGGGAAGTTGAGTTCAAGGGCGTTTGCGATTCGAAGATAAACCCATGGTGGCGTAAGCGTGACCTGCGCGGTTATATCCGTGAAGCGGCACTGACAACAGCCGATTGCATGGTGCAGCGTATGGCAGAGAGAAACGCCCGGGTTGATTTTTGTGGTACCGATATTGGTTGGTCTCCGGAGTTATCCGCCTGGTACGACGAAAGCCGGGAGCAGTACCTTAAAGATGCACGCGATTATCTGAACACAGATGCCTCCAATGACGAAATTGATGAAGAGATTGAGAACGAGCTGGAGGCCTGGAAAGACTGTGCATGTTGTTTTAGACATGTGCTGCGGTTCCCGCATGTTCTGGTTCAACAAAACGCGATACGCGCACGTTATTCACTGATATCCGGAGCGAAGAGCATAAGCTGTGCGATGGCCGTCGTCTGGTCATTCGACCAGACCTTATTGCTGATTTCCGTGACCTGCCATTTGCTGATGCCTCGTTCCCGGTGGTGGTATTCGATCCTCCTCACCTTGAGCGTGTCGGTCAAACGGCGTGGATGGGTAAAAAATACGGGCGATTGAACAAAAAGACTTGGCGTTCTGACCTGCGCGCCGGTTTCAAAGAAGCGTTCCGTGTATTGCGGCCACACGGTGTTCTCATTTTCAAATGGAATGAAACTCAGATCCCTGTGAGCCAGATATTGGCGCTGACAGACGAGAAGCCAGCTATTGGTCAGCGCACCGGGAAGAACGATAAAACCCACTGGATCATCTTTGTGAAGGATTCAATTGCACCGCAGCAGGAGGTGAAGTAGTGACCTTCAACCGCTACGTAATCACTGTAATGCTGCCGAATCTGATTTTATGCAAATTAGTAGGCAAGCCAGCCATGGCGATTAAGAAGGTAGCTCGCCGGGTTCGCCTAGCATGTGGTCGCCGCATGGAGCGCATAATGATGGATGCACCGCCAAAGTAAACAGAGTGATATAATCCATCCATAAAAGCGGAGGGATTATGAGCAACATACGTAGAAGCAAACATGACTTACATCCTTTTGACCCCTATATAAAATGGCTAGCTAATCGCATTTTTATGATTGGATCTTGGATAGTAGTCATGGCATTAGGGTTATACCTTTCGGAGCATTATTCTCAGTGGAGCATCCTGCCAAGATTTGGGGCAATTGGAATAATGATTGGTACATTACTAACGCTCTCTCCTCTTTTTGCTGATGGGATTTACCTATCTCAAAGTGAGGCATTTAGTTTTGGTAGCCTTGATGATGAAGGAAAGACGAGAGTAACAACTGAAGAGGGTAGGAAGGTTTCAATCAACATTTTTTGGGGGGTGATACTAATAGTTTTCTCGTCCTTCATTAATGCATTTGGAGACTATCTTGGTGACTATCTATGAGCGAGTACAAGATTGCAGCCAAAAGCCAAGAAGAGAGCGACAAGGTTAACGTTGACCTGGCAGCCTCCGGCGTGGCGTACAAAGAGCGCCTGAACATGCCGGTTGTCGCCGAGGTGGTTATGCGCGAACAGCCAGAGCATCTGAGGGATTACTTCCTTGAACGCCTGAAGTTTTATCGCGAGAAGTCGATAACTTTACCGAAAGGTAGCGATCCGGTTTATCAGAAGCAGGAGGATGGTAGGTGAAAGTTGAATATCTATTCATTGGTCGCGGTCTCGATGGGGAGATCAAGATGGACGATTATCCCAAACAAAAGTTGCTTGTAGGAGAAGTTACCGTTCAGGCTGTTGGCAATGGAAGCCAAGGCACTCCCCTCAAAACCTTTGAGGTTGACCATTTTACGCATAACGGGCATGTGTATGCGGTAGCAATTGGTCGTAGCACAACTGGGCAGGAGATAATCCAGTTCATTGAAAGCTCAGGTGTGAAGCCAATCCCAGATGAGCTGCTGTAACGAAGTTAATAAGGCCCACTACTCCGGGCCTTTTCAAAACCAGGCTTAAGAGCGCTGGTTTACGTACTCGATGATCGCGTTAATGATCACGAACATCGGGGGTACGATTTTTAACAGCAATGCAACCATAATAGCCTCCTGGGCTTAGGGTTAGTGGTCTTTGAGGTATCCCAGCAGGGCCGTAATGATGGCCGCCACCGGGTGCGCGAGTTTTAAAAACAGCAGGAGCAATGCCATGCAGTTTCCTCTTTGTTCATCGCGCCTCGCCGCAAACACCACTGGGCTTGCCTTTGCAGTTGCTGTATCAGTAGTCGCCAGACACATTCAGCACGATTTTGGGTTGGGGTGGGGTTCAAGAATCACCAAAAACCCGGGCAAAAAAATTTACTTGTATTTCAAACTTCAAGGTTCTCTATAGTGTCCAAAAGTGTTCTGGTTCCGTCCCCTCGCTTGAAGAATTCAGTTCATTTGTTTAAGCTAACTTCAGTCGCCAGATACATTTGGCACGGTAAGTGAAGTTCGCACCTCCAGTTACCGATTGAAGAACCCGGTCTAATCAGCCGGGTTTTTTCATTTCTGGCTGGCCGTAAAAATTTAAATGTTTAAATACTACATATAGGGCTTGCAAAAAATCTTTTCGCTATATGATGAGTATTCTAGTAAGGATTCTTTTCAGCACAAGAGTTGATTTTGACGTTAAATTGAGGTTGTGAAAGGGTAAAAAAGGCTAAGTCCTCGTACCATAAGGCCTAGAAGATATGTCAATAATTAAGAAAAAAAATTCAAAATTTGATCGAGTGTCGATTTCTTCAGTGATAGGTCAGAATCTCGCACCATGATATCGCGCAATCTGCATAAGAGTCGTCAACTATTGGTGTTTGTTTCATAGGCTGCGCGTAACATATGATTAACATTTTTTTCCAAAGACCTTAGAGTCACGTAATACAAAGTTTTTACTCTCTATGAAAGTCTCTTGATAATTAGCCAACAGAATCTCCTTCGGCAATCACCACGTAGCGATCACATTTCATCTAAAGAAGTTTCATCTAACCTGCTCGAAAGGGCAGCGCAACCCCAGCCAATGGCGACAGTTGCTGCAGGGGGGGCACGCAGAAGAAGTGAAAACCCTGCTTGCCATGGACGGGTACGATGAGCAGCGTGCGCAGCTGGCGCTTGAGTTCCTGCGCGAATATTGCTGCCCGGACAGCACTGGGCAGGTGACCATCGAAAGCGTGGTGTACCGCATCGTAGATATTGGCATGTGCATGCTGCAGCCACATGAGCTATACCGGGCGCAGGGCTTCCCTGAATGGTACATCAGCGACAGAGACTACCGCGGCGTGAAGTACGCAAAGGATAAGCAGGTAGCCCGCTGCGGTAATGCGGTTCCACCGCCGTTCGCTGAAGCGCTGGTGAGAGCAAATCTCCCTGAACTTTGTCAAAACAAGTTCATCACAGCTTAATCACACCCTGCCAAGAGCAGGGTATACTAGAAATCATTCATTGACTGGCGTTTATTGCGAATAGAATGCGGAGAAAACGTATTTATAAATTTGTTTTATCCATATTGCTAACTGTGGTACAGAGATTTGTATGGGGTGATTTTTTGATTTTAAAGATCTAACAATGCTGTAACATTGGATATCCGATATTACGACATTGTTAGATGTAAACTAAAACCCCAATTATCTTATGTATGTATCGATCTTCTTTCTTCTACTAAATCACATAAGTTATTTAAGCTGTCTAAAAGTTCTACGTGATCATTTTCTGGGTTGTATTCTAAGACATCTATGTTATTGGTGTTTTTGAATGCAGCCAAGATTGATGGGTGAGAACCACTAGACATTGTGGCGTAGTGCGGGTTAGCACTTGGGTAAGTAATAATGTTATTCTCTAAGATTAATTGTATTTCAGGGTCATTAACGCTATACCCAATAAATAAAATTGTATGCGTTAAAAAAATACTTTCTAATGCTTCAAAGAAACCGAAGTATTTACTTCGAGCATTAAAAAAATCAGACTTTGTTAAAATTGTTTTTTCGGGCTCACTTATACACCCATGCGCTTTGATTATTAATCTTGTTGGAGAGCGCATTCTTGCAACTAGTCCATCGTCATAATATCGAATAACTGAGTATCCATCTCTACCTTGACCTTGACGACATAAACTCTCATATAAAGTATCAAAATTGGTAGTAATTACAACTTTTTGGTCTAAAATTTCAACAGCTTTATGTACCCCAGTAGATTCATATCCCGAAAATGTTTGAGTAATGCAGCGATTGTATTCCGCCCTAGGCAGGCAGGTTGTTCTAACAATTTCAGCACAATCGAGATAATTTTGTTTTTCAAGGAGTGATTCTGCATTTACTTTTGATCCAATAGCATCCTCAGGAGATCGTTCTAATAATAATTTAAGTAAGCCTGCCCAGGTTGGAGGTGATATGTCATTTTCACCATTCCGCTTTTTAGCTGAAGCAGATGCCCCTGATCCAATGAAAATAACACATCTACGAGAGGCTAATTCATCGACTAAAGAGTCTGGCCAATTTATCATTATTTTACTCCTGAACGGACATGCCAAGGTTTTTAAGTAAATTTTCAGCAATGGGGCGTATTTTATTTGAGAATTCTCGAACTGCTGAAAACTGCGAACCAACAAGGCCATCCGTGCTCGTTAGTGCATGAATAGGAACAGATTGCTTTTGTGCGAGAGGAACCAAACTATATAAGTGTTGAATATCGCCCAACTTAGAATTTTGAGGGGATGCAATTAGGCTATCAGAGTAAAAATCAATTAATGATGTTCTGATCTCATTATCAACATCACCAATAATAGCCTCATAGGCTTTAGTTGCACGACGTTCTTGCCCATAAGACTTAGTTATATATAATTGAACTGTATAGCCAATAAAGCCCTTTTTAATGCGAGGTTCGGGAAGAACAGAGAATCGATCTTGAAGAACACTTCTCTCCTCTGGAGTTAATGCCGACCAAGAGTGATTGTAATCATCAATCCAGTTATTCAACCACGAAGAGATATTTTTTACGCCAATAATACTAAACACATCAGAGCCAAGGGGAGTGAGGAAATGTTGACATCCCATGAGTACAGATCTATTTATCGAACCCAAGCTTGGACCTAAGTCAAACATAACTAAATCATATTTATCTTCTAAAAAATTACATAACAATGTATTCCAGTTTGTTTGTCTAAAACCTTGTCTGTCTCTCCCCCTGAGTTGCCCCCAGGCAACACCTAATCTGTCTTCAATGATTGCAAAATAAGGATGTCCGGGTAATAAGTCAACTCCAAAACGATTATCACTTGATTTGAGAAAGGTTAATTCAGTATTTATTGTTGAATCACCATCCTCTATTGGTTGTAGCACATCTTTAATGGTGCTTATAGTAGGGTTTGGGTCTAGATACAGCTCTGCTGAATTTTCAACACCCATTATCAGTTGTGTTGAGTTGCACTGTGGATCGCAATCGACCACCAATACCTTTTTATTAAAATTCATTGCTATAAAAGAGGCGAGGTTACAGGTTAAAGTTGTTTTTCCTACCCCCCCCTTATTGTTGAACATCGCTACTGATTTCACTTTTTTTCCTTATTTATATTCAAAGATTAATAGAGACTCAGCAACACTTCCTTTGCAATTTTTTCTTGCTCGGCGAGATTCAGGGATTTCGCTTGATATAGTGTCGGTTAGCTCATAATCGGGCCACTCATTATTTATTAAGTCAATAACAAGATCATCAAGTCGTTTTTTTTGTGGTGTTTGTCGTCGTGCCTACGAAAATAGCAAGCTTGCCACCATGACGTAGATTTTTACGCCATGAGTTTAAGCATGCACTGAACTCTTCCACAAACCTCGTAGCACTAGGTGATATTTCTTTATTCAATGCTGACCAATTTTCCACACCCATTAAATAAAGTCTTAATCTATTATCGCGAGCATAGTCAAGCTGCCCCATATATGGTGGGCTAGTAATGATAGCATCAACCTTACGCTCAGTTTCAATTGATGATGCGCTCTGCTGATAAATATTTCGGCTCAAAGAAAAGTCAAGCGATGGTAATGAGTTATATACCCTGAGTATTTTCTTTTCGAGTCGGGGGAGTACTGGCCTGTACTCATAAAGTTCAGGAAACTCAGATGGCGGAAACTTCTTTGTTCGAAGATAAGGCACAGTATGACTTGAAGGATATGAGAGAAATCCTGGGCGTTGATGATGAGCAAGAGAAAGTAAACAAGCGAGTCCAAAATCATCGTTACATGATTTCAAAACTTTCACCCACGCTAATAAATCAACTAGCGTTTCTGGGTTGTAAAATTCCCTTACCCATTCAGGAATTTCATCAAGCGTTACTGTGGGTTTTATTTTCGCTACTAAAGTAGCGTAATAATCTAATTTTTCATGAACATTATCCACATCATGAGGCATATAGGGATTCAATTTTGCCCGTGAAATCAAGCATGCGTACGGATTGAGATCAGTCCCTACAGCATCTCTTCCTTTCAACCATGCCTCAAGAAGGACAGTACCCGAACCACAGAATGGGTCGTAAACTAAGTCGCCAGGCTTAGACACGGTCTCGATAGCCCAACCAGCAATTTCTGGTCGCATTTTCCCAATATACGGGGCTACAGTATGTAGTCGCTCAGTCTTCAATGGGATTTCAGCTTTTGTCATTAGATTCTCAGGGCATGCAATAGTTCGAGTATGTTAAGGGGCAATGATACAATTGTTTTATCAGTCTATAAAGTTGTGTTGACCTCATTTTTAACACTAGAAACTAGGTTGATTACCTAATGGTATTGGCATTTTGTGCTCTTAAGGCGTTGACCATTTTTTCATGGAGGTATACTGTATAAAAACACAGTAAATGAAAGGAAGCCACTATGAAAGTTGAATTAACCATTGATCGTAATAAAAAACTTCCTAATGGCGCAGTACCGGCGTTGGAAAATGAGCTACTAAAACGGCTCCAGAATCAGTTCGAAGATTGCAGCCTTGTTATCCGGCTTACAGGTTCGGATGGGTTAAGTGTTTACGGCGGCGAGAAGGAAGCAAAAAAGACGTTCGAGGGGATTCTTCAGGATACTTGGGAAAGTGCAGACGACTGGTTCTCTTAAGGTTGTACACAGGGGTGGCGCACATTTTCAAAATACCGCAATTTGCGAATCCCTTTGATGCTGCTGCCGACAATTTCTAATCGCGTCTGTATGTCGCTCAGGGGGATTACGTGGGGGGTGTAGCTCAGTCAGATTTACGAGTGACTATAACCGATGGGAAAGGAAAAGAGCTGCTTACCTTCAGTATGAGAGCGGAAGAGCGGTATATAATTTCCACCAACGATGGTTCCTTAACTCACAGAAAACTAAGCAGGGACGATCGATACTGGTCAAAGGAAACCATAATGGAAGTTGTAAGGGAAATGGCTTCTAAAAATTGACTTGTCACTACGTACGCAATCATAATTCTTGAGCTGGCCTGAACAACCAGCAACCTGACATCGATGCGCCACGGAGTGAACACCATGGCGCAGTTACAACTCATTAAACAGTCCTCAGGGATCCTGATCCCGGCTACGCCGGAGACCAGCGATTTGCTGCAATCAAAAATAAAGCTCGGCGCCGTGTTGGTGGCCGACTTCAAACAGGTACGCAATCCTGCGTTTCACCGCCGCTTCTTCGCTCTGCTGAATCTGGGCTTCGAATACTGGGAGCCGACCGGCGGGGCTATTTCTAGCAACGAGCGGAAGCTGATTACCGGCTACGCCAAATTCCTGGCTTCTTATGGCGGGAATGAGGGCGCGCTGATCGATGCTGCTGAGCAGTATCTTGAGCAGGTTGCTTACCGGCGCGTCACGAATGGCATTAGCCTGTGCAAATCCTTCGATGCTTACCGCTCATGGGTGATTGTCGAGGCAGGGCATTTTGATGCCATTCAGCTACCTGACGGCACACTCAAAAAGCATCATCGCAGCATTTCATTCGCCAACATGGACGAGCTCGAGTTTCAGCAACTCTATAAAGCTGCGCTCGATGTCCTCTGGCGCTGGGTCCTCTCCCGTTCATTCCGCAGTCGTGAAGAGGCAGAAAATGTTGCCGCGCAGCTGCTTGGCTTTGCGGGGTGATGGGGATGAAGAAGACCTGGTTCCATCATACCGACTGCAGCACCGAACAGGCCGACGAACTGGTTAAGCGTTATAAGGCCCGCGGGGTACGAGTTGAGCGTAGCCTTAACCCAGATTACGTGACATGGACTGTCAGTGCTTTCCTTCCTACCTCAAAAACACCAGCGCGCCCGGATAGCCGCTGGCGCAGCCGGATGTGGGGGTAAACGTGAAGATATATCAAATCACTTTGCCCTGGCCGCCGAGCAATAATCGGTATTACCGGCACAACCGTGGGCGTACGCACATTAGCGCTGATGGCGTCGCGTACCGCTATGCCGTGGCCAGTATCATTCGAAGCGGCCGGCTAAATATCCGAACGGCGGCACCACTCAAAATCCGAATTGAATGTCACATGCCCGACCGCCGGCGCCGCGATCTGGATAACCTGCAGAAAGCTGCTTTCGACGCTTTAACCAAGGCGGGATTCTGGCTGGATGACTGCCAGGTTGTTGATTATCGCGTTGTGAAAATGCCTGTCGTTAAGGGCGGGAAATTAGAACTCACCATCACCGAGCTGGAGATCGCATGAATCTTGAAAATACCCTCAAATATCACTTCGCCAAATCGACCATGATTAGCGACTCTCCTCGTGCTACGGCATCAGATGCATTAACTGGTTCGGATATTATGGCTGCGATGGGCATGACGCAGGAACGGGCCGCCATGGGTTACAGCGCTTTTCTCGGGAAGATGGGTATCAGCAACAATGACCGGGAGAGGGCGATTGAGTTGCTGGCTCAGTATGCGCAGACCAAGTGCGATCGGGTTGCGGCATTACGGAAGCTTGATGCAGAGATTAAACCACTGGTGATGCACCAGCTGGCAACCTTCGCGTTCGAGGACTATTCCCGCAGCGCCGCCAGCGTGAAACAGTGTGATTGCTGCTCGGGTCAGGGATTCATTGAGGGTGATGTTTTCACGATGAAATCCCACTACACCATGAAGCTTCCACAGTGGGCAAAAGACCTTAAGCAATCTCCGAGTGATTTCGAGGTTAAGCGCCAGGTGAAAGAAGTCGCTAAGGTACTTTGTTCGACCTGCAAGGGGAAAAAAGTTGTCAGTTGCGCCTGCAAAGACTGCCACGGGCGCGGTAAAGCAGTGAATCAGGAGCTCACTGAAAAGCAGGGCGTTCCGGTTCTGGCTGATTGCAAACGCTGCAGTGGCCGTGGATATGAACGAATCCCATCGACCGAGGCATACGCCGCGGTGTGCCAGATAACGAAAGCAATCAGTCTCGATACATGGAAGAAGTCTGTTAAACCATTTTACGATCAGCTAATCACCAAGTTTGACATCGAAGAGGCCTGGGCAGATGCGCAGCTGAAGCAGATAACAAAATAGGGCGTTACTTTATCGTGAGCTATTTACTTTTCCCGAATCTGTGGTAATTTTGCTCTAACGATGGGTTATTGCCTTCGTTTAAAGCCCTGCGGTTAACCCCGTGGGGCTTTTTGCTTAATGGCGATTTAAGTATTTCTAAAATCATCAATATTCATTGCCTCTTATAATCTCTATATCGAAGAGGAGGGGGGAATGATGAGAGAAGGCTATTACTGGATCCAGTACAATGGCAGCAGGCAGATCGCTTACTACGTGCACGAAAAAATTGACGATTTAGAGTCGGGTGAAACTATCTACGGCGCATGGTATGTGACTCGTGGAGATAATCTCGCCAACAATGGAGAGGTCGAAGTGCTAAGCGAACGTATTGAAGAGCCAAAGCTGTAACAGGAAAAATAAGTGAAGCCTCGTTACTGTGCGAGGCTTTTAGTATCCATGAAAGAAGTAGCGAATCTTCAAACCGATAAACTTTAACACTGGCCAGACATAATGCTGGATTAAATATAGGGCAGGTGGAACAACCAATGTCGCACCAGTTGCGCAGATTGCGTATACCGCCGAGTCCTTAGCGATTAATGAGTAATTTAGGTTAAGTGTTTCAAGGTTAATTGCATTGGCTGTACTCGATCCTACAAATCCAGAGCCAAAAACAACCAGAAACACATAAAATGATGCTGTTATGAGCTTTAAAATTAGCCGAATGTATTTCACGATGAAGACCTGATGATTGATGTCATCTTTTTACACAAAAACAACGTGTTTAGCTAGCTTATGGCTTGGGATGTTCTGACTAGGCCTCTTGATCCTCACACCGCCAATCTTCCCGGACTCTACCCGGATATTTAATTCAGGCCACAGTTAATCACGTTCAAATACCCCTTAGATATTTAGTCTGATGGTCTTTCAAATTCCTTTGAAAAGCACCCGCTCAAAGCGAGGTGAGAGTATGTATCGCATGGACAAACTAACCACCGGTGCTGCATATGGCGCTTCAGCCGGTAGCATCCTCAACGGCGTGTTGAATGCCTACAGTCCCGAGCAGTGGAATGCTATTGGCGTGCTGGTGGGCATCATTGTCGCCGTACTCACGTACCTAACGAATCTCTATTTTAAGATTCGCGAAGACAACCGCCGCAGCAGGAGCCGAGATGAATACGACACTCAGAAATAAGCTGGTTGGTGCCATAGTTGGCGGATCCGGAGCAATCACAATTGCTGCTGTTATGCTGGGCAATGCGGATGGGCTGGAAGGGCGACGTTATTACGCCTATCAGGATGTGGTCGGCGTCTGGACTGTTTGCGATGGACACACCGGTGCCGATATTCGCCGCGGCCACCGCTACAGCGACAAAGAGTGTGACAACCTACTGAAGGCAGATCTGCGAAAGGTGGCAAACGCCATCGACCCGCTGATCAAGGTTCGCATCCCTGAGCCTACCCGTGCCGCACTTTACTCTTTCACCTACAACGTAGGAGCTGGAGCGTTTAGCAGATCGACGCTGCTGAAAAAATTAAATTCCGGCGACGTTCCGGGTACATGCAAAGAACTGCAGCGCTGGACGTATGCCGGTGGAAAGCAGTGGAAGGGGCTTATCACTCGGCGCGAGATTGAGCGTGAAGTTTGCGAGTGGGGTCAGAAATGAGCCGTTTAACAGCAATCATCTGCGCTGTCGTTATCTGCCTGCTGGTTTCCATGGCCTGGGCGATTAACCACTACCGCGACAACGCCATCACCTACAAAGACCAGCGCGATAAAGCTACCGAACAACTGACCCTGGCGAACGCCACCATCAAAGACATGCAGACTCGCCAGCGAGATGTCGCTGCGCTGGATGCCAAATACACGAAGGAATTAGCTGATGCGAAATCTCAGCTTGAAGATCTGCAGCGTTGCGTTAACTCTGGTAAGTGTGGGCTGCACGTCAACGCAAGATGTCCCGCGAACGGAACGGCCGGCACCAGCGGCCTGGGCGATGCTTACAGCCCCCGACTTACTGACTCCGCTGAACGGGATTATTTCACCCTCAGAGAACGAATCGTCACAGTGACGAAGCAGATTGGCTACTTGCAGGACTACATCAAAGAGCAATGTTTGGAATAACGACCTATCAATAGCGGCCTTTTCATCCACTTCATAACGTCAAAGTTATCAGTAGAGGCGCAGAGCCACTTCAGGCAGAGTGCATAGACCGAACTGAATAAACTGGAAGATTGTTGTCGCATCAGAAATCCCCTTACAGTTTACGATAATGATGTTGAAACTGGTATGAAATTGCCTCAAATTATCTATGCCATACATACCGTATGGAGAACAGATAAGGAGTTGATATGTTAGAAGGATATTTCGGAAACGGACCTGCTGAAAAAGATAGAAAACGGTTACTGGCTGTCCAGGCTGCACTTGAAATTTCCAAGGCTACGGTTTCATCCGCAACTGCGATTTCCGGTGTGAAGTCAGGGTACGATTTAGAGCATGTAACGAAAAAGGTTGAAGCATTGGCAGATGCGATTCAAGCAGCACTAGATAAATAATTGTTGTCTTAAGTTAAATTTTATTGCTTTCTTAAGGGCCACCTTCTGGTGGCTTTTTTATAAAGCAAAGCATGTATTATCAACCAATCCGGGTAATCAATAAGTTATCCCCATAATAGGATAAAGAGATTATCAAGGTCCGATATCTATCAAATAATCCTAATCACCAAAGCAGTCGAAACCCTCACAGGCAGGATGTTACGACGTCAGCCTGAGCTGGTTATAGGATTTGTGCTGCTCGCGGTCGGGGCGGTTAGAACAGCGTTTCGCTCGGGCTTAGGTTGCTGTGTTTAGCTTGAATAAGAGGACTTTTTAAGTGTGCTTTTCGAGATTCCGCTGCTAGCGGGCCTGACAATGATACACAACAGCCAGCGATCGCTGACCAACGAGGCCAGTCCAGATTTGAATATCAATCTAATGTCGGTACTGAGGCAGCGCAAAATCGATATGATGGAGATTAAGTTAATTAAGAAAATTAGGCAAAAATTTAATTGAGGTCCATCGCAACAATGACTTACTAAGCTTTGCTAACTTGGCCTAAATGAGTATCCTGTTAATTCAATAATATACAAGGAATTTCATATGCCATGTTTTATCACACACTCCGTTGTTAATGGACAGGATTCTAGCCAGAATCGCAATCTTGCTGTACAAAAAGGTCTTGCGATGTCGCACCAACTTGCTGTGGCTAAAAATTGTGACATTTTGGTTATTGTTCCCAACATCCAACATTTGGATAGTGGCCATGTTAGCAGCGCATTAGGTGATGTCTTTGCTAAAAGCATCAAAAAACCTGAGCCTTTTAAGGTTAATGGTGTAACTATCAGTCGCACATCAAAAATACCTTCTTTTTTCGGTGCCAACACAGTCGTTTGGATGCTTTGGCCTAGCCTCGTAACTGCTGAGGCAGTTAGTAAATCTTGTCAAGGCGTAAACGATATTGTGGCTACGGAGTGGGTTCCTTATGACGAACTCAACCGTTGGCGAGTAGCTAATAAAGCAAAACAATTTTGAAAATAAAACCGCCTTCGGGCGGTTTTTTTTGCCATCACGCTAACTTATACAAGGTGATGGCAAAAATTAAAGCGAATGAATTCACGAGTTAAGGGTTACGTCTAAACCAATTCTCTCTGTGCGCATGAAAATCGTTAACTTGATCTGTGCAAGAAGGACATAGAAATGAATTATTTTCATAGCATTCAAGCAAGTCGCGATCATCAATCGTGTTCGAGCAATCAATAGGCTCTTCATCCAAAGGAGTCATATAGCCATCGCAGGTAACATTATGAATTAAAGGCAGAATTGCAATGTTAAAATTATAGAGCTGAGCTTCTGATAAATTGTTAATTGTTTGTTCTGCATCCACTTGTCTTGCTATACCTACTACAGCATCTGGTGAGCGGTGTGTTTGATTAGCACTATCGATTAAGAGGTCCGTTGCATTCTCAACTAGGTAATGTAAAGCAGGTAAGTTCATCAGTTAATCTCATTGAATAAATGGGTAGCCATTTCAATCCATTTTTCAAGTTATCACCTTAATACAGATCAGAAAATTATGGCAAAACCGGACTGGGGTGAGCTTCAGCAACGGTTCCTGTCCGAACATGCCACAACCGGCGTATCACCGAAGGAATGGTGTGAGGCGCAGGGACTTAATTACGCTACCGCCCGTCGATATATCAAAAAAACCTCTGCGCAAAAAACTGAGCGCAAAAAAATGCGCACTGCGCAGAAAGATAAAAGCGCAGAAGAGCTGGTGGATGATGATGGACTTACCGCTCAGCAGCGCTTATTTGTCGCGGAATACCTGAGGGACAACAACGCCACCGCTGCCGCTGCACGTGCTGGTTATAGTGACCCAAACTACGGTCGCCAGCTCATAACGAATCCTAACGTTGCCCAGGCCATTGCGCAGCAGCAAAAAGCGTCCATTGTGCGCACGCTTGGCAGTGCCGATGAAGTCCTCGCGCAGATGTGGCAGCTCGCCACCTTCGATGCAAATCAGCTTTCGCAGTATCGCCGTGGTGCGTGTCGTTACTGCTGGGGCTTTGGTCACCAGTATCAGTGGCGTGATGCCGTGGAGTTCGAAGAGAAAAGACTCGAGGCCGTTGAGCGTGACAGACGTGAACCCGAAGATTCCGGTGGTTACGGCTACGACCACAACAGAGAGCCTAACCCAGAATGCCCGCGCTGTAATGGTGACGGCATTGGCCAGCCTTACTTCCCTGATACGCGCAAACTCCCGGCTGCTTCCAGGATCGCCTATTCAGGTGTGAAGGTCGGCAAGAATGGCGTTGAAATCACTGCTATCAGCCGTGAGCGCATGTTCGAGGCGGTAATGAAGCGCCTTGGCCTGGCTGATAGTGAGTTCGCGCAGCGCCTGCAGCAGATTGAAATCGAACGCCGGCAGCTGGAGGTTGAAAAACTCCGTAAAGAGCTGGCCGGTGAGGGTGAGGACGATGAACCAACCCCAGTTGCAATCAATATCAACGTAGTGGATGCGAGGGCAGACGATGGGGATCAGCCCGACACTTAACATTCCTCAGGCGCGCTTCCTCGCGATGCAGCACAAATTCAAGGCCTATGTTGCCGGGTTCGGTTCCGGTAAGACTTGGGTGGGTTGTGGCGGCATCTGTAAGGGGATGTGGGAACACCCGAAGATTAACCAGGGTTATTTCGCGCCGACGTACCCGCAGATCCGTGACATTTTCTACCCGACGATTGAAGAGGTGGCCTTTGACTGGGGCTTGAATGTCAAAATCAACGAGGGGAACAAAGAGGTTCACTTCTACGAGGGGCGACGGTACCGCGGGACAACCATCTGCCGCTCAATGGAGAAGCCCGGCTCAATAGTCGGTTTCAAAATTGGTAACGCGATGGTGGATGAGCTGGATGTCATGGCGGCAGCCAAAGCGCAGCAGGCGTGGCGAAAAATCATAGCCCGTATGCGCTACAAAGTTGATGGGCTGCGTAACGGCATCGATGTAACGACAACGCCGGAGGGCTTCAAGTTCGTCTACCAGCAGTTCGTGAAGGCGGTGCGTGAAAAACCAGAGCTTGCCGCATTGTATGGACTGATTCAGGCCAGCACGTTCGACAACGCGAAGAACCTGCCGCCTGACTACATTCCATCGCTTCTGAGCTCATACCCTGACGAACTGATTCAGGCCTATCTGCGAGGGAAGTTCACCAACCTCAACAGCGGGACCATTTACCATACGTTCAACCGTAAGCTGAATAACTGTTCTGACGAGATTCAGGATGGGGATCCGCTGTTTATCGGTATGGACTTCAACGTGGGGAAAATGGCCGCGATTGTTCACGTAAAGCGTAACGGCTTACCGCGTGCGGTGCGTGAGCTGGTTAAGGTCTACGATACTCCGGCGATGATTAAGCGCATTCAGGAAGAGTTCTGGCGATATGAGGATGGTCGCTATGTTAAAAGCCGGGAGATTTACATCTATCCGGATGCGTCAGGCGACTCCCGCAAATCTCAGAACGCCAGCAAGACCGATATCGCCCAGCTCAACGATGCCGGATTCAGCGTCATCGTTGATGATGCCAACCCGCCGGTTAAAGACCGCATTAACTCGATGAACGCCATGTTCTGCAACGCTAACGGCGAGCGCCGCTATCTGGTAAACGTTCAGAACTGCCCGGTTTATACCGAGAGCCTCGAGCAGCAAATCTGGGCGGCCAATGGCGAACCGGATAAATCAGCAGATAACGATCACCCCAATGATGCTGGTGGGTACTTCATCGTGAAGGATTACCCGATCGTGAAACCGGCATACTCAATCACCATGGACACTACTTTCTGATATGGCAAACGACGACATCACCTGTGTTCGACCAGAACACCGGGCGGCTTCTGCTGCCTGGCGGAAATACAGGGACTTTTGCAAAGGGGCCGAGGCCGTAAAGGCGGCGGGTAACAAGTATCTGCCGTATCTCGATCCAACCGATAAATCATTACGCAATAAAAAGCGTAATGAGGACTATCTGAGCCGCGCTGTGTTCTACGCCATTGCCGGCAATACGAAGATCGGCATGCTTGGGATAGCGTATCGAAAGGACCCCACATTTAACGGTCCTGAAAAGCTGAAATACCTGTTGGACAATGCTGACGGGGCCGGTACCAGCATCTATCAGCAGTCGCAACTGGTGACCGAGAACGTGCTGGAGGTGGCACGAGAGGGGCTTTATGTTGACTACGCAGAAGCATCCGATGAGGCGATCATCCTCCGCTATCCGGCAGAGAACATTATCAACTGGCGAACAAAGCGAATTAACGGACGCGATCAGTTGGTGCTTGTGGTCCTGCGCGAATGCGTAGAAGAGCCGGATGGTTACGCTTACAAGGATGAAATCCAGTACCGCGAGCTGGCGCTGCACGAAGGGAAGTTTATCTGTCGTGTGTGGCGCCGGGCAGGTGGCACAGCTAGCGGAACATACACCGTTGACAGTGAATACCGTCCTAAGCCCAAAGGGCAGGACTACTGGGACGAAATCCCGTTCACCTTTGTCGGTGCTCAGAACAACGATCCCACTATCGATGATTCACCGCTGGCCGCGCTGGTGGAGATAAACCATGGTCATTACCGAAACAGCGCTGACTATGAAGACAGCGTGTGGTTCTGTGGCCAGGTGCAGCCGTATATGACTGGACTTGATACCGGCTGGCGCGATCACCTCGAGAAGACGGGCGTGAAAATTGGTTCCCGATCACCGCTTTTACTTCCCAAGGAGGGCTCGTTTGGCTATGCCCAGGCGCAGCCGAACATGCTGGCTAAAGAGGCCATGGACAGCAAACGCGATTACATGGTGCAGCTGGGCGCCCGATTGATTGAGCAGAACGCCACGGCGAAGACTGCTACCCAGGCGAGCGGTGAGCAAACATCCTCAACATCCGTGCTCGGTATCTGCGTTTCAAACGTTTCTGAGGCCTACACGCTGGCGCTTGCCTGGTGTGCGAAATATCTCGGCATCAAGGGCGAATCGACGAGCTACACGATCAACCAGGAATTCATTGCGAAGGTTGCCGAGTCGGGCATGGTGACGGCAATCGTCAATGCCTGGCAGTCCGGTGCGCTGCGCGACAGCGATATGATTCGCGCACTGCAGAAGCTTGACCTTATCGACCCGGCAGACAGCCCGGACGAAGTGATTGATGCACTTCGCAACCAAGCCCCCACATTGACCGGTGGCTGATATGGCAACAGTAAACGAAAGCTTGCGCGATGAATCAATCGCACATTCCATCTGGTTAAGCCGCTACGCCACCGGCGTGGCAAACCGGATGGTGAAGTTGCTTAACGAGACGGATGCTGACCTGTCGGCACGTCTACTGGATGCGCTGGACAGATTGCCTCCTGAGAGCTTCACCGTTAGCCGTCTGCAGAGTTTACTGGGCAGCGTACGCGAACTTAATCATCAGGCCGTAGCTACCATGCAGGCAGGGCTCGAGGGTGAGCTGGTGGCGCTGGCAAAGAACGAAGCCAGTTATCAGCTGAGCCTGTTCGATTCCCTTCTGCCATCACAGGTTCTGTCTCACTATCCGCTGCAGGGCATCACCGCCGATATGGTGTATGCCGCAGCGATGGCGCAACCCTTTCAGGGGCGGCTGCTGAGTGAGTGGGCGGATAATCTGGAATCGGACAGGCTGGCGCGGATCGTGAACGCCGTCCGCAGGGGGTATCTTGCCGGCGACACGGTAGAAACAATCGCGCGCAGTGTTCGCGGCCACGCCAGTAAAGATTATCGCGACGGCGCGCTGCAGATGAGCAGGGCAAACGCCGCCAGCATCGCTAAAACAGCCGTGAATCATCTGGCTGCCACAGCACGCAACAGCTTCACCAGTGCCAACAGCGATATCGTGAAAGGCAAACAGTGGCTGTCTACGCTGGACAATAAAACAAGTCATGACTGCATTATTCGTGACCTGCTGCGCTACACCCTGGATAACAAACCGGTCGGGCATAAGGTGCCTTACCTGCAGGGACCAGGGAAAATTCATTTCTGCTGCCGTTCTACTGAAACCCTAATCCTTAAATCCTGGCGCGAACTTGGCATCGATATCGATGAGATGGACGAGGGAAGTCGTGCCAGCATGGATGGACAGGTACCGGGGAAAACTTCGTATCTGGAATGGCTCGCGCGTCAGCCAGCTCAACGGCAGGATCAGGTTCTGGGTGCCGAGCGTGGCCGTTTGTTCCGCGCGGGTGAAATCGACCTGGAGGATATGTTCACTGACAAAGGCGAATGGATCAGCCTGGAACGTCTGAAACAGCTCTCAGGTACTGACTACTAACAACCATTACTTTCTTCACGCCCTGGCATCCGCCGGGGCTTTTTTATGGGCGAGGCCCGGCAAAATCCCAAGGGGAAATTATGTTAATTCGAAACATGCTCTTGAAATTTTACGCACCAGAAAGCGGCGGAGAGGGCAGCGGTGGCGGTGGTATCGAAATCACGCCAGAAATACAGAAGCTGATTGATGAGCGTGTGACCAGCGAAGTCACTGGCCTGAAATCAAAAAACTCTGAGCTGCTGGGCACCATCAAGCAGCAAAAAGAAACCCTGTCTCGCTTTGATGGTATCGATCCTGACGCAGTGCGCGGGATCCTCCAGCGTTTTTCCGACGACGAAGAGGCAAAGCTTATCGCCGCCGGAAAAATTGATGAGGTGCTCGATAAGCGCACCGAGCGTCTGCGTGCTGACGTTGATAAGCAGATTAAAGCCGCAAATGAACGCGCCGACAAAGCCGAAGCGTTCTCCAACAAATTCCGGGACCGGGTTCTGGGCGATGCAATCCGTGCAGCAGCCTCAAAAGCTGGCGCGCTGCCGGAAGCATCCGACGATCTGATTCTGCGTGCCAAAGGCACATTCCAGCTCAACGACGAAGGCGAGGCCGTAGCAGTTGATGCAAATGGCGATGTTCTGTTCGGTAAAGACGGCAAAACTCCACTAAGCCCACTTGAGTGGGCGGAGTCTCTAAAGGAGACGGCTCCGCATCTGTTCCCACGCGCAGAAGGCACCGGCGCGGGTGGACACAAACCAAACGGCGGTGGCAGCCTGAAACGTTCCGAAATGAGCGCCAGCGACAAAGCGGACTACATCCGCAAGCATGGCCAGCAGGCCTTCCTCAAACTTCCGAAATAAGGGATTAACCCATGCCTACCACTGTTAATAGTGACCTGATTATTTATGATGACCTGGCGCAGACCGCTTTCCTCGAGCGCCGCCAGGACAACCTGGCTATTTTCAACGCGTCCTCCAACGGCGCGATCCTGCTGGATAACGAGCTGATTGAAGGCGACTTCCGCAAGCGTGCCTTCTACAAGGTTGGCGGCTCTATCGAATCGCGTGACGTTAACTCCACCGAAAAAGTGACGGGTAAGAAGATTGGCGCCGGCGAAGCAGTTTCCGTCAAAGCGCCGTGGAAATACGGTCCATACGAAACGACTGAAGAAGCGTTCAAACGCCGCGGCCGCTCGGTTGACGAGTTCTCCGAAGTGATCGGCACTGATGTGGCTGACGCGACGCTGGAAGGCTACGTGAAATACGGTCTGAAGGCGCTGACGGCTGCTATTGGCGCCAACGCCGACATGGTCGTAACAGCCGACATTGAAACTGACGGTAAGAAGACCCTGACGCGCGGTCTGCGTAAGTACGGCGACAAGTTTAACCGTGTTGTGCTCTTCGTTATGCACTCCGCTACCTACTTCGACATCGTGGATGAGGCGATCGCCAACAAAATCTATGAAGAAGCGGGCGTGGTGGTTTACGGCGGGCAGCCGGGCACCCTGGGTAAACCTGTGCTGGTTACTGACACCATGGACGCTGATGCGATCCTTGGGCTGGTGGCCGGAGCGGTTACCGTCACCGAATCTCAGGCGCCGGGCTTCCGTTCCTACGATATCAACGATCAGGAAAACCTTGCGGTTGGCTATCGTGCTGAAGGCGTGGTGAACGTTGACCTGTTGGGCTACAGCTGGGATACCGCCAAAGGTGATAACCCTGACCTGACCGCCATCGGCACTGCGGGCAACTGGAAGAAACACTTCACCAGCAACAAATCTACGGCAGGCGTGCTGATTAAACTGGAATCCGCAGTGGGGGAGTAACGCTGTCAGCGGATAAAACCTCCGCAACTGCTGACAGCACAGACGCGGTAACTGTTTCTCTGAAGTACACGCTGAATGGCTCCGGTGTATCCGGTAAAACCGTAGCGTGGACGTCCACAGGTGGCACGCTTAGCACGGCCAGTTCTCAAACAGGCTCTGCTGGTGGTGCAACGGTGAAACTCACATCAGACGTTGCTGGCACCTTCAAGGTAACCGGCACGGTTGAAGGAGTGGCGAAAACCACGGATGAGATCACCTTCACTGCGCCTGCCGGAGAATAACGAATGGGGCGAAAGCCCCATAAACAGGATGATTCGATGATCAATACCGATATCACCTCTCCTGATGCCAACAGCTACGCCAGTGAAGAGGATCTTGCCTCATTTGCGGAAATACGCGGCATTGAACTGCCTGACAAGCTCACACCTTTGCTGATTAAGGCAATGGATTACCTGGAGGGGCTGGAGTGGGTTGGCTCAAAAACTGACCCGAGACAGGCTCTGGCCTGGCCACGCGTGAATGTCGTTCTGGATGAACATGATTTCCCGCCGGATGAAGTTCCACGGCAGGTTGTAACCGCGCAGTGCATGCTGGCGGTAGAGGCAATCGAGGGCGATTTACTCTCCAGCGTGCGCGAAGCCGCTGTGAAAACTGAACGTGTGGAAGGTGCTGTAACCATGACCTATGCGGTCGCAGATGGTGAAGTCTTCACGCCGTCCTATCCTGCCGTGATGGCGCTGCTGGGCGACCTCGCTGGTGGTCGTGGTTACGCCATTAATGCATTTGCAGAGAGGGCCTGATATGGCGATTGATTACCAACGTATGCAGGCCAGAGCGACCCGCATGCTCAGGCAGAACGGCGCGACGTACAACGTCACCCGTAAAGGCTCAGTAACGGTTATCGGCGGCGTTGAGCATAAAACTGAAGCGGTCCGTTTTACTGCTGTGGGCGTGAAGACCGAATACGCGCCAGGCGAAATTGATGGAACGGTCATCGTTAACGGCGACGTGCAGATCGTTTTTACGGCAGAGCAGGAAATTAAAATCGGTGATGTGGTTGATATTGACGGCACAGCCTACCGTGTTGTCAAACCGAACCCGGCAAAACCTGCCGTGCTGGTGCTCTGCTACAAAGCGCAACTGAGAGCTTAGCATGGGCGAGAACGCGGCTTTCCTGGCTGAAATCACGGCTTTCGTTAACAAGGCGAAAACGAATCAGGAAGCAGTGGTGCGCGCCGTCGGAATCAAAATTCTTAACCAGCTGGTGGTGATGTCTCCAGTGGGCAACCCGGAGTTGTGGGAAGTTAATCAGACAGCCGTTTCCTATAATCGCGCTGTTTACGACCACAACGAGGCGCAGCGCGCCAATCCCGATAACCTGACCAAAACCGGGCGACTGAAGAAAAAAGCCCGGGTGGTGGATGGGATAGATATCAAAGCACCGCCGGGGTATACGGGCGGACGCTTTCGCGGTAACTGGCAGGTGTCCTTTGATGCGCCAACGACTGACGAGACAGGTCGGGTTGATAAGACGGGTGATCTGACAAAAGCGGCCGGGAACTACACGCTGTCGCTCTTCAAAGTCGGGATGAAGGCCATTTATTTCTGCAACAACGTACCCTATGCCTACCCGCTTGAAATGGGGCATTCCACACAGGCGCCGGGCGGCATGGTCCGCATAACTGCAGCTGAGTTTCAACGCTTCTTTGAGGAAGCTGTCAGGGAGGTGACTAAGTGATTCCTGATATTGCATCTGCACTGGCCGCCAGACTGGGTACCTGGGCTGATGCTGAGGGCATTTCGGTTGCATGGGAGAACGTGCCGTTTACACCTCCTGCTAACGAGATGTACCTGGCCGTTCACGATATGCCCGTTACGCCGCGAACAATCGATCTCGGCTTGCGCTGCCGGACTTATTCTGGCGTGTACCAGATTAATGTCGTGGCGCCAGCCGGCTCCGGCCGTACCTCCGTCGTGGGCCTGGCGGGCAGAGTTGCGGAATTGTTCCCCGAGGGGCTGGAAATTGCAGGCAAAGACTTTACCTGCTGGATTAGCAGCGCGCCTGGCATATTCCGCGGCGTCCATACACCAGTGTCCTACTCCGTTCCTGTCAGCCTGAATTATCGGACAGACATTACCAGCTGATTCCCTCTGTGATTTCCCACAACTGACCGGCCTTGAGCCGGTTTTCCCGTTTCTAAAGGAGTAACCATTATGGGCTTTGCACTGCCTAACGGCGCTCATGTCTATCTTGCATCGGGCTATGGCCCAGCCATTGCTTTCACCGGGGCGACGAACGCCGAAAACATGGTGATCACCGTGAGTGAAGCTGACGCACTCAAGGTGGGTGATATTGTCCATGTGAGCTGCAACTGGTCCGGTGTTGATAACGTCATTGCAAAAATTGATGCGATTGCAGAAAGCGCTGTCACTCTTCGCAACATCAACACCACCAACAAAAACAAATACGCGGCGGGCGGCGGTTCCGGCTCTATTCGCAAAATTGAAGAATGGACCGAGCTGCCACAAATCACTGAGGTATCGAAATCTGGTGGTGATCAGAACACCACGCAGATTCAGTTCCTCAGCGATGATCGCCAGCGCAACCTGAACACCTATAAATCCGCAGTCTCGCAGGCCTACTCGATCGCTCACGACTCAACTCTCCCGGTATATCCGTTGCTGCGCCAACTGGACGAAGACGAAGAGACTGTGGCGGCGTACATGTACGTGCCGAAGGCGAAGGAGAACCGGTACTGGGCGGCCACGGTATCCTTTGATGACACGCCGACCACAGCGGTTAACGAGGTAGAGACAGTGAGCGTGGTGCTGAACCTGCAGTCACCTGCGATGACGTTCTATAAGTTGACCGACGCTGCCGCCTGACCCGTCAGAACTTTCACTATCTTTGCCTCCCTTTGCGGAGGCATTTTTTTCGTAAGAGGTATCAATGGCGACCAAATTCACTCTTCAGCCCAAACCTACTTTTAAGGCCAATGTCTCGATTCCCCGTGCCGGGGATGAGGATGGCGTGCTGACGTTCACGTTTAATCACAAGCCGCTTAAAGAACTGGCTGACCTGGAAAGACTCGAAGGCAAAACCGCCACTGATTTTCTAATGGAAATCATTTCTGGTTGGGCACTTCCCGATGCGTTCAACGCGGAGAATCTGTCGGTACTGCTGGAAAACTATCCAGCGGCAATGAAGGCCATTCCGGAAACCTACTACCGCGAGCTGATGGGGCAGCGCGAAAAAAAACTGATAGCGGTTGCCTCTGCATTCTATACGCCTGAACCCACAGCGGCAGACCTGGCGCCTTACGGGCTTACGCCGGATGACTACGACGATCAATACATCGACGTCTGGCCAGATGTTTGGCCGTCATTCCTGGTGTTTCAGGCTGTTAGTACGCAGTGGCGCACGGGCATGGGAGGCGCATCAGGGCTTGATTATAACGTGCTGCCCTGGGTAATGCGTCTGCACCACGTCGAGGACGAGGCAACCGCGCTTTCGGACATCCGAATCATGGAGAGCGCCGCACTAAAAGTTATGCATAAAGAGAGGGCGGAATGAGTAACGATATCGCCACGATTTCCCTGCGCGTAAATACCAGTGAGCTGGAGCGTGGTAACCAGGCACTGGATCGCTTTCAGGAGACCGCGTCCGCCGCGGCAGGTAAAGCGGATGACCTGAACAGCACGTTCCGCACCGGTATCGATAACCAGAAGAAAAACAGCGAAAGCCTGAAGCAGCAGCGTCAGGAACTGCAGAACCTGCTGAATAAAATCAGCCCGGTAAACAAGGCGCTGGATGAACTGGACACTATCCAGGAGAGCCTGGCGAAATTTCGCGGTAAAGGGCTGGTGGGAGACGAGGATTTTACTCGTTACAACAGCGTGCTTGAGACTACTCGTGCAAAACTGGCACAGGTAATGGAGTCTGAAACCGCAGAGGGGCGGGCTCGCATTGAGCAGGCTCAGGCAGCGCAGCGTGCAGCTGCAGCGGGTAAAACCTTTATCGATTCGCTGGAGGAGCAGGTTACAGCAATCGGAAAAACACGCGCAGAACTGTTAGAGCTAAAAGCTGCCCAGCTCGGCGTATCCGATCGTGCTGCACCAATGATCGCAAAGCTGAAAGAGCAGGAGGAAGCGTGGAAGTCTGGGGCTATCAGCGCGGGGCAATACCGCAACGCGATCCGTTATCTCCCGATGCAAATGACCGACATTGTGACTTCACTGGCTTCCGGTATGCCGGTTTATATGGTTGCTATTCAGCAGGGCGGTCAGCTCCGTGACTCGTTTGGCGGTGTAGGCAATGCGCTGAAAGCGATGTTGTCGATGGTGACCCCTGCACGAGTGGCAATTGGCGGCCTGGCCGGTGCTGTACTGATTGCGGCCAAAGCGGGTTCGGACTACTTCACCGCCTACGACGAAATCAACAAGGCCATTATCAGAACTGGCAACATTGCTGGCACGTCAGCGCTTCAGATCATGGCTTCCTCCCAGTCTATTGCTGCCTCTACTGGCGCTAATGTAGGAACCGTTCGGAGTCTGATGACTGAGCTGGTTGGCATGGGATCGCTGACACAGCAGCAACTTGAAAAAGCAGCGGGCTCCACGGCGCTGGCGGTTCAAACCGGTATAGTTTCGGCGCAGGACATCGCCAAAGCCTATAAGGACATCGAAAAAGACCCTGTTAAAGCGCTGCAGAGTCTCAACGAACAATATAATTTCCTGACCGTTTCACAACTTAAGCATGTTGACGATCTGATCAAGCAAAAGGACCAGACCGCGGCCGTTACGCAGGCTATGGACCTGTTTGGCGATACGATGGCAAAACGTGGGGAGCAGGCTTACGACTCGCTGACGCCGTTTGGTCGCCTGTGGCTGGATATCAAGGGCTGGGCGTCTGAGGCCATGCAGAGTATCGGTCAATGGGTAGCTGAACTGGCATCAAACACACTGAAGGAATTCAACGCAATTTATTACAGCGTTGCGATCGTTTTCCAGAAGCTGAACCAGATTATTTCTTCCTCTATCGCTGCCGCGATTAATCTCGTTCCCGACTGGGCGAAAACAGATACTTTGCAGGGATGGCAGGACTACAACGAACAAATGGCCGGCGCATATGGTGACAGCGTTTCTCAGCTGAAAAAAGACTGGGATGCGGCTGATATCAGTGCAGGTAAATACCTCGATACGACCAGAAAGATAAGTACCGCAACCACCCAGAAGGATCGGGAAGGAGTCGCTGCTTTTGGCAAAAAGACCAAAACCGGAAAGCAGGGCACTTTATCGGCTGGAGATCGCAGCACGGATGCTGCCCAGGCCGAATTGCTGGCGCTTCAGGCACAGTTACGCGCGCTGCAGCAGCATAAAGGGCTGAACGACACTATCAGCCAGCAGCGCAAAGATCTGTGGACGACTGAAGCGAAATTTCAGGTGCTGGAGGAGGCCTCGCGTTCACGTTCACTGACAAAGCAGGAACAATCCCTGCTGGCGAGTAAAGACCAGGTGCTTCAGTTGGCACGGCAGAAAGCCCTGTTAGGTGATCAGATTACCGCACAGGAACAGCTGAACAAGCGAATGGATACCTCGCAGAAATACGTCACGCAGATGGCAGAGAAGCAGGCTGCATTAGTGAACGGTGCAGGGATGAGTGACCGTCAGGCACAACGTGAGCTGGCAAAGAGTCAGCTTGCCGCTGGCTGGAAGAATGCTGGCGGTTCGCTTGACGACGAGGGTTATCAGAAGCAGCTCAAAGCGGCGAATGATTACTATGAGGCAGAGGACAGGTTACGTGGAGACTGGCTGACTGGCGCGAAAAAGGGCTGGGCTGATTTCGAAGATAGCGCGACCGATGTGTACTCCCAGGTGCAGACGGTTACCAGCAATGCATTCGCTGGTATGGCCAGCACCCTGACTGATTTCTTCACAACAGGTAAATCTAACTTCTCAGATTTCCTGTCTACCTTCCTCAAGGGCATCGCCCAGATGCTGACCCAACTGGCTCTGGTTAATGGAATGAAGTCAGCCTTTGGTGGAACGGCAATAGGTAATTTCTTTGGAATACAGGCATGGTCTGGCGGCTTTATTCCTGAGTACGCTAATGGCGGCGCTGTTGGCTATACCGGGGATGGAGGAAAATATCAGCCAAAAGGTGTGGTTCATGGCGGAGAATTCGTATTCACCAAGAAGGCTACCAGTGCGCTGGGTGTCGGTAATCTCTACACGCTTATGCGGAGCGCTCAAGGGTATGCCAACGGCGGTTATGTTGGCACTGCTCCGATGTTTGGGATGCAGGGAGGTAGTTCCGCTATAAATGTAAATGTTGGTGGTATTGTGATTCAGGGACGTGAGCAATCAACGACAAGAACGGCTCCAGCAAATAATGTGGATATCATCAAACAGCTCAAGCCGGCAATAGTTAATGTAATATCTGAGCAGGCACAGCGGCCGGGGACGCCTTTATGGAATGCAATAAAAGGAACGCGATGAGCTTAATCAATCCTTCGAAACACCGTTCCAGGGCTCTAACGATTAGCACTACTAACAGCCCACACAGGTGGGCTATTTGTCGGTGATCAGTTGTAATAACTTACAGTGCTCGTCAATTGCAGCCCATATCAAATCCTGCTCATCACCGTCCCACTCTTCAACCACCGCAAGTTCAGAGCGGAACTGTTTGAGCCTGATGTTAATGGCGGCTATCTCATTGCGGCCACATTTCTTAGCCATTTTAATCAATGATGCTTCAGGTGTCTTTTCATATGGAGACAGCCCGGCCCGAGCTTTAATATATAGTGTCGTCAGCTTGTTCATAGGAACTTCAATCGCGAATGTAGGGTTGCTCTAACCTAAATTTATGGTGGGGTGTTTTTAACTGCCTGAGACAGATTTCTTTTCATAACCCGCATTTAGCCAGATATGTGAAGGTGTGACCGCTTCGGCTTTTTTGAGTTCCATTATATAATCACAAAAACGCGCGGTTCGTCGACAACATTTTAATAGATTAATATTAAACGAATCCCACTATTGTTCTTTGTGATAACTAACCCTTCAATCGGAGGTATATAGCATTTTTTCTATGCGATAATAGTGTTAATGCAATGAATGGATGAAGGGCGATGGGATTTTCATATTGGTTTACCGTATGTGCTTGTTTTTTTAATTGGTCCTATAACATTGGCTCAATCTTTCGGCTACCTGCGGAAGGGAATCTATACCAAAACATTCAAAGGAACGAGTCGAAAGGAGTACATTCACAAGGATGCCAGGCCCTTTGAATACTGGTTCAGCATTATCTTTGAGTTTGGAGCGAGCTTCTTTTTAATTGTCGTAGGATTCTGGCTCTTAAGGGATATCCCCGCTGTCAACGAATGGCACATTGAAATCCGCGCGATGTTACCTTATTGATTTTATGGCCAGACAGCACTTCAACGTTATTCCCATTAAGACCACATCATTTTTGATAAGCAATTGACCCGCTTCGGCGGGTTTTTTTATGCCCGGAGGAAACATGGCAATCGAAACATTCACCTGGCGAACACAGATACAGACGGGAATGGAAGGGTCGTTCAGCCTTAAAACCCGCTCTGCAACCTTTGGCGACGGCTATGAGCAGATCGCCGGGGAAGGCATTAATCCTGAAAAGCAGTCTTGGCCTGTAACACTCACGGGGAAAAAAGCGGACATGCTTCAGGCCTTGAAGTTCTTTCGTTCTCACGTCACCAAATCATTCATCTGGACATCTCCAGTTGGCGAAACAGGGCTGTATCGTATCGAGGCCGAATCAATCAAGTCACAGCCCTTATCCAGCAAAGTCATAACCATTTCCGCAACATTCAAACAGGCGTACGCACCATGATCACAGCAGACTATCAAAGCCTTGAGCCCGGAAACAAAGTCCGGCTTATCGAAGTTGATGGCTCTAAGTTCGGCGTGGATGATGTACTGCGATTTCACGCGTACAACCTCCCGCACACGGAAGAAGAAATCGCC
Organism: unidentified bacterial endosymbiont; assembly: GCF_918797525.1. Classification (NCBI taxonomy): domain Bacteria; species unidentified bacterial endosymbiont. The sequence continues at coordinate 2,665,442 of NZ_OU963893.1, read as the reverse complement.
GCCGCTGGTGGTGATGAGTCAAAGCTGAAGGCGAAAAGCATCTGGTGGCAGGGGGAAGAATATGCCGCCTGGCCGTATCAAATTGAAGGGCTAGAAGCCTCCACAGACGGCAACAGTGCCCAGCCAACGCTCACGGTTGCAGATATCGATAGCAAGATTACAGCGCTGTGCCTTGCCTATGACGATATGCTACAGGCGAAAGTCACTATCCATGACACCTATTCGCACTATCTCGATGCGAAAAACTTCCCTGCAGGTAACGCAACAGCTGATCCGCAACAGGTCAGAAAACGAGTTTTTTACATTGATAGCAAAAGCAGCGAAATTCCGGGCGAAAGTATCGAATTCGTACTCGATAGCCCGATGTCGTTACAGGGAAAGATGATCCCTACACGTCAACTTCATTCTCTGTGTACCTGGTGTATCCGGAATAAATATCGTACCGGCGACGGCTGCGACTATGCCGGAACCCGCTATTTCGATAAAAACAACAACCCGGTGAGTGACCCCTCTCTGGACGAATGCAACGGCACGCTCACGGCCTGTAAGCTCCGGCATGGAGACGGCAACGAACTGCCGTTCGGTGGGTTCCCTGGCACGTCTTTGATCAGGAGTTGATATGCGTCAGAAAACCATCGATGCGATTATGGCTCATGCTGCAGCTGAGTATCCTCGCGAGTGTTGCGGCGTGGTGGCGCAGAAAAGCCGTGTTGAACGTTATTTCCCGTGCCGGAATCTTGCCGCTGCGCCGGAGGACAATTTTGTACTTTGCACCGAAGACTATGCAGCTGCAGAAGACTGGGGGAAGGTGATCGCCATCGCTCACAGTCACCCGGATGCCACGACGCAACCGAGCGAGCTGGATAAAGCGCAATGCGATGCAACCCTTTTACCCTGGCATATCGTGAGCTGGCCGGAGGGGGATTTACGAACCATCCAGCCGCGTGGAGAACTGCCGCTTCTGGAGCGCCCGTTTGTGCTTGGTCACTTCGACTGCTGGGGTCTGGTGATGAGCTATTACCGGCAAACGCACGGGATAGAGCTTCACGATTACCGGGTCGATTATCCCTGGTGGGAAAACGACTACCCGGACAACTTCTATCAGGATTGCTGGTATGAGTGCGGATTCCGTGAATTCGACGGGCCGCCAAAACCTGGCGATTTGGTGATCATGCAGGTTCAGGCTGATAAGTGGAATCATGCGGGGATTCTGCTGGAAGGCAACATGCTACTGCATCACCTTTATGGGCATCTGAGCCAGCGCGTACCTTATGGCGGTTACTGGCGTGAGCGCACAATGAAAATACTGCGCTTTAAAGACTGTTTCTGAGAACCGCCTGTGACAGTTTTTATGGGGGAAAAATGGCTGCATTACTCAATGTTGAGCCGGTCCGCACAATTCGATTGTACGGCGTGCTAGGCGCCACCTTCGGGCGTGAATATCGTTTATCAGTAGCCTCACCAAAAGAGGCCATCCGCGCATTGTGCGTTATCGTGCCAGGCTTTGAGCGTTTTTTGAATACCAGCAAGCAGCGCGGCCTAACCTACGCTGTTTTCAGCGGTAAGCGTAACCTCTTAAACGATGAGCTCAGTATGGACAGGAGCACAGAGGAAATCCGCATCGCGCCGGTGATCATCGGCAGTAAGCGAGCCGGGGTGTTTCAGACAATCCTCGGGGCTGCCCTTGTCGCTGTTGCTGCGTTCGTTACGGGAGGGGCCGCGATCGGGATTGGTGGTACCGCTTTCGCTGGTGGATGGGGCGCTGTGGCGGGGATTGGGGCATCAATGGCGATCGGCGGCGTAGTCCAGATGCTTTCTCCACAGACAACCGGGCTCGCCAGTAAGCAATCTGCGGATAACCAAGCCAGCTACGCCTTTGGTGGAGTAACAAACACGACAGCCCAGGGCAACCCGGTGCCACTCTTGTACGGCCGGCGCCGTATAGGTGGCGCGATCATCTCCGCCGGTATCTATGTTGAAGATCAGCAGTAAGCATGCTGTAATGGGCATACTTAATATGGGGTGACTTGAGCTTAGATTCTAAATGAAAAAAAACATCTATTCTTTTCCTTTGTACTTCCTTATTTTCAGGCATGGCTTTGGCTGAGAACCATTACATACCTCTCCTCTATAATTTATCTACTATATTTGATTTCAATCCAGTTAAAGGAGCTGTCAAATCCTTAGATACTGATATTGAAGAAAATGGGAAAGTCACTTATAAAATTGCCATCAGACTGGATAAGAATGGGTGTGTTGAAAGCTTAGATCTTGATAACGTTTCTTCTAGTCATAAAACCAATTTAAAAAATAGCAACGGAAGTCTTGTTGGTCAGAGAGATGGTAAGCCTTTCTCTATACAGATCGATGAAAAATGTAATATTTTGAGTAAAAATGAAAATGGTGACGAGTTGCGATATGATCTTTACTCGAATGGTTTAATTAAAGACACCTATTTTTTGGGTAAGAAAATATCTGAGCATTTTTATGATGATGATTCTAATTTGATACGTTCTGAGTTTTATGGTTCTGGAAAGATCCTATCTAAAAACGAAATATCTTATGTTGATAAAGACAGGAAGCCTCTTGATTATAAAATTATAAACACATCAGTTTACTCGGAAGGTTATACAGCAACGAATACTTGTCATTATAGCGAAAAGCTTGTTCCTGAAATATGTAAAGTAACAATGCAGAGCGCAGGGAATCCTGTGCCGAAGCCAGTATTAATGGCAGCGAATACGAAAGTTGAATTCTACTAGATTAAACACATTACAATAAGCCACCTCTGGGTGGCTTTTTTTATGGGCGCAATATGGCTTTAGCAACCGCTATTAAAGGCCGCAAGGGCGGCAGCTCAAGTTCCCGAACCCCTACCGAACAGCCTGATGATCTGCAATCTGTAGCAAAGGCAAAAATCCTCGTTGCACTAGGAGAGGGGGAATTTGCAGGGCAGCTGACGGCGAAAGATATCTACCTTGACGGAACGGCTCTGGAGAATGCTGACGGCTCTCAAAACTTCAGCGGCGTTACGTGGGAATTTCGCGCGGGAACTCAGGCGCAAAAATATATTCAGGGCATACCCGGTACCGAAAACGAAATCAATGTGGGAACTGAGGTATCGAGCGCTACAGCATGGACGCGCACGTTTACCAATACGCAGCTTTCAGCTGTTCGCCTGCGCCTGAAATGGCCTTCGCTTTTCAAGCAGGAGGACGACGGCGATCTGGTCGGTTACTCGGTTAATTATGCGATTGACCTGCAGACGGACGGCGGCACATGGCAGACAGTACTCAATACCAGCGTGACAGGCAAAACGACGTCAGGTTACGAGCGCAGCCACCGTATTGATTTACCTCAGGCTGGCAGCACCTGGACAATCCGACTCCGTAAGATTACGTCTGATGCCAACAGCGCGAAAATCGGCGACACGATGATGCTGCAGAGCTTCACCGAGGTAATTGACGCCAAATTACGCTATCCAAACACAGCGCTGCTTTATATCGAATTCGATTCCAGCCAGTTTAACGGCTCTATCCCGCAGATCGCCTGCGAGCCCCGCGGCCGCGTTATCCGCGTACCGGATACTTACGACCCCGAAACCCGCACTTATAGCGGTACGTGGGCTGGGACATTTAAATGGGCCTGGACCGATAACCCTGCATGGATTTTCTACGACCTGGTGGTTAGCGACCGTTTCGGACTTGGGGATCGTCTTACAACGGCCAACATAGATAAATGGACGCTCTACCAGGTTGCGCAGTATTGCGATCAAATGGTACCGGATGGCAAAGGCGGAAGTGGTACCGAACCACGTTATACCTGCAACGTCTACATTCAGGAACGCAACGACGCTTATACGGTCCTGCGTGATTTTGCTGCCATATTCCGTGGGATGACCTACTGGGGCGACGACCAGATTGTGGCGCTGGCGGACATGCCGAGAGATGTAGATTTTACATACACGCATGCGAACGTTATTGATGGGCGCTTTACCTATTCCAGCAGCACCACAAAGAACCGTTACACCAATGCGCTGGTGTCCTGGTCTGATCCTGATAACGCTTATTCTGATGCGATGGAGCCTGTTTTTGAGCAGGCGCTGGTTGCGCGTTATGGGTTTAATCAACTTGAGATAACTGCGATCGGCTGTACCCGTCAGTCAGAAGCGAATCGCAAAGGGCGATGGGGGATCCTCACCAACAACAAAGATCGCGTTGTTACTTTCAATGTAGGGGAAGATGGCAACATTCCGCAGCCTGGTTATGTAATCGCTGTAGCGGACAGAAATCTCTCCGGGCGCGACCTGGGCGGCCGTATCTCTGCGGTGAATGGTCGCGTGCTGACGCTGGACAGGGCGCCGGATGCTTCGGCAGCCGACAGGATGATTGTCAATCTTCCATCGGGTGTTTCACAGTCACGCACCATTCAGTCGATAACGGGCAATAAAGTGACCGTTACGACCGCTTACAGTGAAACGCCTGTGGCTGAGGCCGTATGGGTCATTGAGTCTGATGAGCTCTACGCACAGCAGTATCGCGTTATTACGGTAACTGATAATAACGACGGCACGTTCAGAATCGTCGGTGCAAATCACGATCCGGATAAATTCGATCGCATTGATACCGGAGCAATCATTGACCAGCGGCCGGTGAGCGTGATCCCGCCGGGCAACCAGTCGCCGCCTGCGAACATCTTGATCAGCTCGTTTTCTGTGGTGCAGCAAAATATCAGCGTCGAAACGATGCGCGTGAGCTGGGACCAGGCGCTGAACGCTATCGCCTATGAAGCGCAATGGCGCCGAAACGACGGGAACTGGGTTAACGTGCCGCGCAGCTCCACCACGTCATTCGACGTCCCCGGGATTTATGCCGGGCGCTACCTGGTGCGCGTACGCGCAATCAATGCCGCAGAAATCTCGTCCGGATGGGGCTATTCAGAAGAGAAAACGCTGACCGGTAAAGTGGGCAATCCACCGAAGCCGGTTGGCTTCATCGCTTCTGAAAATGTGGTGTTCGGTATCGAGCTGAACTGGGGATTCCCGGCGAATACCGACGACACGCTGAAGACGGAAATTCATTACAGCCTGACCGGTACCGAAGACGATGCGATGCTGCTGGCCGATGTACCTTACCCACAGCGCAAATATCAGCAGATGGGCCTTAAGGCTGGGCAGATTTTCTGGTATCGGGCGCAACTGGTGGACCGCAGCGGCAACGAATCAGGTTACACAGAATGGGTGCGCGGTCAGGCCAGCATCGACGTGTCCGACATCACCGATGTGATCCTGGAGGAAATTAAAGACTCGGATACCTTCAAGGACCTGATCGAGAATGCCGTTGATACCAACGAAAAAATTGCTGGTATGGCTGACGACATCAAACAGGCCAACGATGAACTTGAGCTGCAGGCGCAGGAAATCGCCAAAAACGCGCAGGAAATCGGGCAGGTTCAGACCAGCGTTAATGAGCTTTCGAGCACAGTCGGTGATGTGTCGTCCTCTCTTTTAGAGCTTGAGCAGACCGTGGCGACGGCTGATACCGCGCTGGGCCAGCGAATCGACAGCATCAGCGTGTCTATGGACGGCATGACGGGCGGGGTGAAGAACTCTGCAATTGCGATAATCCAGGCCAACCTCGCTCGGGTGGCCACGCGTAAAACCCTTTCTGCATCGGTCGCCGGCAACAGCGCGAATCTGGACCGCATTGATGAAGTGATTGTCAACGACAGGGAGGCAACGGCGCGCTCGCTGCTGAGCCTGCAGACGGACGTTAACGGCAACAAGGCATCCATCAACAGCCTGAATCAGACGTTCTCCGACTATCAGCAGGCTACGGCCACGCAGATAAACGGCATTACGGCGACCGTGAACGGGCATACCTCCGCCATCACCACTAACGCTCAGGCGATAGCCAACGTTAATGGCGACCTCAGCGCGATGTACAACATCAAGGTTGGTGTCTCCAGCAACGGGCAGTATTACGCCGCGGGGATGGGTATCGGCGTGGAGAATACGCCATCCGGCATGCAGTCGCAGGTTATCTTCCTGGCTGACCGCTTCGCCGTCACCACGGCAGCCGGAAATAGCGTGGCTTTGCCGTTCGTGATCCAGAACGGGCAGACATTCATCCGGGCCAGCTTCATCCAGGACGGCACCATTGAGAACGCCAAAATCGGCAACTATATCCAGTCGAATAACTATGTGGCTGGTTCTGCAGGCTGGAAGCTTGATAAGGGAGGGACGTTCGAAATTAACGGCGTGGCCGGGGGCGGGAGGATGCTGATAACCAGCACTCTCATTCGTATCTATGACAGCAATAATGTGCTGCGTGTCAGAATGGGGTTATGGTAATGCCACAGGGGTTGCAATGCTGGGACAGTGCAGGGCGGATAGCGGTTGATTTAAGTGATTATGCCATCCGATATATCGGAAGCACCTCGGTAACATTCGCTGCGGGGGGAAACGTCGAAAAATGTTTCCTTCGCCGGGATAACCCAGGATGGTTCATTTATTTCAATTGTATCGACTGGTGTCACGGTCAATGAATATCACTGCCGCGCATATAATGGCGGCTTTACTGCTTACTATTTGCCGTCTACCGGTAGTCCTGCGATCACTCTCAATGTGGAGGTGTATAACTTTCAATGAGCGGATTCGAAGTTTACAACAGCGATGGAAAATTACTGGTGGACTCGCAAAACAGGTCCACCCTTTTTTATGATCAGCGTATGCTCGGCGCAGTGAACAACAAAGGTTTTTACCAGATAGACAGCCCATTTGGGAATGGCAGTACCCTGGGATTCACTCCGCAGTCATTCTGGAATGACGGGAGATTAAGGTGGCTGCAGCTTGGCGCAAACAGATACGGGATGCCTGGTGCAGACCTGCTTGAAGATAATGCGGGGAGCATGATCCGCACTGCGCGTAACATTGGAATACAAAGCGGGTATCTGGATGTCTTCGACAGTGCCGGATATCTCATCTGGAGCGCGGCTTCAGCCTCAAAAATGCCCCGCGTTGTCGGGTTCTTTGATGTGCCGACGAACTATGACCTGCAGAACAACACACTATCGGTGAGCCTCAGTTTTAACCCGTGGATTCTGGTAAACAACTGCCCTGGAAATCTCAGCGATGACGGGGAGGTGGTCGGTTATTCAGGGATAGTGCTGAAGTGGACGGGCTCACAGCTGCAGGGGAGGTATATTTCTAAAAATCAGCGCAGCTGGAGCCAGACGATGCAGGGGCGAGGATTAAGAATCCCTGTCGCTCAGTTTGTCGGTATTTGAAACAGGCGGGACACGTGGATATTGCGTGGCAATCATATCTTGCCTGACTCCCTTCGCAGCATTGAAGCGATAAATGACATCGAGTTTATCGGTTTTTTTATAGCAAATATTACTCAGACGTTTATTAACATGGCGGCTGAATATTCCATTGCTGCTGTCTGAAATAACCTTCATTTCCCTCGTGGCACAGTCGATACTTACATGAATATCGCCACCGAGAGAAAGACGCGCAGCCTCCACAGGATAATCCATTTTAAATGTATAATCTGTGTGTTTATCGGCACAGCCAGCCAGCAGCAAAAGAGCTGCAGCAAATAATCGTTTCATTTCTACATTCCTGTAAGAGCGGGAATATCCATTTTATTTAAGTTAAAAAAATAGTCAGATTGCTATAAACGATCAATTTTACATTATTGATCGTTTCAAACGATCGTTATTATCGTGAGGTAGTTCATGCTTTATAACACCGGCACCATCGCCATTAACGGAAATACCGCAACCGGCACCGGCACAAACTGGACTGCACCCGCCAGCCAGGTTCGCGCTGGCCAGACGATTATCGTGATGTCTAACCCGGTGCAGCTGTTCCAGATTTCATCCGTTAACAGCGCCACGTCAATGACAGTTACGCCAGCTGCTTCCCCGGCGCTGAGCGGTCAGAAGTATGGAATTCTTGTGTCGGACATTATCTCAGTCGACGGCCTGGCACAGGCCATGTCGCAGCTCATCAAAGAGTACGACGAGAACATTGGCGCGTGGGAGACGTTCGCCACCACCTCAGCAAACCAGAGCATCACAGTTACCATCAATGGCACCCCCGTGACTATCCCCGGCATCGGTAAGCTGGCACAGAAAGGGACCAACGGTGCTCTCCCGATTGACCAGGGCGGGACTGGTGCAACGAACGCTGCAGATGTTCGCACAAACCTCGGTTTAGGAACATCAGCAACAAAGGACGTCGGAATGAGCTCAGGGAACGTCTTACAGGTAGGGGCTTTTGGATTGCCAACTGGTGATGCCAGAGCCTTTAAAACAGACACGGCTGTTGCCCCTGATGGAACAAACTTCGACAGTCTGACAGAGCCAGGAACCTTTCGTTTGCTCATAGACATGGCTAAATCTACCTCTGGGCCGATATCAAGTTGGTATGGTTATGTCCAAAATTACGTCCGTATTGCTGGTGTTGCCATGACACAATTTTGCTTGCCATACGCCAGCAAAACCGATGCGGGTAGATTTTTTTTCAGGGGGTATAACACCGATGTATGGAGTCCCTGGAAGGAGATCACGACTTCAGCGATATCTGACAGAGCTATGAAAAACATCGGCGATGACCTCGATCTGGAAGAGGCGCTGCTGAACATCTGCCGGATGGAGTTCAAGCACTTCACTTTTAAGGATGATGAAACGCAGACCCCACGACGCGGGGTGATATCCCAGCAGATTGAAACGATTGATCCCGAATACGTTAAAGAAATAGGCGGCATACTGCATCTTGATCAGACGCCAATGTTGCTCGATGCGCTGGCTGCAATCAAGGCCCTGACAATCCGTGTCAGGGTATTGGAAGAACAGGGCGCCACTAAGGTTTCAGTTCAGTAAGCTGTATCTGTATTAGTACGAACTTGATCTGGTACTGTTGCTGCACAGGGCTTAACCTAAGCTGACAGTCCGCTCTGTGCCAAAAGCGGACGTTTTTGTGCTCAATAAGAAAGGACGTTAAATTTTGTCCTGATTGACGCGGGATGAAAGCTCTTGATGGCTCTCTTTTCGTTCACTGTAGCGATCGGCAAGGTAACCGGCTTGCCCCTTGAGCAACAGCGTAATTTTAAACAGTTCCTCAGCGACATCGACGATACGGTCATACCAGGACGAAGGTTTCATTCGCCCGTTCTCATCGAATTCCTGCCAGGCTTTGGCTACTGATGACTGATTAGGGATAGTGAACATCCTCATCCAGCGTCCAAGAATACGCATCTGGTTCACGGCATTAAAAGACTGCGAGCCGCCACATACCTGCATTACCGCAAGAGTTTTGCCCTGCGAAGGGCGAACCGCACCTTCACTTAAGGGTATCCAGTCGATCTGTGCCTTCATAACTGCGCTCATAGCCCCGTGCCGTTCCGGAGAACTCCACACCATCCCGTCACACCATCTGACCAGACCGCGTAGCTCGGTGACTTTAGGATGCGTGTCCGGAGCATCATCCGGCAGGGGTAAACCGGAGGGGTTAAAGAGTTTTACCTCCGCGCCCATCGCCGTCAGCAGGCGACCAGCTTCTTCCGCGGCAAAGCGGCTGTACGAACGCTCTCTTACTGAGCCATACAGGATTAGAATCCGTGGCGGCTCCTGCAGGTGCAGGCGTTCAGCGATGTGTAGATCAAAGCATTCGGTGTTCAGGGCAGGAAATTGTTCCATTTTTCTCCTCCAGAGAGAACAGATGATTTCAAAGTCAATACATATGGTTTACCATATGTATATTCTAAAGGGAATGGAGTGATAAATGCTACAACCTGTTCAGCTTTTCAAAATCCTGTCGGATGAAACACGGCTCGCCATCGTCATGCTTCTCCGGGAATCCGGTGAACTATGCGTCTGCGATATCTGCGCGACCACCTCCCAATCACAGCCCAAAATTTCGCGACATATGGCTATCCTTCGCGAGGCTGAACTGGTTCTTGACCGTCGGGAAGGCAAATGGATCCACTATCGTCTGTCACCCCATATACCGGCGTGGGCAGCAGAGACAATCACGACGACCTGGCAGTGTCTGCGCGAGGATGTACGTGAATGGCTGAACAAATCAGCCTGTACCTCCTGCTGAGACAGTAAACATATTTACATAATCATATATATGGGGTCTGAGATGCTTTTGGCAGGGAGTATATTTTTACTGACGCTGGTACTGGTGATCTGGCAACCCAGAGGCCTGAGTATTGGCTGGAGCGCGAGTATCGGGGCAGTGCTGGCGCTTGGAACCGGTGTCATCCATATCGCTGATATTCCCGTTGTCTGGAATATCGTCTGGAACGCGACAGCGGCATTTATTGCGGTCATCATCATCAGCCTGCTGCTCGATGAGTCCGGCTTCTTTGAATGGGCCGCACTGCACGTCTCCCGCTGGGGTAACGGACGTGGCCGCCTGCTTTTCACCTGGATAGTCTTGCTCGGTGCCGCTGTTGCTGCGTTGTTTGCCAATGACGGTGCCGCGCTGATCCTGACGCCGATTGTGATTGCGATGCTGCTCGCACTGGGGTTCAGCCAGGGCACGACACTGGCCTTTGTCATGGCTGCAGGGTTTATTGCAGATACGGCCAGCCTGCCGCTCATTGTTTCTAACCTGGTTAATATCGTCTCGGCGGACTTCTTCGGTCTGGGCTTTACGCAGTACGCCTCCGTTATGATCCCCGTGGATGCGGCAGCGATTGCGGCCACGCTGATCATGCTGCATCTCTTCTTCCGCAGGGATATTCCGGCAACGTATGACGTTTCGCTGCTGAAGACGCCTGTAAGTGCGATCAAGGATCCGGCAACCTTCAGGGCGGGCTGGATTGTCCTGTTATTGCTGCTTGTGGGTTTCTTTGTTCTGGAGCCGCAGGGGATCCCGGTCAGTGCGATAGCGGCGGCTGGCGCAGCAGTGCTGTTTGTGGTGGCGAAAAGAGGCCATTCCATCAACACCGGGAAAGTCCTGCGCGGTGCGCCATGGCAGATAGTTATTTTCTCGCTGGGCATGTACCTCGTGGTCTATGGCCTGCGCAATGCAGGGCTCACGGAGTACCTGTCTGGCATTCTGAATCTGCTGGCAGACAAGGGGTTATGGGCAGCGACGTTCGGCACTGGCTTCCTGACGGCATTTCTCTCATCGGTGATGAACAATATGCCGACGGTACTGATTGGCGCGCTGTCGATTGACGGGACTACGGCGACCGGCGTCGTCAAAGAGGCAATGATTTATGCCAATGTGATTGGCTGCGATTTAGGCCCGAAAATCACCCCGATTGGCAGTCTGGCAACACTGCTGTGGCTGCATGTGCTTGCCCAGAAAAATATTACTATCACCTGGGGATATTACTTCCGTACCGGCGTTGTCATGACTGTACCGGTGCTGTTTGTCACACTAGCCGCGCTGGCGTGGCGACTCTCTGTCACTTTGTAATGAGAAACTGATATGAGCAACATAACCATCTATCACAACCCGGCCTGTGGCACCTCACGCAACACACTGGAGATGATCCGCAACAGCGGCAACGAACCGACAATAATTTATTATCTCGATACTCCCCCGACCCGTGATGAGCTGATTAAACTTATTTCAGATATGGAAATTACGGTGCGTGCATTACTGCGTAAGAATGTTGAGCCTTATGAACATCTGGGTCTTGGTGAAGAGAAATTTAGTGATGAGCAGTTGATTGATTTCATGCTTCAACATCCGATCCTGATTAATCGGCCGATTGTAGTTACGCCGCTTGGCACTCGTCTTTGCCGTCCTTCAGAAATAGTGCTCAATATTCTACCGGAAGGCCAGAAAGGAGCGTTTACCAAAGAGGATGGCGAGAAGGTCATTGACGAAACGGGGAAGAGGGTTAATTAATCTACCCACTTCAAAATATCGGACGCCTGTGTAAGCTATGCGGGCGTCTGCTTTTCGCTCAAAACAGACTGTCAGATTTGATAGTGTGCTGCCAGATAAATCTGTCAGGTCAAGTCTGAGCTAATACACTATATCGCGGATCGGGCTTTGAGTTCGGCAAACTCACTCTCTATACTTTTTACCCGGTTGGCCAGCTCCTTCATGGCCTCAACATACAAGGCGCTCATCGCACTGTAGTCCACGGTTTTTAGATCGTTAATCTCTTCTCCGGTCGGTGTAGTGCCGGTCCCGCCAGAACTTACAGCAACGGGCAACACTTTTTCCAAATCCTGAGCTATGATGCCTGCGCTGTGCACCGATTCCGATTCAGTCAGTTGGATGCCGAATGTATAACCCGTCAGGGAACAAATCTTCTCCAGAGCGTTACTGACGGGCTCTTTGTCGAACTTCACTCGCTCATCCGAAGTCTGGTTCACAGAAATACAGGTAAACCTGCCATCAGCTCCGAAAGAGAAGCTATAGCCATTTGCTCCACCATTATCATTATTATCAGGCCTGAGCCGGATGGTACCTTCCCTGGGCGCATAGATTACCCCTCGTGATTCAATACCTCCCGCACCGTAAAACCACACGTGAGCGTTCTGTGTATCGCTGGAGGCCCATACGTTTGATGACGTTACGGCTCTTAGTGAGCCGCCTGCGCTAATGCTCCCTGAAGCAGTTATGCTGTTCTGGCAGGTGATAGGATTTCGAAACTCAAAACTGTCACCGATAAAAGTGTATTTTCCAGCATAGAAAGTGAAATCACCTTTCCCCATCCCTCCATTCGAATTACCACCACACAGGATGCGCGCGTCATAGTCATTAGTGCCAAGAAAATGGAAATCAACGAAGCTTGCAGAAGAGGCATTTTTCGCTCCAATTTCGAGGCTTCCGAAGTTGGCTGTGACGCTGTCTCCTAAACCGACGTTTTATAGATTGCTCTTGAGCGGCCTGGCCGATAACTTCACCTGATTTTTTTGCAGAAATAATTGGGTGAAAAATATGCAAATTGGCTATGTAAGGGTGTCAACAAATGACCAAAATACGGATCTTCAGCGGCAAGCGCTCGAACGCGCAGGATGTGAACAAATTTTCGAAGAAAAAATGAGCGGAACAGTGGCTAACAGGCCAGCGCTGAAAAAGCTTCTTAAGACGCTGAAAGAGGGAGATACGCTGGTTGTGTGGAAGCTTGATCGCCTTGGGCGAAGCATGAGGAACCTGGTATTGCTGGTCGACGAACTACGGCAGCGTGGCATCCACTTCAAAAGTCTTACGGACAGCATCGACACTTCCAGCCCAATGGGGCGGTTTATCTTTCATATCATGTCAGCTCTGGCCGAGATGGAGAGGGAGTTAATTGTGGAGCGCACCCGCGCTGGGTTAGCCGCAGCTCGTGAGAAAGGGCGAATTGGTGGCAGGCGCCCGAAGCTGACAGAAGAGCAATGGGCACAGGCAGGGCGACTGATTGAGAAAGGCGTCGACAGAAAGAAGGTGGCGATCATTTATGATGTAGCATTATGCACTCTTTATAAGAAATTCCCAGTGAATAAGGCTGTTACTGAGACTTGACTACATATTACAGTTAATCAGGATTGTTAGATACACTGATTCCTATTTTTACCAAACTGAATGTCATTAAAGCCAGAGCTAAAGCTACGATAGTAAAGGTGATAAGCATTTCCATGAGTACCTTTTCTGATTAGAGTATATTTTGGACAGCAGGAATCTTCGAACGTTCCGAACATTAAAAAATGTGACGGAAAGGAGATGGAAGGGGATTCAGTTCCGAAATCCATCGAATGCAATGCGAGTTATGGTTGGTAACCCTAATGTGATAAATCAGAACCAATCATCTGCGAAGTGACTGAATGAACGCTAAAAAACTATTCTTGCGAACGAGTTTAAGTATACTGGCAGGCTGCTCTTATCAAGAGATTGACATAAAGATATAATTAGAAGCAAGAGAAAGTTATGACAAATACATAAGCTATAAAAACATCACATATTCAATATCTTGTCTGTTTTTTTATGCTAAATCACTGTAGATGTGATTTTTTCTCTTTGAATCTGGATACAAAGGAAAGCGTCTTTTCTTTAGGGGAAATCATTAAAAAAACCGTAGTGGGTTTTTTCTCTAATTTCCTGATTCTATTAAGTTTACCATAAAGTCTTTGTTTTAACTTGTCTGCACCATCTTTTTCAGACTCCCACTCTAAGACTGCTTGGTTTTCCAACCCAATGTATGTGTTTACTGGAAATTTAACTCCTCTTTCAGACTTATCTGAGTATTCGCGGTCATGTAAGAATTTTAAAATTAGAACAGGGGGTTTTTGATCAAACTCATTCGTTTCAATAATTATTAATACCTTGTAACTTATGATTTGCATAAGGGTCTCGTGTGCATGATTAGCCGAATGAAGCGGTGTGTTGGTTAAATATACAATATTACTTGTTTTTTTGATTTAACGGATTCTATCGTATGCAATCTTAAAAAAAAGCCTGCGTTTAGCAGGCGGTAATAATGAACAATGCTATTGTAATTATGATTTTTACACTGGTATTGCCTGTGTATCTGGGATATTAAAGATACTTCTGGGCTGCATCTAGTATTTCCTGAGAAGTAAGTTCTCGATCTGATGCAACATAGACAACTTCATGGTCACCTGTTAAAGAGGGAAAACCGGCTGACATGATCTGAAGGTTTACCTCTTCTCCATTAGGATATTCTTCGCGTATTGACGTCACGCCTTTTAGTACAGTGATAACTTTACTTGGTTTACCATTAAAGAAAATGATTACTTTTTTCATATATCCAACTGTATTTGAGAGCTTTTTGAGATTCGATGCTGTTCGAAAGGGTTTGGCTTATTCACGTTATGTCACCTCTCTCGAAATTAAAACAAGCATTATGCCGCCTTTACGTGTACTGTAGCGGTCCATTTGAACTGGAGAAGTCTATGACTGCACGTAAAAACACTCAATCCCGCCGAAATTATTTAGTAAAATGCCCTTGTCCAATCTGCTCAAAAGATTCCGAACATAGTTACAATCGTGTACAAAAGGGGGCTCAGTTGTTGTGCCCATACTGCAGCGCTTTGTTCAAATCTTCTCAGCGATTCTAAAAAAACAGTAATACAATAAATAAGAAGTGATGCTTTTGGAGGCTGCCTAACCTCTTACGCACTTTAATGTTTTATAAGCAGTTAGCTTCTGCTTTTAGACTGTTCATGCAGCAGACCTGCATTTCATCACATCGGTCAGCAAACTTCATGGTAAGTAAATATGCTGGCCTGTTGTAATGATGTGCGTACCGACTAATCATTGGCCTCTGATAAAATCATGCTGGCTTAAGTAATCCATTTAAAAATCATCTATCGCAGAGCGTTACATTGGCAGCGGTTGGCCCTTTAGTGCCAGCTATGATAGCGAATTTGACTTTTTGTCCTTCAAAGAGAGTATTAAATTTTTCTCCCTGCAGAGAAGAAGTGTGAACAAGAACGTCTTTACTTCCATCGAGTGGGGAGATAAAGCCAAATCCCTTATCGTCGTTAAACCACTTAACAAGACCGATTATTTTAGATGACATATAACCTCTGTTTGAAAATTTCAAACTAACAAGCTCATGAAAAGAAATATATGATGGTACACGTATAGACTCAAGAGGAGGTGATATCAGAGATAACACCTGGTTATGAGGGTAGCTTTTGAAAATTTAGATTCATCATCTCAACGAATCAGCCAAACCATTAAGGCACGTGTTGAATGAATAAGCAAATTTTATTTTAGCCTTCCAGAAGGCCGTTAAAATAAGAATAGCTATTTCTAACTGGTCCTGTATAGTCAAATCTTTATTATAAATAGGAAAATAGTTGTCTCGTAAAATGACAGGAATCGTCAAAAGTTTTGACTTCAAGAGTGGAAAGGGGTTAATCATCCCATCAGATGGCAGAAAAGATGTTTTTTTACATGTTTCCGCATTAAGCAATAGCGAAAGCCAAACGTTAAAGCCTGGTGTTCGCGTTGAATTCTATCGTATAAATGGGCTTAGTGGTCCTATGGCTGCAAATATATTTCTTTCTTAAAATAAGATAATGCTGGATCAGATATAAGTGCACATCAAAAGTACATCAGATCATATATCTATTTGTTCTATCAATTTTCTCCCCTGATTTTTTACATTTCCCACTTCACGGGTCACTGCATGCCAGGTAAACATCTCAGCTGGCACAGAGCCGTCAGATGCAATCTCTTCCGCTTCTTTCCTGCCTATATCCTGGCGCGTCCATTCCCGGGCCGCTTCCGGCGACAGAACCAGTGGCCGTCGGTCGTGAATGTCGACCAGTCCTTTGTCAGCTGCAGACGTTACTATCAGAAAGCCTTCTGCATCATCGCCGCGCTCGAATGGTGTACTGCCGATCGCCGCCATGAAAATGGGCTGGCCATCTGCCCGGTGAATAAAGTAGGGCTGTTTCTTGTCACCTTCCTTTTTCCATTCGAACCATCCATCGGCGAAGCAGATCGCACGGCCATGCTGCCAGAGGGGCTTAAACATCCTGCTGGTTGCCGCGGTTTCGACACGCGCATTAATCAGTGGCGGTTTATCCCACCACCCGGGCGCGTAACCCCAGAAAACAGGATCGAGGTGCAACTGCTCGTCTCGTTCGCTCAACAGCAGGACTTTAGTACCGGGAGCCACGTTGTACCGACCAATAGGTTCAGGGTCATAGGCAATGTCACGATCAGCTCTGTCGGACAGGTAAGCCAGATACTCTTCACGGGTTTGAGCTTGTGCAAAACGTCCGCACATGATTACCTCCAGTCGTCAAACTGAAAGTATAGAAGAAACGAAGAGGGGCGGAATCGTAGCTCCAACAGCCCATGTTTCGATTGAGACTGTTGGAGCAAAAAAACAATGTGTACAAATTTGCGTATTAAAACTCAAAATCGATAGCGGATTTATTAACTATCGCATTGATTTTAAATGAAAATACATGCAGTCCTATAGCCACTATCGTAAGGCATACCATTCCTTATGCTTCAACGGGTTAGCCATAGCACCCAAAATATCGGAAAGAACGTTAACAGCAATGACCAGTGAACCAATCACCATTACGCCGGCGGAAATAGCCGCATAATCCTGTTGGCGAATGGCGTTAATCATCCAGCGTCCCAAACCGGGCCAGCTAAAGACCATCTCGGTGATCATCGCCAGCGTTAGCATGGTGGAAAACTGCAGGCCAAGACGCGGAATAACCGGTGGCAGCGCATTGTGCAGCACATGACGACGTAAAATGGTAAGGCGAGACAATCCGCGCGTGGCAGCCGCCTTGACGTAGTTCTGTTCAAAGACATCAATAGTGCTGATCCGCATCAGGCGAATGACTTCAGTGGTGGGGGCAACCGCCAGCGTCAGCACGGGTAAAACCATATGCCGCAAGGCGCTGACAATCATCTCGTGGCGCCAGACGGAATCCGAAAGCCATGCGTCAATAATGGCAAATCCGCTGACCGTTTTCACCGCGTAGAGCAGGTCGAAACGTCCGGAAACAGGCAGCCAGCCGAGCGTCAGCGAGAAGAACAACGTCAGCAGCAGCGCCAGCCAAAACACCGGGATTGAGAAACCGAGCAGGGCGAGGGCGCTGATCAGTTTATCCTGCCATTTGTTGCGATAAATTCCCGCCAGCATGCCGACCGGGATCCCTACCAGCAGGGCAAATCCAAAGGCCAGAATGCACAGCTCCATTGTCGCCGGGAAGACCTCTTTCAACTGTTCCGAAATCAATTGTCCGTTAATGCTGGACACGCCGAAATCCCAGTGCAGCAGACCGATAAACCAGAAACGCCAGGCATCCCACAGTGAAGACCCCAGCAGCGGAGCGTGCGGAGTAAAGTAGCTCAGGCTAAAGCTGACAAAGGCCAGGAAAAAGAGCGTCACCAGCAGGAGCAGAATGCGACGCAAGGTAAAAATAATCATGGTTTTTTCACCCCGGATTCTGTTTCTCGCGAGACGCCCGCGAAGGAGGCGTTACCAAACGGGCTTAGTACCAGCCCTTTAATATCATAACGATAGGCCTGAAGGCGCAGGGAAGAGGCCAGCGGCAGCACCGGCAGTTCCCGGGCGAGAATATTTTGCGCTTCATCATAGGCATCTATGCGCGAGGCAAGCTGTTGAGACGCGAGCGCGCGTTGCAGCACGGCGTCAAACTCATGGTTACACCAGTGGGCATAGTTGGTTTGTGAGTTTATAGCCGCGCAGCTGAGTAGCGGACGGAAAAAACTGTCCGGATCATTACTGTCGGTTGCCCAGCCTGCCAGGGTTAAATCATGATTCATATCCATCAGTCGCGCCTCCTGGAAACGGCCCTCAACCGGTACAATGATCACGTTGACGCCCACCTGTGCCATATCCGCCTGTAACAGCTCGGCGGTTTTCAACGGACTGGGGTTCCACGCCTGAGAGCTGGTCGGCACCCAGAGCTGCAGCGTCAGGTTTTCAACGCCCAGGGCTTTTAGCTGCTCGCGCGCTTTCGCCGGGTTATATTCGGTAATTTTAGCTTCACCGTCATACGCCCAGGAGGCACGCGGCAAAATCGAGGCGGCGGTTTCAGCCGTACCGTAATAGATCGACTGCATCAGGCGCTGGTTGTTGATCGCCAACGCCAGAGCATGGCGCACCGCGGGGTTATTCAACGGCGGCTTATCGGTATTAAACGCCAGATAAGCGATGTTCATACCGGGGCGAAGCGTCAGGCGCAGGCGCGGGTCGTCACGCAGAATGCTGAGCTGGCTTGCCGCAGGCCAGGCGAGCACATCGCATTCGCCCGTTAGCAGTTTAGACAGCCGTCCCGTTCCACCGGAACCGAGGTCAACCACCACCTGCGGCATGAGCGGCCTTCCGCGCCAGAAGTGCTCGTGACGCTGCAGGCGAATATATTGCCCGGAGCGGTATTCGGCCAACTGGAACGGCCCGGTACCGACAGGCTGGCGGTCGAGCCGCTCCTGATGGTCCTGTTGGGTTAACTGAGCCGCATATTCCGCAGACATTACCGATGCGTAGTGTGTTGCAAGATGCCAGAGGAAAGAGGCGTCCGGGCGCGCCAGACTAAACTCAACCGTTCTGCTATCGAGCTTACGCACGCTTTTGACGGTGTCGGCAAACTGCAGACTGTCGAAATACGGGAAATTGCTCCCGTTGACGTTATGCCACGGGTGGTTGCGGTTAAAGATGCGCTGGAAGGTAAAGACCACGTCATCGGCGTTCAGTTTACGCGTCGGGGTAAACCACGGAGTATGCTGGAATGCGACATCATCGCGAAGGCGGAAGCGGTAGGTTGCGCCGTTATCCAGCACTTCCCAGCTTTCTGCCAGCTCAGGGACCAGGCGATAGGTATAGGGGTCGACATCAAGCAGACGGTCATAAAGCTGGGCGGCGAGTGTATCAACTATCAGCCCGCTACCGGCTTTTTGCGGGTTAAATGTGTCGACCTGGCCGCTGACACAATAGACGAAGCCGCTATCGCGAATATCAGGGAGCGCAGTTTGCCCGGGCGCGGCAAAGACCATGCTGCTGAACAAACCGAGTGCTAAAAGGGATGATAAAACCAGACGCATAGTGTTTAAGGTAATGTATATGAAGTGGCTATCTTACTAATTTTAAACGACATTATCCAGCGCCGTTTAAGCCTGAGGGCATATTGGGGCAGTAACGTCTGCAATAGGTCATTTCGCATCACGACCTGATCCACGTTCCTTTCTGCAACCACTTTGAATATACCTTATAAACTATCTTAGCATTTTCATGCCCCATCTGACTCGCTATAAACGAAGGATTCGCTCCGGTAGACAGAAACAAAAGGCCTGAACGATACTATTACGCACAGCGTAAGGACCTGTGTTGATCAGCGCAATATCCAGGCTCTCGTGGCGCGAAATGCTGCTTTCTACCGCATGTGTAATGCTGGATTGGAAAATGCATCTAAGGAAGATATTGTTATTGTCGCTACTGCGCTTTGGCATCATAACCCAGTACCTGAACTTAATGGCTTCGTAAAAATCTCTGCGGGTACGTGCTAATAATGTCAGCGCATTTGATGCTTTTTGAGCAATGCCCTTAACTGATGGTAGGTCAGCCCCAGCAGTTCAGCCGCGCGCTTCTGGTTATATTTCGCCTGCGCCAGGCTCTTCTCAAGCAAGGTATGCTCCTGATCGTGCTGGAACTGACGCAGATCGAGGGGAAGAGAAGGCGTCTCGTTCGGTGCTGGCAACGGCGCGGCCCGCTGCGGATGACGCTGAAAGGGATCGACAATAATATTGTCTAACGGCGTTTCACTGCTGCCGTGACGATAAACTGAACGCTCGACGACGTTTTTCAGTTCACGAATATTACCCGGCCACGAATAGGCAAGCAGTGTTTCCTGAGCGAAATCGCTAAACCCGGGAAACAACGGCAGGCCAAGTTCACGGCACATCTGTATGGCAAACTGGTTTGCCAGCAACATGATATCGCTGCGCCGCTCACGAAGCGACGGCAACTGCACGACATCAAAGGCCAGACGGTCGAGCAGGTCTGCACGAAATCTGTCTTCCGCTACCCTCTCCGGCAGGTTGGCATTGGTGGCGCAGACCAGACGAACGTTAACCTGTAAAGGCTGGTTGCCGCCGACGCGTTCCAGCTCGCCATACTCGATCACCCGTAGTAGCTTTTCCTGCACCAGCATCGGGGCAGTGGCCAGCTCATCCAGAAACAGGGTTCCACCGTCAGCACGCTCGAAACGACCCGGGTGACGTTTATGCGCCCCGGTAAAGGCGCCAGCTTCATGACCAAATAGTTCGGTGTCGAGCAGGTTTTCGTTCAACGCCGCGCAGTTGAGCGAAATAAACGGGCCGTCCCAGCGTCCGGAAAGGTAGTGCAGACGGTTGGCAATAAGTTCCTTACCCGTACCGCGTTCGCCGATGATCAGTACCGGTTTATCGAGCGGGGCGAGGCGAGAAACCTGTTCAAGCACTTCCAGAAAGCTATTCGCTTCGCCAAGTAAATTGTCTTTGTATCCCGTCATGATTAAATTAACCACTCCTTAGCGATATTCACCAGGTAAGAATAGATATGTGGTGAGCAAAAATCAACCTCTTCTTTTATAATCAATAAGATAAAAAGTTGGCACGGGATTTGTATTATCTCTTTAGCAGGGCATCGCCCGATAACAGAATCAAGAGGATTGAATTATGGGTATTTTTTCTCGTTTTGCCGACATCGTTAACGCCAATATCAACACGCTGCTTGAGAAAGCGGAAGATCCACAGAAGCTAGTGCGCCTGATGATTCAGGAAATGGAAGATACGCTGGTTGAAGTACGTTCTACCTCCGCCCGTGCGCTGGCGGAGAAAAAACAGTTAACGCGCCGCATTGAGCAGGCGACCGCTCAACTGACGGAATGGCAGGAAAAAAGCCGAGCTGGCGCTGCGTAAAGATAAAGAAGACCTGGCGCGTGCCGCGCTGATTGAAAAACAAAAGCTTAGCGACATCATTAGCACCCTGGAGCATGAGGTCACGCTGGTTGATGAAACGCTGTCTCGCATGAAAAAAGAGATTGGCGAGCTTGAGAATAAACTCAGCGAAACCCGTGCCCGCCAGCAGGCGTTGGCCCTGCGCCATCAGGCTGCGAGCTCGTCCCGGGATGTACGCCGTCAACTGGACAGCGGTAAACTGGATGAGGCAATGGCGCGCTTCGAATCATTTGAGCGCCGCATCGATCATATGGAAGCGGAAGCAGAGAGCCACAGCATCGGTAAGCAGAAAACGCTGGATCAGCAGTTCGCCGATCTGAAAGCCGACGACGAAATCAGCGAGCAGCTCGCCGCGCTGAAAGCCAAAATGAAGCAGGATAATCAATAATAATTTACGCGGCACCTGAGTGCCGCACGCATCAGAAGACAAGGAGTACACATGAGCGCGCTTTTTCTGGCTATTCCCCTGACCATTTTCGTGCTGTTCGTTCTGCCGATTTGGCTATGGCTGCATTACAGCAACCGCTCGTCTCGCGGCGACCTTTCCCAGAGTGAACAGCAGCGTCTGACGCAGTTGTCCGATCAGGCGAATAAGATGCGCGAACGTATTCAGGCGCTGGAAGCCATCCTGGATGCGGAACATCCAAACTGGAGGGACCGCTAATGGCTCGACTCAATTTGAACAAAAAACTGTGGCGGATCCCTCAGCAGGGGATGGTTCGCGGCGTATGCGCCGGGCTGGCGAACTATCTCGACGTACCGGTGAAACTTGTGCGTGTGGTCACGGTATTATCGATTTTCTTCGGTCTGGCATTTATTACGCTGGTGGCGTACATCATATTGTCATTTGTGCTCGATCCCATGCCGGATGGCGAACTGGCTGCAGAAGGCGCGCCAACCAGCAATGACATTCTCAATAACGTGGACGATCAGCTCATCGCCGGTGAGAAACGGTTACGCGAGATGGAACGTTACATCACATCTGATACCTTTACGCTGCGAAGCCGTTTTCGTCAGCTTTAAGAGAGAACATTCATGAATCGAAACTGGCAACAGGCCGGTCAGAAGGTAAAACCCGGCCTGAAAATCGCAGGTAAACTGGTCCTGCTGGCGGCATTACGTGTCGGCCCGGCAGGTGTTGCAGGCTGGGCGATAAAATTTGTTGCCCGCAAGCCTGTTAGAATGGTGCTGGCCGTGGCCCTGGAGCCGCTGCTGCAAAAACTGGCCAAACGTGTTTCACGACGCTACTTTTCCTGATATTCCCCTATAACGCCAGCCTTTCTCTTTGCGAAAAAGGCTGGCCTCTCATCTTCAGCGCTTCTCTCTTTTTCATTCTTTCTTTGCACCAGCTCACAATAATGCGCTGAGCGGCTTGGCGATCGTGTTTTCTGCCTCCAGGTCCGTTGACAGATATATTTCATGGGAGTAGATTGCCCTTCGTGGGACCGCTACCATGGAAAACAACGTGAACGCTAAAATTAAAAAATTAATCAGTCTTATTTATGGAACAAAGTTTTCTGACGAGCATCTGAAAATGCTGTCAGAAAAAGTGAGCCTGGCCGCCGAGTTTATTACTGAAAAACGTAAGCCGGGTTGGGATGAAAACGATATTGTCCTGATAACCTATGCCGATCAGTTTATCGCAAGAGGGGAGAAGGCGCTGCCCGTTTTCACGCGTGTATATAACCACTGGCTCTCTGATTCTTTTTCTCACGTCCATCTTTTGCCTTTTTATCCGTGGTCATCCGATGACGGATTTTCCGTTATTGATTATCACCAGGTCGCGCCGGATACCGGAGGGTGGCAAGATGTCGCCGAATTAAAGCAGTCGGCCAGTCTGATGTTTGATTTTGTTTGCAACCACATGTCTGCAAAAAGCGAGTGGTTTGCGCATTATCTGGCGCAAAAGCCAGGGTATGAAGATTTCTTTATTTCTGTCGATCCTGAAACTGATTTATCCGCAGTTACGCGTCCCCGCGCATTACCGCTCCTTACGCCTTTTACGCTTGATGATGGCAGTATCCGCCACCTTTGGACCACCTTCAGTGAAGACCAGGTCGACCTTAATTTTGCCTCTCCACAGGTGCTGATTGCGATGGTCGACGTGCTGCTTCACTATCTCATTGAGGGGGCAAATTATATCCGCCTCGATGCGGTGGGTTTTATGTGGAAGATCCCGGGAACACGCTGTATTCACCTTAAGCAAACGCACCTGCTTATTCAGCTCTTTCGGGCCATTGCAGACGCGGTGGCGCCGGGCACGGTTATCATCACCGAGACAAATGTCCCGCATAACGACAATATCGCCTACTTCGGTGACGGGGAAAACGAAGCCCAGATGGTATATCAGTTCTCGTTGCCTCCGCTGGTTCTGCATGCGGTTCATCGCCAGGATGTCCGCGCGCTTTG
Organism: unidentified bacterial endosymbiont; assembly: GCF_918797525.1. Lineage (NCBI taxonomy): Bacteria > unidentified bacterial endosymbiont. Next base: position 2,641,606 of record NZ_OU963893.1, on the reverse strand, counting down.
TCAGTGGGCGGTGTCGCTAAAGCTCCCCTCAAACAACACGACCTGGTTTAATTTTCTGGCGTCCCATGACGGTATTGGCCTTAATCCACTACGCGGAATTTTACCTGAGCAGGAGATCCTCTCACTTGTCGAAACGCTGCAGCAGGAAGGGGCGCTGGTTAGCTGGAAAAATAATCCTGACGGAACGCGTAGCCCTTATGAAATCAATGTCACGTATCTCGATGCATTAAGCAAAAAAGAGAACGATGACAATCAGCGTATTGCCCGGTTTATGATGGCTCATGCTGTCTTACTCAGTTTTCCCGGCGTGCCCGCTATCTATATTCAGAGTGTTTTGGGATCCCGGAACGATTACGAAGGCGTTAAGCGATTGGGATATAATCGCGCTATTAACAGAAAGAAATATGCTGCAGAAGATATTCATGCCGATCTTGATGGAAATAATCCATTACGTCAAAAAATATATTGTGAACTCACGGCGTTGATTGCAATCAGACGGGCCGAAAATGCATTTCACCCAGACGCACAGGCTATTTTCTCAACTTCAGGTGAGCATGTTTTTAAAATCGTTCGTACGGCTAAAAGCGGCGAGCGTGTTACTGCCCTGTTTAATTTTAGTGATAAAGCACAAAACATCTTTTCAGATATTCAATCCGGCAGGGAATTGATTGCTGGATTCACTATTACTGGCACGATTCTGACCCTTAATCCATGGCAGGTAATGTGGATTAGAGAAAACTAAAAAGGACCGTAAAAATGAAAACGCCGAGTATTGTGCTGTTATCAGCACTGGTTTCGTGCGCCCTGTTATCAGGCTGCAAAGAAGACAAAGAATCTGTCGTGACCATCGAGTTTATGCACTCGTCGGTAGAGCAGGAGCGGCAGGAAGTGATCACGAAACTGATTGAGAAATTTGAGAAAGAGAACCCGACCATAGCGGTGAAACAGGTGCCGGTAGAAGAAGATGCCTACAACACCAAGGTCATTACGCTGGCCCGCACGGGCGCATTGCCGGAAGTGATCGAAATTAGCCATGACTACGCAAAAGTGATGGATAAAGAACAACTGCTGGATCGTGACGCGGTGGCCGATGCAATCAACGCGGTGGGCGAAAGCACTTTCTATGACGGCATCCTGCGTGTCGTTCGCACTGAAGACGGTGAGGGGTGGACGGGGGTCCCGATCAGCGCCTGGCTCTCCGGCGTCTGGTATCACAAAGATGTGCTTGCGGCAGCGGGAATAGAAGAGCCTCATAACTGGGAACAACTCTTAAAAGCCAGCCAGGCGCTCAACGACCCGGGCAAAAAACACTATGGCATCGCACTGCCTACAGCGGAAAGCGTGATGACTGAACAGGCGTTTTCACAATTTGCCCTTTCAGGTGGGGCAAACGTCTTTGATGCCAGGGGCAATATTGAGATTGATACGCCCGAAATGGCGAAGGCGTTAGCATTTTATAAAAGCCTGGCGGCAACCACTATGCCCGGCTCAAACGATGTCATGGAAATCAAAGACGCCTTTATGAACGGCTCTGCACCAATGGCCGTTTACTCAACCTATATTCTGCCAGCCGTTTATCAAGACGGGGATCCTGCCAATCTGGGATTTGTGGTCCCGACTGAAAAATCTGCTGCCGTCTACGGCATGGTCACCTCTCTGACCATCACAAACGGCCAAACAGAAGACGAAACCAAAGCGGCACAGAAATTCGTCACCTGGATGGAGCAGGCTCAAAACGCGTCGGACTGGGTCATGATGTCCCCGGGTGCTGCACTGCCGGTTAATAAACTTGTGGTTGGCACCGAGAACTGGAAAAACAACGATGTCATTAAGGCCTTTGGCCAACTGCCTTATGAGTTGATTGCGCAGTTTCCAAATGTGCAGGTATTCGGCGCCGTGGGCGATAAAAATTTCACCCGCATGGGCGACGTAACGGGCTCCGGCATCATCAGTTCCATGGTGCATAACGTGACGGTGGGACAGCACGATCTCAGCACAACGTTGAGCAACAGCCAGAAGCGACTGACTGATCTGATTTCACAACGATAGGAGCGCGCTGCGCAAGGGAATTATGAAGACGCTGTTTTCTGGTCGTTCAGATATGCCTTTCGCCATGCTGCTGCTGGCCCCCAGCCTGATTTTGCTGGGGGGCCTGGTGGCCTGGCCGATGATTTCCAACATAGAAATCAGTTTTTTACGCCTGCCTCTTAACCCGCGCATTAGCGCCGTGTTTGTTGGGCTGGACAATTACATTCGTATCCTGAGTGATGTAGCTTTCTGGCACTCATTATGGATGACGTTCTGGTATACCGCCCTGGTCGTAGTGGGCAGTACTGGTCTCGGGCTCGCCGTTGCTATTTTCTTTAACCGCGAATTTCGCCTGCGCAAAACGGCACGTTCGCTGGTGATTTTGTCCTACGTCACGCCGTCAATATCGTTGGTGTTTGCCTGGAAGTACATGTTCAACAACGGCTACGGGATAGTGAATTATCTCGGGGTTGACCTGCTGCATCTGTATGACCAGGCGCCGCTGTGGTTCGACAATCCCGGCAGCAGCTTTGCGCTGGTAGTACTTTTCGCCATCTGGCGCTATTTCCCGTATGCGTTTATCTCGTTCCTCGCGATCCTGCAGACCATCGATAAATCGTTGTACGAAGCGGCTGAGATGGACGGCGCGAATGGCTGGCAGCGTTTTCGCATCGTCACGCTTCCCGCGATTATGCCGGTACTGGCAACCGTCATCACGCTGCGAACGATATGGATGTTCTATATGTTTGCCGATGTGTATCTGCTGACCACCAGGGTCGATATTCTGGGCGTGTATCTCTACAAAACCGCCTTTGCGTTCAATGATCTGGGCAAGGCCGCGGCTATCTCCGTGGTGCTATTTGTGATCATTTTGACCGTCATTCTTCTGGCCGGAAAAAGGGTGAACCTCAATGGCAACAAATAAACGTGTGCTGGGACGTATAGGTTTTTATCTGGGACTGGCGGTATTTTTAATAATCACGCTTTTTCCATTCTTTGTGATGCTAATGACGTCATTAAAGAGCGCGAAAGAGGCGATATCGCTGCATCCGACCATTTTGCCCCAGATATGGACGCTGCAGCATTACATCGACATTTTCAATCCGCAGATCTTCCCGTTTGTCGATTACTTTCGAAACAGCATGGTGGTGTCGCTGACGTCGTCGGTGATTGCGGTATTTCTCGGTACCCTGGGGGCGTATGCGTTATCCAAATTGCGTTTCAGGGGCCGCGCGACAATCAATGCCAGCTTCTACACCGTCTATATGTTTTCCGGGATTTTGCTGGTGGTGCCGCTTTTCAAAATCATTACCGCACTTGGGATCTACGATACCGAACTGGCACTCATCATCACCATGGTGACCCAAACCTTGCCTACGGCGGTGTTCATGCTTCGTAGCTATTTCGACACTATCCCGGATGAAATAGAAGAAGCGGCAATGATGGATGGGCTTAACCGTCTGCAAATTATCTTCCGCATTACCGTGCCGCTGGCGATTTCCGGTCTGGTCTCGGTCTTCGTCTACTGCTTTATGGTGGCGTGGAACGACTATCTGTTTGCATCCATCTTCTTGTCAAGTGCCAGCCATTTCACCTTGCCGGTAGGGCTGAACACGCTCTTCAGTACGCCAGATTATATCTGGGGTCGCATGATGGCGGCATCGCTGGTGACAGCTCTGCCGGTGGTCATTATGTATGCGCTTTCTGAACGTTTTATTAAAAGTGGTTTAACCGCCGGTGGCGTTAAAGGCTGAGGCGGCCGATTTTAACAAGGAGCAGGTCATGAAAAAGTTAGTTGCTACTGCGCCGCGTGTGGCGGCGCTGGTTGAGTATGAAGATCGTCCCGTGGCCGATAACGAAGTGAAAATTCACGTTCGTTATGGTGCGCCTAAACACGGAACAGAGGTCGTGGATTTCAGGGCGGCCAGTCCGTTTATTAATGAAGATTTTAACGCGGAGTGGCAGTTATTTACGCCGCGTGAAGAGGGGGCTGTCCGCGGTATTGAGTTCGGAAAGTTTCAGTTAGGAAACATGGTCGTGGGCGAGATCGTTGAATGCGGCGCCAGGGTGAGGGACTACCAGACGGGTGAGCAGGTCTGCTGTTATGGCCCGCTGCAGGAGACGGTGATTGTCAACGCCATTGATAACTACAAGTTGCGCAAAATGCCGGAGGGGGCGTCCTGGAAAAACGCGGTTTGTTATGACCCGGCACAGTTCGCGATGAGCGGCGTGCGTGATGCTAACGTGCGGGTCGGGGATTATGTAGTTGTCGTGGGGCTAGGGGCCATTGGGCAGATAGCGATTCAACTGGCCAAAAAAGCCGGCGCGTCTATCGTTATTGGCGTCGATCCTATTGATCACCGCTGCGAGATTGCCCGTCGCCACGGGGCGGATTACTGTCTAAACCCTGTCGGTACCGATATCGGCCTTGAAATCAAAAAGCTGACCGCTAAGCAGGGGGCGGACGTTTTCATCGAAACCAGCGGTCATGCAGACGCGCTGCAGTCTGCCCTGCGCGGGCTTGCTTACGGCGGAACCATTGCTTACGTCGCTTTCGCAAAACCCTTTGCCGGAGGCTTCAACCTTGGCCGTGAAGCGCACTTCAATAACGCGAAAATTGTCTTTTCCCGAGCCTGCAGTGAACCCAATCCTGACTACCCGCGCTGGAGCCGCAAACGCATAGAAGAGACCTGCTGGACATTGTTGATGAACGGTTATCTCAACTGTAACGATCTGATTGACCCGATAGTGACATTCACCCATAGCGATGAAAGCTATATGAAGTATGTCGATTTACATCCCGAACTGAGCATCAAAATGGGCGTCACTTTTTAAGCTAAGGAGAGCAAGTAATGAAAATCGCAACGCAGAATCAGGCCTTCTTCCCGACACCAGTTCTCGAAAAATTTAAGTACATCAAGGGTATGGGATTTGATGGCTATGAAATAGACGGCAAACTGCTGGTGGATAATCTCGACGAGGTTAAAGCGGCTATCATCGCCACTGGCTTACCGGTCACAACAGCCTGCGGTGGTTACGATGGCTGGATAGGCGACTTTATTGAAGAGCGCCGTCTGAACGGATTAAAGCAAATTGAACGTATCCTTGAGGCGCTCGCGGAGGTGGGCGGAAAGGGGATTATCGTGCCAGCCGCCTGGGGAATGTTTACTTTCCGTCTGCCGCCAATGACTTCTCCGCGCAGTCTGGAAGGGGATCGTAAGGCGGTCAGCGCTTCACTTCGCTGGCTGGATGATGTGGCGGCACGTACCGGGACAACCGTCTATCTTGAGCCGCTGAACCGCTATCAGGATCACATGATTAATACCCTGGCAGAAGCGCGTCGCTACATCGAAGAGAATGCACTCAACCATGTGCAGATCATCGGTGATTTTTACCATATGAACATTGAAGAAGACTCCCTATTGGATGCGCTGCATGAAAACCGCTACCTGCTGGGACATGTCCATATTGCTGATAATCATCGCTACCAACCGGGAAGCGGCAGCCTGGATTTCGCCGCGCTGTTTGATCAACTCCGCGCCGATAATTATCAGGGTTACGTGGTTTACGAGTGTCGCGTACGAGCCGACGATCCCGCCCAGGCGTATCAGGACTCACTCGATTATTTACGTGAATGCTAAGGAAGACGAGCGCGATGAGAGCTTCTACACCTTCGCCTCTGCGTGTCGCCATTATTGGCGCCGGGCAGGTAGCAGACAAAGTGCATGCCTCGTATTACGCCACGCGCAGTGATGTTCACATGGAGGCTGTCATGGACAGCCGCCTTGAGCAGGCACAAGCGTTTGCTGAACGTTATGGTATTGCCTCGGCCTGGAGTGACGTGCACGCGATGCTGTGGGCGGTGAAACCGGATGTGGTGAGCGTTTGTTCGCCTAATCGCTTTCACTTTGAACACGTTTTAGCGGCCCTGGAAGCGGGCTGCCATGTTATGTGTGAAAAACCTCCCGCCATGACGCCTCAACAGGCAGATGAAATGCGCCTTGCGGCCCGGAAGGCGGGTAAAGTGCTGGCGTATGATTTTCATCATCGTTTCGCGCTGGATACGCAACTGTTGCGCGAGGCAGTGCAGAGTGGAACCTTTGGTGAAATCTACTATACGTCGGCGCAAGCGCTACGGCGCTGCGGTGTTCCTGGCTGGGGCGTATTTACTAATAAATCGCTGCAGGGCGGCGGACCGCTGATTGATATCGGCATTCATATGCTGGATGCCGCGATGTACGTCCTGGGTTTTCCGGCAGTCAAACGGGTCACGGCGCAAAGCTATCAAAAATTAGGCAACCGTAAAAATAACGGCCAGTTTGGCGCGTGGGATCCCGCTCAGTTCACCGTTGAAGATGCGCTGTTTGGCACAATTGAATTCAGCAACGGCGGCATTCTGCGTCTGGACACCTCTTTTGCACTCAATATTCGTGAGCAGTCCATTATGAACGTCTCCTTCTGCGGCGAGAAAGCTGGTGCCACCCTGTTTCCGGCACATATTTACACCGATGATGCCGGTGCACTGCAAACGCTTATGCAGCGTGAAGACGCTGACGATCGGCGACATTTTCGCAGTCTGGATGCCTTTGTTCGCCATATTCTGGGAGAGCCGGTAATGATCGCTGATGCAGAGCAGGGTCTGGTTATTCAACAGCTGGTCGCGGCGTTATATGAAGCGGCTGAAAAAGGGGAAAGCGTAACCCTATGCTGAACCTGTCTGTATTATCTGACCCGGTTTTTTGCCCGCACAGCCTGAATAAATACGCATCCATTATGGCTTGCGGTAATGGTTATCTGGGCCTTCGCGCCACGCATGAGGAGGAGTATACCCAGCAAACGCGAGGGATGTATCTTGCCGGGCTGTATCATCGGGCCGGCCGAAATGAAACTAACGAACTGGTCAATTTGCCTGATATCACCGGTATCGTGATTGAACTGGATGGCGTCAACTTTACTCTGCTCTCCGGCGATATTCTTGACTGGGAAAGAGAGCTGGATTTTGCAAGCGGTGAGCTGCGCCGCCGCGTACTTTGGCGTTCGCCTGGTGGGAAATGCTACCGCATTGAGAGCCGCCGTTTTGTTTCTCTTGATCAACTCCCGCTGGTCGCGATGCGGTTGTCCATAACGCCTGTGGATGCAAACGCGCAATTGGTGTTGAAAACCGGCATTGATGCCACGCAAACGAACAGCGGCAGACAGCATCTGGATGAAATCTCGGTCCGTGTGTTTGACCAGCATTATATGCAGGGTATTTATGAAACGCAGAACCGTGCCGCCAGTGTCGTGGTCTCGGCATATTGCTCTCTCTCAAGGGAGAGCGACAACTGCTTTACCGCGAAAAACCGCAGTTTAACGGCCCACTATGGGTTAAGTGTCGCGAAAGGTGACACTGTCACACTCGAGAAGATAGTATGGGTCGCACACCGTGGCGACAAAGTGCTTTCGCACCAGACCTTCGCGCATAATGCGCTGGCCGAACTGAAAAGCAGTGCTGAGCGAGGATATGCGTCGTTACTTGAAAGCTCTGGGGCTGCCTGGGAAAATATCTGGAAAAACAGTCGGGTAGAGGTTGCCTCTTCAGATAACCTGGATCAGCTTGCGCTGGATTACGCCGTCTGGCATCTGACGGCAATGACGCCTGCTCACGACGAGCGGATCAGCATTGCGGCTAAGGGCCTTACCGGCGAAGGGTACAAGGGGCACGTATTCTGGGATACCGAAATATTCCTGCTACCTTTCCACCTCTTCACGCGGCCGCAAGTGGCACGCAGCCTGCTGCGTTATCGCTGGTTAACGCTTCCGGGAGCGCGCGAAAAAGCCCGCCGTCACGGCTGGTCAGGTGCGCTGTTTCCGTGGGAGAGTGCCGCCAGCGGTCAGGAAGAGACACCAGAATTTGCGGCAATCAATATTCGCACCGGGATTCGTCAGAAAGTGGCTTCTGCACAGGCCGAGCACCACATCGTGGCGGATATCGCATGGGCCGTAGTTACATACTGGCAGGCGACGCACGATGATGTTTTTATGCGTAAAGAAGGGCTGACGCTGTTACTGGAAACTGCATCGTTCTGGATGGCGCGCGCTAAACAGGTAAAGGGGCGTCTGGAAATCCATAATGTGATTGGGCCGGATGAGTATACAGAGCACGTCAACAATAACGCTTATACCAACTACCTGGCCTGGCACAACGTTGCATGCGCATCCCGGTTTCTCGCGATGTTTGGCCATGAAGACGCGCATTTTACTCAACTTGCCAGCCAGTTTCTGGCGCAGCTGTGGTTACCACAAGCCACTGCCGACGGGGTACTTCCCCAGGACGATACCTTCCTGTCGAAACCCGCCATTGACCTGAGCCGCTACAAAGCGAAAGCAGGCAAGCAGACTATTTTGCATGATTACTCCCGGGCGGAAGTAAATGAGATGCAGATCCTGAAACAGGCCGATGTGGTAATGCTGAACTACCTGCTGCCAGAAAAATTCACGAGTCAACAATGCGCCGCTAATCTGGCTTTCTACGAGCCTCGCACCATTCACGACTCTTCGCTCAGTAAATCTATTCATGGGATTGTCAGCGCGCGTTGTGGCGATACGGACCGGGCCTATGCCTTCTGGCGAGACGGTATAGCTATCGACCTGGGGGAAGACCCGCACAGCAGTGACGAGGGTATCCACGCTGCTGCGACTGGCGCAATCTGGTCCGGCGTGATTCAGGGATTTGCCGGTCTGCAGATCGAGAAGGGAGAGCTCTCTCTCGCGCCAAAGATGCCGCCTCACTGGCACAGGCTGGCATTTCCATTGCGCTGGCGTGAGGCGCATATGCGCTTCACGTTCGAAAACGATGTTCTAACCACTGAAACCACCGCGCCCGTCACGCTGACGTTATGGGGCAAGACTATCAACATAACGGGGCGGCAAGTATGGCCTCAGAAAGACTTTACTACACCTGATTATGGGACCGCTACCAGCGGGGGCCGTGATGATGCTTAAAGCTGTGGTATTTGATCTGGATGGCGTGATAACCGATACGGCTCATCTGCACTTTCTGGCCTGGCGTGCCGTGGCGAAGGAGGTTGGCATCACCTTTGACGAAGCGTTTAACGAGCAGTTAAAGGGGATCAGTCGTATGGATTCTCTGCAGCGGATCCTGCGCTACGGAGGGAAAGAGGGGGCATTCAACGATAAGCAGTGCCTGGCGCTTGCCGGTAAAAAAAATGACCTCTATGTGCGGTCGCTGGCGTCTCTGACTCAGGATTCACTCCTGCCGGGTATTCACGACCTTTTGGTGGCGATCCGTGGCGCGAACGTCAGGATAGGGCTGGCCTCGGTTTCGCTAAATGCCCCTGGCATTCTGCAGGCGCTGGGCATTCACAATGCCTTTGATTTTTGTGCTGATGCCTCACGTATCGTCTGCTCAAAACCCGACCCCGAAATTTTCCTGGCAGCGTGTGCGGGGCTGAATGTCCGTCCCGAAGAGGCTATCGGTATTGAAGACGCCGCTGCTGGCATCGAGGCGATTAACGCGGCAGGTATGTTATCGGTAGGTATCGGCGCAGGCCTTGTGCATGCAGGGCTACAACTTCATTCAACACGGGAACTCAACTGGCAATGTCTGACCGATTTCTGGGCCTCCCGGTCAGTATTGATAAGGAACTAACAATGGCGCAACTGTCTCTCAAACACATCCAGAAAATCTATGATAACCAGGTCCATGTCGTGAAGGATTTTAACCTTGAGATTGAGGATAAAGAGTTTATCGTTTTTGTTGGGCCATCGGGGTGCGGTAAGTCGACAACACTGCGCATGATTGCCGGGCTGGAGGAGATCAGCGCGGGTGAACTGGTCATTGACGGTGTGAGTATGAACGATGTACCGGCTAAATCCCGCGATATCGCCATGGTCTTTCAAAACTACGCCCTTTATCCGCATATGACGGTTTACGACAACATGGCGTTCGGCCTGAAGATGCAAAAAATTGCCCCTGCCATTATTGCGGAACGCGTGAACTGGGCGGCACAAATCCTCGGCTTGCGTGAATACCTTAAGCGTAAGCCTGGCGCATTATCTGGCGGCCAACGCCAGCGCGTAGCGTTAGGCAGGGCGATCGTGCGCGAGGCGGGTGTATTCCTGATGGATGAACCACTCTCAAACCTTGATGCCAAACTTCGCGTACAGATGCGCGCTGAAATCAGCAAGCTGCATCAAAAACTGAATACCACCATGATTTACGTTACGCACGATCAAACTGAAGCCATGACAATGGCTACCCGTATTGTGATCCTGAAAGACGGTTTTATTCAGCAGGTCGGCGCGCCAAAACAGGTTTATAACGAACCGGCAAATATGTTTGTGGCGGGATTTATCGGTTCGCCGGCAATGAATTTTATTCGCGGCGCGATAGACGAAAGCTATTTCGTGACGGAGACACTGCGTCTTGACATTCCGATGGACAAGCTCGCTGCTTTAAATGCCATGGGCTATCAGCGCAAGGCCGTGACATTAGGGATCCGCCCGGAGGATATTTTCACCCCTCACGGCAAAACGGAAGGGATCCTCGCCAAAGTCAGCGTAGCGGAACTCACAGGAGCAGAATTCATGCTTTATGTCAGCGTGGGGGGGCATGAACTGATTGTCAGGGCAGGGGCTGCGAATGACTATGCGGCCGGAGATAATATCGGCATCCAGTTCGATATGAATAAATGCCATTTCTTCGACGCTGAAACTGAAGCGGCTATTAGATAAGAAAGGTGTTCGCCGGAAATAAATTTTCCGGTTTTATTATGTGTTAATTATAAAGGAATATTTTAATGAATACTCTACAAAGATGTGCTGCGCTGATTCTGTGCGCAGGGGTTAGCTGCGCGCAAGCGGCAGAAACAGCTAAACACTGGGCGTTTAATATTGGGGCCATGTATGAAATTGAAAACGTCGAAGGTCAAAGCGACGATAAAGATGGATTATATGAACCTTCCGTATGGTTTAATGCCACCTGGGATGCCTGGACGCTGTCACTTGCCATGTATCAGGAAGGTCCCGTTGATTACAGCACAATGACCCGTGGGACCTATTTTGACCGTCCCGAATTTGAATTACGCTATCGCTTTATCGGCACCGATGATTTTACCTTCGGGCTTACCGGGGGTTTTCGTAATTATGGTTATCATTTTAAAGATGAACACGGTGCTAAAGACGGAAGCGCGAATATGCAGCGCTATAAAATACAGCCTGACTGGGACCTCAGGCTTAGCGACGACTGGCGGTTCAGCGGCTGGTTTGCCATGTATCAATTTGCCAACGATCTGGCAAAAACGGGCTATTCGGACAGCCGCGTTGAGACCGAAACCGGCTTTACCTGGACCCTTAACGAAACCTTCGCCGCGAAAGTTAACTACTACTTAGAGCGCGGATTCAATATGGACAGTTCACGTAACAACGGCGAATTTTCCACCCAAGAAATCCGCGCCTATCTGCCAGTATCGTTGGGCAATACCACGCTAACACCCTACACCCGGCTGGGTTTAGACCGCTGGTCTAACTGGGACTGGCAGGACGATCCTGCGCGAGAGGGCCATGACTTCAACCGACTGGGTTTGCTTTATGCCTATGATTTCACAAATGGCCTTTCGATGACGCTGGAATATGCCTATGAATGGGAAAACCATGATGAAGGCGAAAACGATCGCTTCCATTACGCAGGTGTCGGCGTGAACTATGCATTCTGACAGGCGCCAGACCAGGGGCTAATGGCCCCTGGTTTGAGGAAGCGAATCAGCAAAAGCAAAGTGCGTCTCGACCAGGACTTTCTGCGGCGTGGGCTGACCGGCGATCCGTTTAAACAGGACATCACAGCTCTCTTCACCCAGTTTCCGGGTGGGAATATCAAAGCCTGCCGGTGCTGGCGTCAAAATAAGCGACAGCATCCGATCACTGTAACCGGCCACCGCGAATTGTTCAGGGATCATCAAATTTAACTCATCTGCCGCACGATAGAGACTGAGCAGTTTCATGCTGTCGGTGGCAAAGACCGCATCCGGGGGAGCGGCTGATGAGAGCAGTTTACTAGCCGCCTTAAGCGCACTCTCATGAGTATAGCCGCCATCTATAATCCACTGCGGATTTACCGTGATATTGTGTTTTTCAAGACTGGATTTATAGCCCGCAAGGCGATCGATAGAAACATGATAATCGAGTGGGGCATGCAGGCAGGCAATTTTGCGGCGTCCGTTTTTAATAAAAACGTCGGTCAGGGTCGCGCTATCGTGCAAGTTATCGGTATCTACGGAGTAAATATTCTGGAAATCACCTTCCACTTTTCCGATAACGACAATAGGAACGCCGTAGACATCCAGCCTGGAGAAAAAGGATTCATTTGCCGGTGAGCTCAGCATAATAATCCCTTTGACCATCTTCTGTTTTATTTTGCTTTCGCATTTCAGCAAATCATCTTCACTGCTTTTTGAGGTTTGCAAAATAACATCAAACCCTTCCTGTTCTGCCTTTGCCGTGATGGCGTGAAGAACGTCAGAGAAAAAAGGATTTCCGGCAGTTGTTTTCGTCGAACGGGTAGAAATGACCATAATGGCATCAAAGCCAGAAGAGGTCAGTGCGCGGGCAAGTTTATTGGGTTGATACTGTAATTCGTCAATTGCCTTAAGCACTTTCTCCCGGGCTTCGGGGGATATATTGGTTTGCTTATTCAAAACGCGTGACACGGTTGATTTCGAAACGCCAGCAACCCGCGCAATATCATAGATGGTGGGAGACATACACCTTACTCACTCCGACAGACGGCAATGGTGTTCATCTTACTGGAGAAAAAACGGCAATAGCAATAATTATGAATTGATAATCAACGATCTGCCCCCATTTATTGTATTCTTAAACAGGATTTTCCTGGCTTCCAGCAACTAAGGACGGCGATGAAGCGATTTAAAAACGAACTCAATTCTTTGGTGAACCGTGGCGTCGATCGCCATCTCCGTCTCGCGGTGACGGGGCTGAGCCGAAGCGGGAAGACGGCGTTCATCACTGCGATGGTCAATCAACTCCTCAACCTGCATGCCGGTGCGCGTTTACCGCTGTTGAGCGCGGTACGCGAAGAACGTCTGCTGGGCGTTAAACGTGTGCCGCAACGTGATTTCGGCATTCCACGTTTTACCTATGATGAAGGTCTGGCGCAGCTATATGGCGACCCGCCAGCCTGGCCGACGCCAACCCGTGGGGTCAGTGAAATTCGCCTCGCGCTGCGTTTTCGCTCTAATGATTCGTTAATGCGCCACTTTAAGGACACCTCCACGCTGTATCTTGAAATCGTGGATTATCCCGGTGAATGGTTGCTTGATTTACCCATGCTGGCACAGGATTACCTGAGCTGGTCCCGGCAGATGACGGGACTGTTACAGGGGCAACGCGCGGCGTGGTCGGCTAAATGGCGTCAACTTTGTGAAGGTTTAGACCCACTCGCCCCAGCGGATGAAAACCGGCTGGCTGCTATTGCCCTGGCCTGGACCGATTATCTACACCAGTGTAAGCAGGAGGGGCTGCATTTCATCCAGCCCGGGCGTTTCGTTCTGCCTGGCGATCTGGCGGGGGCGCCCGCGCTGCAGTTTTTCCCGTGGCCGGACGTGGACGTTTTCGGTGAGGCGAAGCTGGCGCAGGCTGATAAGCACACTAACGCCGGCATGCTCCGGGAACGCTACAGCTACTATTGCGAAAAAGTGGTGAAGGGGTTCTACAAAAATCATTTTTTGCGTTTTGACCGACAGATTGTGCTGGTGGACTGCCTTCAGCCCCTGAACAGCGGGCCGCAGGCGTTTAATGATATGCGCCTGGCGCTGACGCAACTGATGCAAAGCTTTCACTACGGCCAGCGGACGCTGTTCCGCCGCCTGTTTTCTCCGGTTATCGACAAACTGCTGTTTGCCGCCACCAAGGCTGACCATGTGACGGTCGATCAGCATGTAAATATGGTGTCGTTGTTACAGCAGCTGGTGCAGGACGCGTGGCAAAACGCGGCATTTGAAGGGATCGGCATGGATTGTCTCGGGCTGGCATCTGTCCAGGCGACCGAGAGCGGTTTGATAGACGTAAAGGGTGAAAAAATTCCCGCGTTACGTGGGAACCGCCTCAGTGACGGTGAGCCTCTTACGGTATATCCGGGTGAAGTGCCTGGGCGTCTGCCAGGCCAGGCATTCTGGCAACATCAGGGGTTTCAGTTTGAAGCCTTCCGCCCGCAGACGATGGCCGTCGATCGGCCGTTACCGCACATTCGTCTGGACGCGGCGCTGGAGTTTTTGATTGGAGATAAATTGCGATGACGGAACCGTTAAAACCGCGCATTGACTTTACCGGTACGCTTGAGCAGGAAAAACAGCCCGCGTTTAAATCCGCTCAGACCTTTAGCGGTACGCAGGCGGAACATTTTGCCCCAGCGTTGACAGATGATCTCTTAGCCGGGGAGGGCTCAGCGGAAGCGGTAGTTGAGGCCGCTTTACGTCCTAAACGCAGCCTGTGGCGCCGGATGGTGACCGCCGGGCTGGTGCTGTTTGGCGTGAGCGTTGTAGCCCAAGGGGTCCAGTGGACGATGAATGCCTGGCAAACGCAGGACTGGGTAGCGCTGGGCGGTAGTGCTGCTGGGGCATTGATTATCGGCGCAGGGGTTGGATCGGTTGCCACAGAGTGGCGGCGTTTGTGGCGCCTGCGACAGCGCGCGCACGAACGGGATGAAGCGCGGGATCTCCTGCACAGCCATGGAACCGGAAAAGGGCGTGCTTTTTGTGAAAAACTGGCCGCTCAGGCCGGAATCGATCAGTCACATCCGGCGCTGCAACGCTGGTATGCCGCGATCCATGAAACCCAGAACGACAGGGAAATAGTGACGCTCTATTCCCATATGGTGCAGCCAGTGCTGGATGCGCAGGCGCGTCGCGAAATCAGCCGCTCGGCAGCAGAATCCACGCTAATGATTGCCGTCAGTCCGCTGGCGCTGGTCGATATGGCGTTTATTGCCTGGCGTAATCTGCGTCTGATAAACCGTATAGCAAACCTCTACGGCATCGAGCTTGGCTATTACAGCCGTCTAAGGCTGTTTAAACTGGTTTTACTTAATATCGCCTTCGCCGGTGCCAGCGAACTGGTGCGGGAGGTGGGTATGGACTGGATGTCACAGGATCTGGCGGCGCGTCTTTCGGCGCGTGCTGCGCAAGGCCTTGGCGCCGGATTACTGACTGCGCGGTTGGGCATTAAGGCGATGGAAGTCTGCCGTCCGCTGCCGTGGATTGACGGCGATAAGCCACGGCTGGGGGATTTCCGCCGTGAATTAATCGGTCAGCTTAAAGAGACGCTCAATAAAAAACCGACTCCGTGAGCGTTTTGGTTACAATTTGTGCTGGCTGTCAATATTTGTTGACAGCCATCTTCCTGATCATCGTGTTCTGACATATCATTTTAATGTTATTGGCTTAAAACGGTGAGTTTCCCATGCGTCTGGAAGTCTTTTGTGAAGACCGTCTCGGTCTTACCCGCGAGTTACTTGATCTTCTTGTTTTACGTAGCATTGATTTACGTGGCATTGAAATCGATCCTGTGGGACGAATTTACCTCAATTTTGCCGAAATTGAATTTAATACCTTCAGCAGCCTGATGGCGGAAATTCGCCGTATCGCTGGCGTTACGGATGTGCGCACCATTCCCTGGATGCCATCTGAGCGTGAGCACCTGGCCTTAAGTGCCCTGCTGGAAGCCATGCCGGAACCCTTCCTGTCTCTGGATCTGAAAAGTAAAGTTGAGCGCGGCAATCTGGCCAGCTGTCAGTTATTCGCCCAGAACAAGGAGAAGCTCAGCCATCAGCATGCTCCGCAGTTGATCTCCGGCTTTAATTTCCAACGCTGGCTGGACAGCAATCCGCAAAACACCCATAGCGAGCATGTCGCCATTAACGGGCAGAATTTCCTGATGGAGATAACGCCAGTGTACCTGAAAGGGGAAGGCGATGTCCGGGTGCTGACCGGGGCAGTCATTATGCTGCGATCTACCGTACGGATGGGTCGCCAGTTGCAAAACCTCTCCAGCCAGGATGTGGGTGCTTTTAGTCAGGTTATTGCCGTCAGCCCGAAAATGCGCCATGTCGTCGAGCAGGCGCGCAAGCTCGCGAATTTAACCGCACCGCTGCTGATTACCGGCGATACAGGGACCGGTAAAGATCTGCTGGCTCACGCTGTGCATCTGGCCAGCCCGCGAGCGGCAAAACCCTACCTGGCTCTAAACTGTGCCTCTATACCGGAAGATGCCGTAGAGAGCGAGCTGTTCGGCCATGCTCCTGAAGGGAAAAAGGGCTTCTTCGAACAGGCGACGGGGGGGGCTGTACTTCTGGACGAAATCGGCGAGATGTCGCCGCGTATGCAGGCCAAGCTGTTGCGCTTCCTCAATGACGGTACTTTCCGCCGTGTCGGGGAAGATCACGAGGTTCATGTGGACGTACGCGTAATCTGTGCTACTCAGAAAAATCTTGTTGAACTGGTGCAAAAAGGCGTATTCCGCGAAGATCTCTATTATCGTCTGAATGTATTGACGCTGAATATTCCCCCCCTGCGCGACCGCCCACAAGACATCATGCCGCTGACTGAGCTGTTTGTGGCCCGCTTCGCTGATGAACAAGGGGTGCCGCGGCCAAAGCTTTCTGCGGACCTCGGCACTGTGTTAACGCGTTACGGTTGGCCGGGCAACATTCGCCAGTTGAAGAATGCAGTCTACCGTGCTCTCACGCAGCTGGAAGGTTATGAACTGCGACCACAGGATATTCTGTTACCCGACTACGATGCCGGGACAGTATCGGTGGGCGAAGAGGCGATGGAAGGATCTCTGGATGACATTACCAGCCGTTTTGAGCGCTCGGTATTAACGCAACTTTATCGTAGCTACCCCAGTACCCGTAAGCTGGCCAAAAGGCTGGGGGTATCGCATACCGCGATTGCGAATAAATTACGTGAATATGGACTAAACCATAAGAAAGCGGAAGAGTAATATTATTAAACGCCAGCTCGTCTTCGGGGTGGCGTGATATTCTACAGAAATATTTCCATGTTAAATGTAATTATTAATTCATATATGATTTAATGATCAATATGGTCCGACCATATTCCCTTAAATCCTAAAAATAGAGGCGCACAGTAATATTTGATTTATCCTAATCGATAATCCTTTTACAGTTAATCGCCATTTTAATATGGGATTAAATAATAAGGATGATTATGAAACTGAATATATTTACTAAAGCTATAATAGGAATGGGGGCACTGTGTGCCGCCGCCCCGGTATTTGCTATCGAAGCCTGGAGCGGTCAGGAGGGTGCTGGTCCTTATGAGGTTATTTATGACAGCGGCGTGTATACCAACGCCTGGTGGGTAGGCGCGAAAGATTGTCCGGGGAATGCCTCGGCAGATGAAGCCAGTAATCCATGGCGTTTTGAACGCGCGGCGACCGCTGCCGAGATGACGCAATACGGTAACCCAACGACCTGCGAAACGGGCGGCGGTACCGTAACCTATCCGGAATACAGCAGCGCCAGTGCTTACAACGCCAATGATATTGTCTCCTACAACGGCGCGACCTGGCAGACCTCTACGGCGCAAAGTGCCTATGGGTTTACGCCGGGTTCAGCCAACCCGTGGGAACAGTACGCTGAGGTTCCTCAGTGGGCAGGCACCACCACCTATAATAAAGGCGATAAAGTTCAGAAAAATGGCCAGGAATATGAAGCACTATTTTATACCCTTGGCGATGACCCTTCACTGGAGGCCAATCAAAACCCTACCGGAACCAATGGTCGTCCCTGGAAACCGTTGGGTGATGTCGTATCCTATACCATAGATCAATTAAATAAAGCGCCTGAATTTAATTCAGCAACACTCTATGAAAGCGGCACATTAATTCGCTATAACGGCGATAATTATGTTTCCCAGGCTAAAGTCCAGAAAGTTAAACCTTCCGATATCAATCCGTGGAAAGTTTATATTGACTGGTCCGGCACTAAAGAAATGGTAGGTACCCCTAAAGCGCCATGGCCTGCGCATGTTTATGCTCCGTATGTCGATTACACGCTGAACGCGCAGCCAGACCTTGCCAGCCTCGCTAAGAACCAGGGTATCACTCACTTCACTATGGCCTTTGTGGTAGCAAAAGATGCTGATACCTGTCTGCCAACCTGGGGTACCGCTTACGATATCAACAATTACACCCAGTACAGTAAGATCAAAGCGCTGCGTGAAGCAGGCGGGGACGTAATGATTTCAATCGGTGGTGCTAACAACTCACCGCTGGCGGCAGCCTGTAAGAACGTTTCTGATCTGCAAAAGCACTACTACGACATCGTTGAAAACCTGAATCTGAACGTACTGGATTTCGATATTGAAGGAACATGGGTCGCCGATCATGACTCCATAAACCGCCGTAACGAAGCCGTTAAGGCCGCGCAGGCACAATGGAAAGCAGAAGGCCGCAGTGTAGGGATCTGGTATACCCTGCCGATTCTGCCGACGGGTCTGACCGCTGACGGCCTGTACGTACTAAACGATGCGAAGGAGAAAGGGGTCGATCTGGCTGGGGTGAATGTAATGGCGATGGACTACGGCAGCAGTATCTGTCAGTCCGACGGCACTGAAGGGCAAAACATTCACGGCAAGTGCGCCACCTCTGCAATTGAAAGCCTGTTCTCCCAACTGAAGCAGATTTTCACCGATAAGTCTGACGATGAAATCAACGCGATGATGGGTGTTACGCCAATGAACGGTTATAACGACGTTCAGGGGGAAGTATTCTATCTGTCGGATGCTAACCTGGTATTGGATGATGCCAAAGATCGCAACCTGGGTATGATTGGCATGTGGTCAATGATGCGTGACCAGCCTGGCGTCGCTAAACAGGTGTCACCGGAACACAGCGGGCTAACCGAACAGCAAGCACCAATTTACGCCTTCAGTGAAGTGTTTGCGCCGTTTACGCATAGCGAAGCATCGGCTGACACTGAAATAAAGGATATCAACGTCGATCAAAAGACCGAGGATCCTAAATTACAGTGGACGCAGAATACTGCCAGTCTTCAAAGTGGGCAATATACGGCCACATTACAGCATGACGGTTGGAATCGTGATGCCATTGGTCAGCCTTACTATTTCGGCGAATATGGTAATAAAAAGATAGCTAACACCATCATTACGGACTTAGGTAACGGTTATTCCAATGTCAGTCTGCAAATACATGCATTGCAAGTTAGCGAGGGGCATGTTGTAGAGGTTAAAGATGCACAAGGTAAAACGGTATTAACCTATCGATACACACTTGAGGATGTTTCTGCCGGTAACGCATCTCAGATTGTGTCGTCAAGAACGTCAGTGAAAGACAAAAAACTGCAATATACCGTGGGGACCAAATCTAGCCTGATGGCATCTTATCAATATCTGAATATGTATTATGATACCAAGGATGCGAAAGGTAAGGTCACTACCACTCTGTGTGGTTCGTGGTTCCAGACGGTACGTAAGGCAAGCAATGACAAATGTACGACCTATGGGCAAAATGAGGGTGTATCCTGGACTGCAACTGAAATTATGTCTTTGAATAATATTAAGGCAGGAGATAGAGTCTATTTTGCTACAGCCGCTGGCACTAAGGTCAGCGATCAAATCTATAATGTGTTGGATAGCATAACGCTTACTGACGATATGTTAAAGCCAACGAAATAATCCGCTAAGTTAGTTATAATTTTAACGTCTGATAAAGCCGTAACAGCGATGTTACGGCTTTTTTTGGCTATGCTTTCAGCACGTCAAGCGCAGCAGAGTAATCCGGCTCGGTGGTGATTTCGTTAACCAGCTCGCTCAATACGACGTTGTCGTTTTCATCAATGACCAGAACCGCACGCGCTGCCAGACCTTTCAGAGCGCCTTCGGAAATGCCAACCCCGTATTTCTCCAGGAAATCTGGGCTGCGCAGAGTGGAGAGCGTGATAACATTGCTAAGACCTTCAGCACCGCAGAAGCGAGACTGGGCAAACGGCAGGTCAGCAGAAATGCACAGCACCACGGTGTTGTCCACTTCAGTTGCCAGTTGGTTGAATTTGCGCACGGATGCAGCACACACGCCGGTATCAATGCTTGGGAAAATGTTCAGGACTTTGCGTTTTCCAGCAAACTGGCCCAACGTGACGTCAGACAGATCTTTAGCCACCAGAGTGAATGCCTGAGCCTTGCTACCAGGCTGCGGAATGGAACCTGCAACAGCAACCGGGTTGCCCTGGAAATGAACGAGTTGTGACATAGATATCTTCCTGTTTACATATAGTTAACGTCGGGACTAGTGTATGCCATCAGCGGATAGCTCGGCAAACCAATTTTACGCCTTACCGGGCCGCAAGGAGTCAGTGATGAGAAGCGTTAAGGTCTATGAAGAAGCCTGGCCATTGCATTCCCCGTTTGTCATTTCGCATGGTAGTCGCAGCGAGGCCAGCGTCGTGGTCGTGGAGATCGAAGATGCGGGGATCAAGGGGGTGGGGGAATGCACCCCTTATCCTCGCTATGGCGAAAGTCTCGCGTCCGTGATGGCGCAAATTATGACTCTTGTTCCCGACTTACAAGCAGGGCTTTCGCGTGCAGCACTTCAGCAGCGATTGCCTGCAGGCGCCGCGCGTAATGCCATTGACTGCGCGCTCTGGAGCCTGGAGGCGGCTACGTGGCAAAAATCGTTGCCCTCGATGCTGGGCGTAACGCTGCCGACGTCGGTGGTCACTGCGCAGACGGTGGTTATTGGCGAACCCGCGCAGATGGCGGCCAGCGCCAGGGCGCTAAATGACGCCGGCGCAACCTTACTTAAGATCAAACTTGACGATCATCTGATCAGCGAGCGTATGGTAGCCATCCGCTCGGCTGTGCCGAGCGCAACGCTCATTGTGGACGCGAACGAGTCCTGGCATCCTGAAGGGCTGGCCGCACGCTGTCAGTTGCTCGCCGATTTAGGTGTTGCCATGCTGGAACAGCCGCTACCCGCGAAGGATGATACGACCTTAGAGAATTTTATCCATCCCTTGCCTGTCTGTGCCGATGAAAGCTGTCATACCCGTGACAGTCTGGCGGCGTTACAGGGACGCTATGAGATGGTCAATATCAAGCTCGACAAAACCGGTGGTCTGACCGAGGCGCTGGCGCTGGCAACAGAGGCGCAGGCGCAAGGTTTTTCGTTGATGCTGGGGTGCATGCTCTGCACATCCCGGGCTATCAACGCAGCCTTACCCCTGGTGAATCAGGTCTTGTTTGCCGATCTTGATGGCCCAACATGGCTGGCGGTTGATGTTTCGCCTGCGCTGCGTTTTACCAGTGGAGTGCTTCATCCTTGAGGCTGCCACCGTAAAAGCGCCACCATCGCCTTGAGGTATTTTTCACTGGCTTCATCGCATGATATGGGTGGGAATTCAGCGGTGATGCAGTGCAAGCCTAAATCGGCACACCAGCTACCGAATGAGCCAGGCGTTTCGTAGCCGACGCTGGTGACAAGCGGCAGAGTAAAAGCCTCAGCCAGCCACTCTCCCAGCTCGGTATGGCGAGGGTCTTCGATGCAGGCCAGCGGATCGTGAAAAGAGACGACCCAGGCCGGGTGGATTTTATGGATAAGCTGGCAAAGCGCCTGTGTCTCTGGCTCCGAGCCGGGCTTTTCACCCGTCAGTAACACAACGTCACGCGCTTCAGCCGTGCTGTTCCAGCGATAAACAGTTTCCCCGGCGCGCCAGTTTGCTGCCGGGAAATTGCGGTTTAAGTCGATCCCCCTCGCATTTGCCCGCAGACCAAGCTGGCTGCCATCCGGGTTTACGCTCAAAATAACGTGGTGACGCCGCAGTTCGGGCACGAGCGTACGAAGCGCACATGAGAGGGTCACGATGGATGAATTTTCGTCGCCGTGCGTGCCGGCAATGATTAAACCGCTCGTGCGATCGGCCTCGGGGGCGGGGAACCAAATCAATGATGCCCCTAAAAATGAGCGGCCGTACTGCTCGGCGCCAGGCGGAAAGGCGCCACGTTCCATTCTTGGTCGGGTGATTGCCATAGGAAATCCTGATAAAAATTCTCTTCTGGCAGTGTTGTGCAAAACTCGCGGTTAATCAAATAGTTTACGCGCCAGTATAACATTGCCTGATATCAACTTTCCGGCGTAAGGTATTTGCATTCCGATGTTTCAAAACAAATAATTACGCAACCACGAGTTACGGACTTTTAAAAGGGGATCTCATGAGGCATCCTGTTTCGCTGCTGTTTTCTGCGCTGTGCCTGGGCGGGCTATCTTCACTCGCTTACGCAGCTGACGTGCCGCAAGGCACCGTGCTTGCCAAACGGCAGGAGCTGGTCAGACACATCAAAGATGAACCCGCTTCTCTTGATCCCGCCAAAGCGGTGGGGTTGCCAGAGATTCAGGTTATTCGCGATCTTTTTGAAGGTCTGGTGAACCAGAACGAGAAAGGGGAACTGACCCCGGGGGTAGCAACACGCTGGCAGAGCAACGACAACCGCATCTGGACCTTTACGCTTCGTGATAACGCCAGATGGTCCGATGGCACCCCGGTGACTGCCCAGGACTTTGTCTATAGCTGGCAGCGCCTGGTTGACCCGAAAACCACGTCGCCATTTGCATGGTTTGCGGCCCTGGCCGGTATTAATAACGCTCAGGCGATTATTGATGGCAAAGCCGCACCCGATACGCTGGGTGTAACCGCCGTTGATGCCCGAACATTACGTGTACAGTTGGATAAACCCCTGCCATGGTTCACTAACCTGACGGCAAGCTTCGCTTTCTATCCTGTTCAAAAAAACAACGTTGAAAGCGATAAAACGTGGACGCGCCCGGGGAACCTGATCGGCAATGGCGCTTACGTTCTCAAAGAGCGCGTCGTAAATGAAAAACTGGTTGTCGTGCCAAATACGCACTACTGGGACAACGCTAAAACTGTTCTGCAAAAAGTGACCTTTGTCCCTGTCAACCAGGAATCTTCGGCCACTAAGCGTTATCTGGCGGGTGATATCGATATCACTGAATCGTTCCCAAAAAATATGTATCAGAAGCTGCTTAAAGATATTCCGGGACAGGTCTATACACCGCCCCAACTGGGCACCTATTACTACGCATTTAACACGCAAAAAGGGCCGACGGCCGATGCCCGCGTGCGACTGGCGCTGAGCATGACCATCGATCGCCGCATTATGGCCGACAAAGTTTTAGGAACAGGTGAAAAACCGGCGTGGCATTTCACCCCTGACGTTACGGCCGGGTTTACGCCGGAGCCTTCTCCGTTTGAGAAAATGTCACAGCAGGAGTTAAACGCACAGGCCAAAGCGCTGTTACAGGCTGCAGGCTATGGCCCACAACGTCCGCTGAAACTGACCCTACTTTACAACACCTCGGAAAATCATCAGAAAATTGCGATTGCCGTAGCCTCAATGTGGAAGAAAAACCTGGGGGTCGACGTCAAGCTGCAAAATCAGGAATGGAAGACATACATTGACAGCCGCAACACCGGCAATTTCGACGTTATCCGCGCGTCGTGGGTGGGAGACTACAATGAGCCCTCGACTTTCCTGTCGCTACTGACCTCAACCCATACCGGCAATATCTCGCGTTTCAACGACCCGGCATATGATAAGATCATCAACCAGGCGGCGCTTGAAAGCACGGCGAAAGCGCGTAATGACGATTACAATATGG
This sequence comes from unidentified bacterial endosymbiont, assembly GCF_918797525.1. Classification (NCBI taxonomy): domain Bacteria; species unidentified bacterial endosymbiont. The sequence continues at coordinate 2,617,846 of NZ_OU963893.1, read as the reverse complement.
CCGAGAAGATCCTGGCCGAAAAAGCGCCGATTGCCCCGATTTATCAGTACACCAACGGACGTCTGATCAAACCCTGGGTGAAAGGCTATCCCATTAATAACCCGGAAGATGTAGCCTATAGCCGCACGATGTATATTGAAAAGCACTAATTAGTACTGGTTTTCAGTTAATGCAAGGTAACCACGGCTAAACCCAGAGCTGGCGCGGCTTGCAGCGCCAGTTTCTCCTTCTGACCATCTCCCGCCACAGCAGAAAGCATCACTTTTCTGACGGTACTTTTGACGTGTTCAATGAAAAACGGTTGCGGTAAAATGCGAATTGATAGCGGGTCATGGAACTGTTTGACATTGCATTTATAATGCAAAACTGTCTTAGGGGGTAACTAATTGAGAATGCAGAACTGGGAAATTAAATGTCCAATTCTGGATTTATTTCACATCTTTAGTCTGTAAAAGAAATAATTCAGTTGTTAATTCTGATCTACATCACTCTGCCAGAATTAATCATAATTATCATCTCCTTGATGTATTGATTTAAATCAACAAAACGGGTGTGCTTAAATAAAATTCAGACATTTCTGTGCAGCAGGTGTTTACTCTGCTTTTTTGTAACCAAATGAGAAGAGTGGGTAACGTTGCAGGATGCCTTTGGCTCTGAAGAAGCATCCATGGCTGTTGCCCGGTTTAATTTCACCATCCGGTTTGCTCATGAAAGTAATGATTCCTGGAAAGTGTGCCCGGTAGCAAGGCTTATCCGGGATGGACAAAATGCGTGGCGACAGGATCCGTCTTTTATTCCTCCAGTAGCATCTTTTGGGGCAAGTCCGGTCCTTCGCGAACGTCTGGTGCTGCTCAATTGCTAGCTTCGCTCCCGACGCCAGCGACTGATGACAATGTGTCGTGAAAATAACGAAAGACTCGCCAATTTTGCCGTCGCCGATGTATCCCTTTTCAGGTTGCTGAATGCGCTGAATTCCCTCGCCAGGGTGCTGACGGAATACGAACATTTTCCTTCCCGTCCACCTGAACAGGTGTGGGCGGAGCTCGCTCGTCTGGCAGGCAGTATGCTGACCTTTTCCCTGGACCATGATCTTGACGCCATACCGGGTTATGACCACGAGGAACCGGCTAATGCGTTTCCTCCGCTGTTTGATCTGATAACGGGTTTGCTGGAGGCAAGTTTGCCATCCCGGGTCATTGCTCTGGAAATGTCCCGACCGGACGGACAGACCTTTACCTGCCAGCATGCCTCTTCCGGTTGTCGAACAATTACGCCAGGATGCACCGACCTGGCTTAAATCCAGTGATGCATACGCGGAAAAAGTGAACTCCAGATTGAACGAACTCAGCATGCTTCCACCATACTGGCCGTTGCAATACGGAATTCAGCAGGTTGGCAGTTACACAGAATTACTGACAGGCTCTATTAGTTATTTATTGTGAGTCGTGATCGCGTGTATTAAAAATAAACGGCGGGGATAAAGAACAAAATATATTCTCACCCTTTACCGATTAAGCCTTGCTAAACAAATGCGCGTGATTATAGCAATGCTCCTTAAACATGAAGGCGATCATCACGTATCACTCACGTTGATGGTATCGCTTAAATTGGACGAGAACCCGTATGGCAGCAGTAGATGCAAAGCTTTTCTGCAATGGTGATTTTTTTGTCTGACTTAAGGTAAACTCCAGGCGTCTCGTGGCGAAACATCGAACCAGCGGAGATAGTGAGGACAAAGTTGAAGGCGGGTGCTATAAACGATAATGCCGACCTAAATATAAAGTTGTGGGAATAATCATGCTAAGAAACATGAGTGTCAGATCCTTCATAATTTATTTTCTTGTATGTCTCTTTTTAGTAAGTGCAGGTGTTATTGCTTTATTTTCACACAGCGCATCACTCTTTATTTCAGTGAATATTATAAATTTCATTGCTTTATTTTTACTCTGGTTCTATATGACGAAATATCTTGTGACGCCGATCAATACTGTGAAGAAAAGTATTGAAGAAGTTACATCGGGCAATCTTGCCGTGTCGATCCCTGAGTTTGGTAACAACTGCGCGGGTCGTTTGATCCCTGGTATCAATAGTCTGTCGAGTAATATCGCTACGCTGGTGCGTGAGATCAGGGCCTCATCACAAACGGCGATGACGCTTTCGGAGCAACTTTCAGCACGAAGCGAGCAGCTCTCCGTAAAAACTGAACAGCAATCGGCATCGTTGGTGCAAACCGCCGCCAGTATGGAACAGATGGCAGCGAGCACTAGAAACACGGCTGAGAATACGCGTCTTGCCAGTGAGCAGGCGAACGAGGCGACTCTCCAGGCACGTAAGGGCGGGGATCTAATGGGGCAAGTTGCTACCAACATGGCGTCCATCACTGAATGCGCGCAGCAGATGACGGAAATTATCTCGCTGATCGACGGGATTGCCTTTCAGACAAACATCCTCGCGCTGAATGCGGCCGTTGAGGCGGCCAGAGCGGGCGATCATGGCAAAGGGTTCTCTGTGGTGGCGGAGGAGGTCAGAAATCTTGCACACCGCAGTGCCGAAGCGGCGAAAAATATCAAAACGCTGATAGAAGTGACCAGCAACAATGTTACTCAGGGCGTAACCGTTGTGTCAGAAGCCGAGAAAAATATGCGTGAAATCGTGGCGGGATCGGGTAATGTCAGCCGGCTGATGGATGATATTTCTGCATCGACGTCAGAGCAGGAAAAGGGGATTGCGCAGATCACACTTGCGCTATCCGAACTGGAGCGGGTCACCCAGAGTAATGTGGCCATGGCTGAGGAGCTTAACGGATCGTCTGATGTTCTGCGTAATCAGGTCATTGAGCTGCAGGCACGCACACGCAATTTCAGGCTTGAACAAGGCCATCAATCGCCTGCCACTGCGGGTGTGCTGTCGTTCCAGCAGCGGCCAGAGCGGGTCAACTAACATCAATTGGCAGGCACGCATTTTGTCGAGAACCTGCAGTGACGTGCCAGGCTTTTTCTATGACCTTTCTTAGCTAATTCAGCGCGATGCGCGACATAATAGTTGCTTAACCCCCAACGAAAGCTAGACTGACAACGTAAGAGATAATAGGGGGAGGCGTAGTGGAAAGCATTAAAGGATCGGAACTTAACGTTCCGGATGCGGTTTTTGCATCGGTTTTCGATGGCCGTGGCGGTGCGCGGCCGCTGAAAAACAGCGATGAGATAGATAACGAGCATCCCTGCTGGCTACACCTGAATTACACCCATGCTGAAAGCGCTGGCTGGCTGGCATCGACCCCCCTTTTACCCAATAACGTGCGTGATGCGCTGGCAGGCGAAAGCCTGCGGCCGCGCGTGAGCAGAATGGGGGACGGTACGCTTATCACCCTGCGTTGCATTAACGGCAGCACGGATGAACGGCCGGATCAACTGGTGGCGATGCGAGTCTATATGGATGAACGGCTGATTGTCTCCACCCGTCAGCGCAAAGTCCTGGCGCTGGATGATGTGCTGAATGATTTGAAAGAGGGCACCGGGCCAACCGACTGCGGCAGTTGGCTGGTGGATGTGTGTGATGCCTTAACCGATCATGCGAGTGAGTTTATTGAAGAGCTGCACGATAAAATTATCGACCTTGAGGATAATCTGCTCGATCAGCAGATCCCGCCGCGCGGCTTCCTGGCATTATTGCGTAAACAGCTTATCGTCATGCGTCGCTACATGACCCCACAGCGCGATGTTTACGCCCGGCTGGCCAGCGAGCGTCTGTGCTGGATGAATGACGATCAACGCCGCAGAATGCAGGATATCGCCGACAGGCTGGGGCGTGGCCTGGACGAGGTGGATTCCTGTATCGCCAGAACGGCGGTGATGTCAGATGAGATTGCGCAGGTAATGCAAGAGTCGCTGGCGAGAAGAACCTATACGATGTCGCTGATGGCGATGGTCTTTTTGCCCAGTACATTCCTGACCGGGTTGTTTGGCGTAAATCTGGGCGGCATTCCCGGCGGAGCGTATCATTACGGCTTCACGGCGTTTTGCGTCATGTTAGTCGTATTGATTGGGAGTGTTGCGTGGTGGTTGCATCGCAGTAAATGGTTGTAAAATTACGCTTTTTCAACATAATCAGTGCATCAAAACGTCATTTTAATTGAGCAAAGTCAATAAATCCTGGCTCTGACAGGTGCAATATTACTCCTGCAGGTGAATGCAACGTCAAGCGATGGGCGTTGCGCTCCATATTGTCTTACTTCCTTTTTTGAATTACTGCATAGCACAATTGATTCGTACGACGCCGACTTTATAGTCGGCTTTTTTTTGCCTCCTGTTCTTCAGCGTCTACCCTAATAGAGAGAGTGCTGAAACCAGGAGGGAAAGATGAGCCACCCATTCACGCTTCAACGACGCTATTCCATCCCGACAGGCCCAATACCTGACGATCCCGCCCCGATACCGGATCCCGTTCCGCGTCCTCAGCCCATGCCCGACCCGCCACCGGATGAAGAACCGATTAAAATGTCGCATCAAACCCCGAGATCTGCGAGGATACACGCCATCTGACTGCAAAGATGACCACGAGAATAAATTGTGACTGCTTTTTCTACCCTTAATGTTCTGCCCGCCGCCCAGCTCGAGAATCTCAACGAGCTGGGATACCTCACTATGACCCCTGTTCAGGCGGCCGCGCTGCCCGCTATTCTCGATGGCCGTGATGTACGCGTTCAGGCAAAAACGGGCAGTGGAAAAACAGCCGCATTTGGTCTTGGGCTGTTGCAGCGTATCGATGTTGCGCTGTTCAAAACCCAGTCTCTGGTGCTGTGCCCAACCCGCGAGCTTGCGGATCAGGTCGCGGGAGAACTGCGTCGTCTGGCGCGTTTTCTGCCTAACACTAAAATATTAACCCTCTGTGGCGGGCAACCTTTTGGCGCACAGCGAGATTCCCTGCAGCATGCGCCGCACATTATTGTGGCCACGCCGGGCCGCCTGCTCGATCACCTGCAAAAAGGTACCGTCAGCTTTGATGCGCTGCAAACGCTGGTGATGGATGAAGCAGATCGGATGCTGGATATGGGCTTTAGCGATGCGATTGATGAAGTGATCCGTTTCGCACCGCCAGACCGCCAGACATTACTGTTCTCAGCGACCTGGCCTGACGCCATCGCGGCCATCAGCGGTCGTGTGCAGAATGAGCCCCTCACTATCGAAATTGATAGCGTCGACGCGCTTCCCGCCATTGAACAACAGTTCTTTGAAACCTCTCAGCAGGGCAAAATTCCGCTTCTGCAGACGTTACTGAGCCAGCATCAGCCAGCATCCTGCGTGGTGTTTTGTAATACCAAAAAAGACTGTCAGTCCGTTTGTGATGCCCTCAATGCGGTTGGGCAGTGTGCTTTGTCGCTCCACGGCGATCTGGAACAGCGCGACCGCGACCAGACGCTGGTGCGTTTTGCCAACGGCAGCGCGCGCGTGCTGGTGGCTACCGACGTCGCGGCACGCGGCCTGGATATTAAATCCCTTGAGCTGGTGGTGAACTTTGAGCTGGCGTGGGATCCTGAAGTTCACGTTCACCGTATTGGCCGTACCGCGCGTGCGGGCAACAGCGGTCTCGCTATTAGTTTCTGCGCGCCGGAAGAGGCGCAGCGCGCGAATATTCTGTCTGAAATGCTGCAGCTAAAGCTGAACTGGGTGAACGCCCCGGGCATCAGCATTGTTCCCCTGGAAGCCAGTATGGCGACACTGTGTATTGATGGCGGCAAAAAAGCCAAGATGCGTCCCGGCGATGTGCTCGGCGCCCTGACCGGGGATATTGGTCTGGACGGCGCGGATATCGGTAAAATTACGGTACATCCGGCGCATGTTTATGTCGCAGTACGCCAGTCGGTTGCGCATAAAGCCTGGAAGCAGCTACAGGACGGAAAAATTAAAGGCAAAGCCTGTCGCGTTCGCCTGCTCAAGTAAGCGTTTGAAAGCGTCTCAGAAACATTCTGAGACGCTAGGCTGTGTCCCTTAATCGTTTGAGCTATAGTAACTGTCTGTTTCCACAACATATTGAACTATGGCTCGCTACGACCTTCCTGATGAAGCATGGATTATCATCCAGCCTTTATTGCCTGCTGAACCCGTATCTCCACGGGCCGGACGCCCATGGGCTGAGCATCGTAAAATTATCAACGGTATGTTCTGGGTGTTGTGTTCCGGGGCTCCGTGGCGTGATTTACCTGAACGATATGGACCATGGAAAACGGTTTATAACCGCTTTAACCGGTGGTCAAAATCAGGTGTTATTAACATTATTTTCAACAGGTTGCTTTCGCTACTTGATGCCAGCAATCTTGTTGACTGGTCTGCTACGGCGCTGGATGGCAGCAATATCCGGGCGTTGAAATGTGCTGCCGGGGCTCAAAAAAACATCCCGATATCGCCGGAGATAATGGGCTGGGTCGCTCTCGCGGTGGTTTTGGCACCAAAATCCATCTGGCGACAGACGGAAACGGTCTTCCGTTAAACATAGTGCTGAGTCCCGGACAGGCTCACGAAAGCCAGTTCGCGCAACGTCTTCTCGACGGTATTGGTGTTCAGCGCCAGAACGGCAGCATGAAACGCCGTGGCCATGCGGTACTGGCCGACAAAGCGTACTCCGGGCATGCGTTACGCAACGAACTGAAAAGCAAAGGTATAAAAGCAGTCATTCCCCGAAAATCAAATGAGAAAATGGCATTGGATGGGCGTTCACAGCTCGATCGTAATGCGTACCGCAATCGCAACGTTGTTGAGCGATGTTTTGGTCGCCTGAAAGAATACCGTCGCATAGCGACGCGTTACGACAAAACGGCGAGAAATTATCTGGCGATGGTGAAGCTGGGCTGCATCCGGCTCTTTTATCAACGACTATATAATTAAGGGACACAGCCTAGTTTGTTATTTCACTTCAAGCACATTCAAACGCAACTCGTCGAACTGCGTGTCATCTTCTTCCGGCTGCCAGCCCGCAGGCTGCATCGGGATCTCTTCACGGTCAAATGCCAGATCGCCGCCATTCACCACCTCTGACTGGTGGTTAATCCCCTTGAAGTCGAACAGTTCGATATCGGCCAGATGCGATGGCACTACATTCTGCATGGCGCTGAACATGGTTTCAATGCGGCCCGGATAGCGTTTATCCCAGTCACGCAGCATGTCGCCAATAACCTGACGCTGCAGGTTTGGCTGAGACCCGCACAAATTACAGGGAATAATAGGGAACGCTTTCGCCTGGGAAAAACGCTCAATGTCTTTTTCTCGGCAGTAGGCAAGCGGGCGAATGACAATATGCTTTCCGTCATCGCTCATCAGCTTCGGTGGCATACCCTTCATTTTGCCGCCGTAGAACATGTTGAGGAACAGCGTTTGCAGGATATCGTCCCGGTGATGGCCCAGGGCGATTTTGGTTGCGCCCAGTTCGGTTGCCGTGCGGTAAAGAATGCCGCGACGCAGACGAGAGCAAAGAGAGCAGGTGGTTTTCCCTTCCGGGATCTTCTCTTTCACGATGCCATAGGTATTCTCTTCGACGATTTTGTACTCAACCCCCAGCTTATCCAGATATTCCGGCAGAATATGCTCCGGAAAGCCGGGTTGTTTCTGGTCGAGGTTGACCGCCACCAGTGAAAAATTCACCGGTGCGCTTTGCTGAAGATTACGCAGGATCTCCAGCATGGTATAACTGTCTTTACCGCCTGACAGGCAAACCATAATGCGGTCGCCTTCTTCAATCATATTGAAGTCTGCAATGGCTTCGCCCACGTTACGGCGCAGTCGCTTTTGCAGCTTGTTCAGGTTGTATTGCTCTTTCTTATTAATGTCTTTATTTTGTTGCATTTATTACTACCTATGGAACCAAAAGGGGCATAAACAGGGGCAACATTGTTCACAGTGCCCATATCACCAATCATTTGCGCGTTTTCGTGCCCCATCTGGCTCACCAGAAAGACGGGTTAAAAGCCAACAGGCAAAAGTATATTGCGTATGGTACGGATTACGGCGACGAATTCCAGCACGTTTTACACAAGCGTCGGATCGGGGGTTGATACCCTGCGGAAGGATGCATTAAGGCGAGTACATTTTCCTGTTCTGCTGCTACGCTTTTTGAGGGGGAGAAGGGAGCTTTGGAATGAAGAACAAAGATGAACAAACTGGATTAGTCGGCCTCGCTATTGGTGCTGCGGTCATTGGCCTTGTGTCGGCACAAAAAGCCATCAATCGTGAAAGCATCGTCGATGAACTGTTAAGGCTCGGCAGGCAAAAGGGGGATGGCGTTGAGGATGACGTCTTCCTTAAGGCAGCTAAGCTGGTGAGAAAAGGGGTGTAGCCATGGCTGAAATTCGTAACGCGCAGTGTCATTGCGGCGCGGTGGTATTTACCGTCGAACTGACCGATGGTTTCAACACGGCCCGTCGTTGTAACTGTTCTTTCTGCCGTATGCGCGGCGCTATTGCGGTGTCTGCTCCTTTAACGGGGATCACCGTTACTCAGGGTGAAGACAAACTTACCGAGTATCGCTTTAACACCGGCACCGCGCGACATTTCTTCTGTTCGGTTTGCGGGATCTACACCTTTCACCAGCGTCGTTCAAATCCTGACCAATACGGGGTTAACGTGGCGTGTTTCGACACTGTCTCTCCGTTCGATTTTCCTGAAGTGGTGGTGATGGACGGTGTTAACCATCCCCTGGACGGTGCCAGCGGAGTATTGGGATATCTCTCGTTTTGCAAAGCATAAACCGACCTGAAGGCCGGTTTATGCACCAGGCGATTATTTCTGCTTCATTAAATCTTGTGCGGCACGTAACCCATGAGCAAACCAGTCGGTGCAAAATTTCGCGCTAAAATTGTCATTATCCGCCAGGTTTTCCGCGCTTACGCTGATAATAGATCTGAAAGGCTCATCGTGGGGGTTTTTAACCGGGGGACGAACGAACCCTGCGACCAACCCTTCGACGCTCTCGGTTCTGGCGAGAACAAATATTACCCCCCGCGTTTGATCGCTTGTAATATTGTTGTGTTCTATTCTAATGGCTTCTTTTTTAATACCGGTCTCTTCCAGTAGTTCCCGAATAGCCGCATCCTCCGCTGTTCCTGTAAAATACGTTCCTCCCGGGAGATGATAACCCTGGCGCGCCGTTGAAGGGTTGCCAGAATTGCCACCCTGGCCAATTAATACGTTAGCACCATCATAAACGATAATATATACTTTTGACATTATTAAGCCCTCTTGGGTTTGAGAAAATATACTCTTGAGAGAGTATTCAAACATGCAGAGAGTGCGATAAATATAGGCTTAATGTCATAGCGAGGGCCGGCGTTCAGCCTATGTTATGCAAACAATCAACGTCTCAAGGCACTTTCATTTCCTTGAATTTTCCCTTAACGACGCCGTCATAAAAGCGGCCTTTTGAAACGACACTCAAAAAATCAATGAAAATGCGCGCAGGGACGGGGTAGTATTGCAGCGTGGTTCGGTCGCGAAAACGAATTTCCAGGGTAGCGCTGGCTTCATCGTAAGCAACAGAGGCAATACGTGACGATTTGACGGAATGATGAACCATGATAGTGAGCCTCTTACTGCCTGTAGCGAGAGACTAATCATCTATCAGGGCGACTATATTGTGCAAGCTGAAAAGTGCAGAGGGCTATCTTTAAAATATAGAAAAATAGCCCGCAAAATATGCGGGCTATTAAGCTTAGAACTGGTAAACCAGACCTAAGGCTACAATGTCATCAGTGCTGACGCCGTTGTCTTTGTAGAAGTTGTCATCTTCGTCCAGCAGGTTGATTTTATAATCAACATAGGTGGACATATTTTTGTTGAAGTAGTAAGTCGCGCCTACGTCAGCATATTTAACCAGATCCTGGTCGTCCTGGCCGTTGCCCAGGTCTTTACCTTTAGACTGCAGGTAAGAAACGGCAGGGCGCAGACCGAAATCGAACTGGTACTGTGCAGTCACTTCAAAGTTCTGGGTTTTGTTTGCCACGGTGACAGCACTGTCGCCATAGGGGGTCATATTACGGGTTTCAGAATACATAGCAGCCAGATAGATATTATTGGCATCGTATTTCAGGCCCGCAGTCCATGCATCGGCTTTGTCGCCGCCGGCAGTGGTATACTCTACCTGATCGTTGGTACGGTCAGAAGAAGTATAAGCAGCGCCCGCGCTCATACCCATACCGAAGTCATAGGTGGTTGAGATACCGAAACCGTCACCGTTTTGATTGCGAATATCGTCAACGGCACGATTGTTGGTGCCTTCCTGGGAGCAAATGTTGTTCTCATCACAGTTGTTCCCCTCATTATTACCCTGATACTGCAGGGCAAAGCTCAGACCCTGCACCAGACCGTAGAAATCGGTGTTACGGTAGGTTGCAACGCCGTTAGCACGGCCGGTCATAAAGTTATCTGCATAAGTGTAAGAGTCGCCACCGAACTCAGGCAGCATATCGGTCCAGCCTTCCACGTCGTACAATACGCCGTAGTTACGGCCATAATCGAAGGAGCCGAAGTCGCCCACTTTAATACCCGCGAATGCCAGACGGGTCCAGGATTGATTACCTGAATCTTCGGTATTATTAGCCTGAACGTTGTATTCCCACTGTGCATAGCCGGTCATCATGTCAGTGATTTGGGTTTCGCCTTTAAAGCCCAGACGCATGTAGGTTTGATCGCCATCTTTAGACGCATCATCGGAGAAGTAATGCAGGCCATCCACTTTTCCGTACAGATCCAGTTTGTTACCGTCTTTGTTATAAATTTCTGCAGCATGTGCAGCGCCAGCCATTAACAGGGCTGGAATCATCAGGGCCAGTACTTTTCTTTGCATCGTGAAATTCCTTTGCAGTTGTTTTTATATAGTTTCGTATTGAACTTTCCCTTCCGGGAAGAGGTCTCATGCTAAATCACTCCCATAGAGGAATAATAAAATATAATTGTTACGAATTAAGTAAAATATAAACTAAATAATACGTCGGAAATAGTGATTGGTGCAGTGAATGATTTTGCGTGAATTATATTAAATAAAAATTATTCATCATCCGATAAATCAGGTAGTGTCTACGTTGTTATATGCCTTAAAGATTTTAATCCATAATTACAGTGAATGTTATTCGCGTGATTTTATCGCCGTTCACCGTTTATCTGGATAAGCCCGATGTAAGCGCATCGGGCTTTTTTTATGAGCAAAAAAAGCCCGGGCAAGCCGGGCAGGACAATTATTCGTTTGACGATTTTTCCGCTTTTCCGGCCATCTGCGCCAGGAAGTCGTAGCGTTTTTGCAGGTCAGCGGCGGCCTCTTTCCACAATTGCCCGGCGACGTCTGGCTGTTGCGCATTCAGGCGGCGGAAGCGTTGTTCCTGCATCAACGTCTCGGCGAGTGCATCTGACGGTGGACGTGAATCCAGCGCCAACGGTAATTTACCCTCATCTGCACGGCGCGGGTCGAAGCGGTACAGCGGCCAGAAGCCGGTTGCCGTTAACTGGCGCATCTGATCGTGGCTCAGCGCCAAATCGTAGCCATGCTCCTCACAGGGGCTGTAAGCAATGATAAGCGACGGGCCAGGATAGGCTTCCGCCTCCTGAATCGCTTTCACCGTCTGGTTCAGTTGCGCCCCCAGCGAGATCTGCGCGACGTAGACGTGGCCGTACATCATCATGCTCACGCCGAGATCTTTTCGCGCCTTGCGCTTACCATGCTCGCCAAATTTCGTGACTGCGCCTAATGGCGTCGCTTTCGACGCCTGTCCGCCGGTGTTGGAATAACACTGTGTATCCAGCACCAGGATGTTGACGTTTTCGGTCAGGCTCAGAACATGATCCAGCCCGCCAAACCCAATGTCGTAGGCCCAGCCGTCGCCACCAATCAGCCAGATGGATTTTTCAACCAGGGCGTCAGCGTCGGTAAGCAGTTGTTCTGCACCTTCCACGCCCTGAAGCGCGTTGCGCAGTTCGGCCACTTGCTCACGGCGCACCTCTGGCGTTGCTTCAGCGTGCAGTGCCTCGTTCAACTCCGCCGGGATCCGCTCGGCAAACTCCCCCAGCAGACGCATGACCCGGGCGCGGTGCTGGTCAACGGTCAGGCGGAAGCCCAGCCCAAACTCGGCGTTATCCTCAAATAGAGAGTTAGCCCACGCCGGGCCGCGACCGTTAGCGTCGGTAGTATATGGCGTAGAGGGCAGATTGCCACCATAAATAGATGAACAGCCCGTGGCGTTAGCTATCAGCATCCGATCGCCGTACAACTGCGTGAGCAATTTAATGTACGGCGTTTCACCACAGCCAGAGCAGGCACCGGAATACTCGAACAGCGGCGTAATCAGCTGGGAGGTGCGAATATCAATACGTTCCAGCTTGCTGCGATCGATTTCCGGCAGATCGAGGAAGAAGTCGTAGTTCACTTTCTCTTCTTCAACGTGATCCAGGCGCGACATCATATTGATGGCTTTGATTTCCGGGTTCTGACGGTCTTTCGCCGGGCACACTTCAACGCACAGGTTACAGCCGGTGCAATCTTCCGGGGCGACCTGAAGAACATATTTTTGACCACGCATATCGCGGGACTTCACATCCAGCGAATGCAGGCTTTCCGGAGCGGATTCCATCTCTTGCGGTGCCACCACTTTGGCGCGAATAGCCGAGTGCGGGCAGGCTGCCACACAATGGTTACACTGTGTACACAGCTCTTCTTTCCAGATTGGGATCGCTTCAGCGATATTGCGTTTTTCCCAACGGGTCGTCCCCACCGGCCAGGTTCCGTCCGGTGGCAGGGCAGAGACCGGAAGGGCGTCACCCAGTCCGGCCAGCATGGTGGCGGTGACGGTTTTAACGAAATCTGGCGCCGCGTCAGACACCACCGGCGGACGATACGGGCTGGAGGCATTGATCGGCTGCAACGGAACGTCGAACAGTGATTCACGGGCCAGCGCCAGCGCCTGCCAGTTGCGTTCAACCAACTCTTGTCCCTTGCTACTGTAGCTTTTCGCTATCGCTCCCTGCAGCGCCATCAACGCGCTGTCGCCTGGCAGAATATGGGTCAGGTGAAAGAATGCCATCTGCATGACGGTATTGATGCGCGCTGCCAGGCCGCATTCACGGGCGATTTTAGCCGCGTTAATCACATAGAGTCGGGCTTGTTTCTGGTTCAGCACCGCCTGAACCTCCTGCGGCAGACGTGCCCACACCTCGTCTACGCTGTACGGGGTGTTGATCAGGAAAATACCGCCGGGTTTCAGCCGCTCGGCCATCTGGTATTTGTCGATGAACTGGAGCTGGTGACAGCCCACAAAGTCGGCCTGTGAAATAAGATAAGCCGAGCGGATAGGCTGCTCGCTGACGCGCAGGTGAGAAACGGTCAAGCCGCCTGCTTTTTTAGAGTCGTAGACGAAGTAGCCCTGCGCATACCACGGCGTAGAGTTGCCGATGATTTTAATGTTGTTTTTGGTCGCTGAGACGCTACCGTCGCTGCCCAGACCATAAAACAGCGCTTCGAGTTTCGCCGTCGAGGGCAGGGTATTTTCCGGCAACGGCAGGGAGAGATTGGTCACGTCATCATAAATGCCGACTGTAAAGCGTGGTTTGGGTTTGTCGGCGCTCAGCGCATTAAACACCGCGAGTACGCAGTCAGGGCCAAACTCTTTTGAGGATAAACCATAACGGCCACCAATTACTCGCGGCAGCGTTTCGCGCTCTCCGTGATTAAACGCTTCCGCCAGTGCGGTCATAACGTCAAGATAGAGCGGCTCTGCGTGGGCGCCAGGCTCTTTGGTCCGATCCAGTACCGCCACGGCATGCACACTTTCCGGCAGCACCGAGAGCAAATGTTTGGCCGAGAACGGACGATAGAGGCGCACCTTAAGCACGCCGACTTTTTCGCCACGGGTCAGCAGCTCATCGACCACTTCTTCACAGGTACCAATGGCGGAACCCATCAGCACAATGACGCGCTCTGCCTGTGGGTGTCCATAATATTCAAACGGCTTATATTCGCGTCCGGTGGCGGCGGTAAAATCGTCCATTGCCTGTTCTACATGATCGTAAACGGCGTCATACCAAGGGTTAGTCGCCTCGCGGGACTGGAAATAGGTATCCGGGTTAGCTGAGGTGCCCCGGATCGCCGGATGTTCCGGATTAAGCGCGCGGGCGCGGTGGGCATCAATCTCCGCCTGCGGTAGCAGTTCACGTAGCGTATTGTCGGAGAGGGGAACGATTTTGTTGATTTCGTGGGAGGTGCGGAAACCGTCAAAAAAATGAATAAACGGGATGCGGCTTTTCAGCGTTGCAATGTGCGAAATCAGCGCGAAATCTTGTGCTTCCTGGACGCTGCTGGCGCACAGCATCGCGCAGCCGGTCTGGCGCACGGCCATCACGTCCGAGTGGTCGCCAAAAATGGACAGCGCATGAGTCGCAACGGTTCGCGCGGCAACGTGCAGCACGAACGGCATGAGCTGGCCTGCCAGCTTGTATAGCGTAGGGATCATTAACAGTAATCCCTGCGAAGAGGTGAACGACGTGGACAAGGCTCCGGTTTGAAGCGCGCCGTGAACAGCGCCAATCGCACCAGCTTCGGACTGCATTTCAACCACGCGCGGGACATCGCCCCAGACGTTTTTTAACCCATTTCCGGCCCAGGCATCCGCCTGCTCGGCCATGGTAGAACTTGGCGTAATTGGGTAGATGGCGATAACTTCGCTGGTGCGAAACGCGACTGACGCGGCTGCACCATTACCGTCAATAGTTTGCATAGGACGACACCCTTACATTGCGCAAAAAGAGGGACCCGTAAAACGACGACGAGTCTTGAATATTATTTCCTTATTTTAGCAAAGGTCAGGTTTGTCTATTTTCGCTTTTGTGTCCTTGGCATTCGAGGTATCAATGAGTAGATCAACGTTTTGGCAAAAAAAGTGCGAGAAATTGTTTCCGGAGCGCATAAATACCCGTATCCGCTCTCGACGGCGCGGGGCAGGGTGCCTATTATGCATAGGTTTCGCTTAAATGATGGGGGAGAAAGCATGCGTTCAGCGTTTTGGGTAGGGTGTGCCGCGTTACTGTTATCGGCATGTAGCAGTGAACCTGTACAGCAGGCCACCGCGGCGCACGTCACGCCGGGGATGAAAGCCGCCATGTCTAACTCCGGGCAGGCTAACTGCGCGATGATTGGCGGTTCACTGTCCGTTGCCCGCCAGCTTGACGGCTCCGCCATCGGAATGTGCGCCTTGCCAAATGGCAAACGTTGTAGCGAACAGTCGCTTGCCGTTGGACGTTGTGGTAACTACTGATTACTCTGCACGCTTGAACATCAGGGTTCTTTCGGCGGTTGCCAGGGTTAGCTGGTCTTGTGTCAGGTCAACCTGTGCCCCTTTGCGCAGCATATCGGTGAGGGCCTGATCCAGCGTATTAAGTTGTTGATCCGCACATAATTTGCGGGTCATCGCCAGATTCCCGACCTTCAGTTCGCCTTCGGTTAGCTTTCCCTGGCCGTTGAAGCGGTTGCACATCACGCCCGTTACGGAAATATTCTTTAGCAGGCCAATGCCTGGCTGGGCGCTAAAAGCCATTTCAGGCTGCGCCGATGTACTTTTGAGGGTTTTGCCGTCCACATTCTCCAGTACAAATCGATGGCTCTGCAACTGGTCTACCTGAACCGACGCTTTACCCGGGTTGACGCAACCGGTGAGCACAAGGCTGATAATGCTTAACGCAACGAGCTTTTTCATTTTTCTTCTTTAACCATCAATTTCATGAATCTCTTCAAGTGTAACGATACTCCTCAAACTGTTAATGGGGTTTATCTGAATGTGCGAGCACAGCCGGGCACACTGTTTGCGCCCGGCAGTATAATTAATGAGATTTAAACCCCGCCGCGGCCATCAACAGGCGAAAGAGCATACTCACGCCGGCCAGCGCCAGTACGCTGCCGCCCCAGATGATGACCAGCCACATCAGTCTTTTCCAGACAGGTTGTTGCATCAGTGATAACCCTCCCCATGCTGTACTTTCCCGCGAAACACATAATAGCTCCAGAAGGTGTAGACCAGGATAACGGGAATGATCAATAACGCGCCCACCAGCATAAAGCCCTGGCTTTGCGGTGGCGCAGCAGCCTGCCAAAGGGTGATCGACGGCGGAATAATGTGCGGCCAGATACTGATACCAAGGCCACTAAAACCGAGGAAAACCAAGCCTAACGTCAGGATAAACGGCGTGTTGTGGCTTGCGCAATTATTCAGGCTATGCCACTGACACAGGCTCAACACCCCCACCAGCGCGGGAACGGGCAGCAGGTAAAACAGATTTGGTAGCGTAAACCAGCGCGTCGCGATGGCCGGTTGCGCCAGAGGCGTCCACAGGCTGATGATAGCAATGAAGGCCAGAAGCACGAGCAACAGCGTTTTTGAAACCTTACGCATGCGCAGTTGCAGGGCATTTTCACTCTTCATCACCAGCCACGTTGCACCGAGGAGCGCATAGGCGACAACCAGACCCGCGCCGCAGAACAGGTTAAACGCGGTGAGCCAGTCAAACGGTCCGCCGCTATAGGCACGCCCGGTCACCGCAAACCCGTTAATCACCGCGCCCACGGTGATGCCCTGGGTGAATGTTGCCAGAATCGACCCGCCAATGAAGGCCTTATCCCAGAACGGACGATGCGCGGGTGTGGCCTTAAAGCGAAACTCAAAGGCCACGCCGCGGAATATAAGCCCAATCAGCATTAATGTCAGCGGAATGGTCAGCGCGTCGACGATCACCGCGTAGGCCAGCGGGAACGCGCCGAAGAGCGCCGCGCCGCCGAGTACCAGCCAGGTCTCATTCCCGTCCCAGACAGGGGCGACGCTGTTAACCATTACATCACGATCGGCGGCGTCTTGCGTTGTCGGGAACAGAATGCCTATCCCCAGATCAAAGCCATCCATCACGATGTACATCAGCGTGGCGAATACGATAATGACAAACCAGATAAGGGAAAGATCGATACCCATTACGGTTGCTCCTTAAGGTCTGTCGTCACGGCGGAAAGCGGACGAGCAGGGCGTCCGTCGGATTCGGTGGCGAAGGATTCATGCGGCTGAGGCCCTTTTTTGATAAGGCGCACCATATAGCTGTAGCCCACGCCAAAGACCGAGGTGTAGACGACGAAGAAGGTCAGCAAACTCACGCTCATGTGCAGGTCGCCGTGGGCAGAAACCGCATCCTTCGTTCTTTGCAGTCCGTAAACGACCCACGGCTGCCGGCCCACTTCGGTGGTCACCCAGCCTGCCAGAATTGCGATCAGTCCGGATGGCCCCATCAGCAGGGCAAACCAGAGAAACGGACGCGAAGAATAGATGCGCTTTTTATAGCGTAGCCACAGCGCCGTTACGCCCAGCAGCAGCATCAACATGCCCAGTCCCGCCATAATGCGGAATGACCAGAAAACGATGGTCGAATCAGGACGGTCTTCTTTTGCAAATTCCTTCAGCGCCGGCACCTGCTTTTCCAGACTGTGGGTCAGGATAAGGCTGCCGAGCGCCGGGATCGCCAGACCGTAACGGGTGCGCTCCTGTTGCATATCCGGCCAGCCAAACAGCAGAAGCGGGGTAGGCTTATCCGGCGGGTTTTCCCAATGGCCTTCAATAGCGGCAATTTTCGCGGGCTGGTGTTGTAGGGTGTTAAGCCCGTGCAAATCACCCACTATTGCCTGAATTGGCGCCACAAACAGGGTCATCCATAGCGCCATTGAGAACATAGCGCGAATGGCTGGTGAAGAGTTACCACGCAGTAGATGCCATGCGGCGGAGGCACCCACAAACAGCGCGCTGCTCAGGAATGCGGCTATCGACATGTGCAGCAGGCGGTAGGGGAAGGAGGGGGTAAACACCACGGCAAACCAGTCCACCGGCACAACCTGCCCGTTGACGATCTCATAGCCTTGCGGAGTCTGCATCCAGCTATTGGACGCGAGGATCCAGAACGTCGAGATGATGGTCCCCAGCGCCACCATGCATGTGGCAAAGAAGTGCAGCCCCGGCCCGACCTTATCCCAGCCAAACAGCATTACCCCGAGAAACCCGGCCTCGAGGAAAAATGCGGTAAGCACTTCGTATGTAAGCAGGGGGCCGGTAATGCTGCCCGCAAACTGTGAGAATCCGCTCCAGTTGGTGCCAAACTGATAGGCCATCACCAGCCCGGAGACCACGCCCATTCCAAAGTTTACGGCGAAGATCTTCGACCAGAAATGGTACAGCGATCGCCAGACCGGGTTTTTAGTTTTCAGCCATAAGCCTTCCAGTACGGCGAGATAGCTTGCCAGGCCGATGGTGATCGCCGGGAAAATAATGTGAAAGGATACGGTAAACGCAAATTGTATCCGCGCGAGATGAAAAGCATCTAAACCAAACATGTACTGCCTCACTGTCAAACGGCATGCTGATAGGGTAAAGGGGCGTAAAGATGACTGGCAGACGCAGAAAAGTGAAATTTATGTATAACAGTTATCAGAAAAGGGGGCTTTTCGTGCTCTGATATAATTTGTCAAGCATGGGCATTAAACTGCTTGCGTTGTCGTAAACAACATGCGTTAATGGTCTTCTGGTTTTGAGTCCAAATAAATATCTGGCGTAGTTTTATAAAGCAGTTCTCATCACGTTGTGCCTCTCCGCAGCCTCTCTTGGGTCTTTATCTACTTTCCGATTAGTTTTGTATCAAACCATTATTGCCCGATCGGCCCATTAGTAATTTACGTTTTTACGTTTCAGGAGAATTTTATGACCTCTTATATCCATTTTCGCTGCCCGTGCTGTCATGGCTCGCAGTACCGTACTTCCGCTTTCGATGTCTCTGAGAGCAATCCGTTTGGCGCGAAATGCATTTTTTGCAAATCGTCAATGATTACGCTCGACCACCTGGCCGCTGCGCGCTCTGCACAAAGCCATGTCATTGAGTACCGTAAGTAATTAACACCGTTTTTCATAACAGTTAGCTAATTCTTCTCTTTTTCTCCTGCTGATATACACTGTCGGCAATAAGGAGAATCGGATGAAAAAATACCAGCGTCTGGCGCAACAAATTATCTCGCAGATTGAGCTTGGCGTATGGTTGCCGGGCGATAAACTGCCTTCCCTGCGAGAACAGGTGGCAAGCAGCGGCATGAGCTTTATGACCGTCGGTCACGCGTATCAGATGCTGGAAAGCCAGGGGCGCATTGTCGCCAGACCGCAGTCGGGCTATTACGTAGCCTCGCGCCCGACCGCACAACAACCCTCGCTGCCCGCCCAGGTCATGCGGGATGAAGCGGTAGATATCAACACCTATATCTTCGACGTCTTACAGGCAAGCCGCGATCCGTCAGTCGTGCCTTTTGCTTCCGCTTTTCCCGACCCCCGGCTTTTCCCGCTCCAGCAGCTCAACCGCTCCCTCGCTAACGTGAGTAAAACCGCTACGGCAATGAGCGTGATTGAAAACCTGCCCCCGGGAAATGTCGACTTACGTCATGCGATTGCCCGCCGCTACGCGCAGCAGGGGATGAATATCTCGCCGGAAGAGATTGTCATTACCGCGGGCGCGCTGGAAGCGTTAAACTTAAGCCTGCAGGCGGTGACCGAACCCGGCGACTGGGTTATCGTCGAAAACCCCTGTTTCTACGGCGCGCTGCAGGCGCTGGAACGCCTGAAATTAAAAGCTTTATCGATAGCGACTGACGTCCGCGAGGGCATCGATCTCAATGCCCTTGAACAGGCATTAAATGATTATCCGGCTAAAGCTTGCTGGCTAATGACCAACAGCCAAAATCCGCTGGGTTTCACGCTCAATGCGGAGAAAAAGGCACGTCTGGTGGCGTTGTTAACCCGCCATAACGTCACGCTGATTGAAGATGACGTCTACAGCGAACTCTACTTTGGCCGTGAAAAACCGCTTCCGGCGAAAGCCTGGGACAGCCAGGATATGACGCTGCACTGTTCATCTTTTTCAAAGTGTCTGGTTGCGGGCTTTCGCATTGGCTGGGTAGCGGCAGGCAAACACGCGCGACGCATCCAGCAACTGCAGTTGATGAGCACGCTCTCGACCAGTTCGCCGATGCAGTTGGCGCTGGTCGATTATCTCGCCACTAAACGTTACGACGCCCATCTTCGACGCCTGAGACGTACACTGGCCGAGCGCAAGCAGCAGGCCTGGCAGTCGCTTTTGCGCCATATGCCTGCGGGTGTTAAAATTCATCATAACGACAGTGGCTACTTTTTATGGCTTGAACTTCCTGCTCGGCTTGATGCCGCCAGGCTTAGCGAAAGTGCCTTACTTCACTCTATCAGCATTGCTCCCGGGAAAATGTTTTCCATCTCGAACGCCTGGGCGCCGTTCTTTCGCTTTAATACGTCCTGGGCCTGGGGAGAGCGCGAAGAACAGGCTGTTATTCAGCTAGGGAAATTAATTCGCGACATGCTGGATTAATATTTCTCACTCCTCGCGCCAAACGCCTTGTCTATAATCCCGTTAATGGGTGACATATTTTACCGAACGGCGGCCGCTAAATTTTATTGCGACAGGACAATGCTATGCAAAAACAACTGCTGATAAATGGTGAACTGGTAACGGGCGACGGTGAAAAACAGCAGGTGTACAACCCTGCTACCGGTGAGGTATTGCTTGAGATTGCCGAAGCGTCTGCGGCTCAGGTCGATGCGGCGGTGACGGCTGCCGATCGTGCTTTTGTCCAGTGGGGGCAAACTAGCGCAAAAACGCGCGCAGAGTGCTTATTAAAACTGGCTGATGTCATCGACGCTCACGGTGTTGAACTGGCACAAATTGAGTCTCTCAACTGTGGTAAGCCGCTGCACTGTGTTCTGGGGGATGAGATCCCGGCGGTGGTCGACGTTTTTCGCTTCTTTGCCGGTGCAGCCCGCACACTCAACGGGCTGGCCGCCGGTGAGTATCTTGAGGGGCACACCTCAATGATCCGCCGCGATCCGGTGGGCGTAGTGGCCTCAATTGCCCCGTGGAACTACCCGCTGATGATGGCGGCATGGAAACTGGCCCCCGCGCTGGCAGCAGGCAATTGCGTGGTGATTAAACCCTCTGAAATTACGCCGCTGACGGCCTTAAGGCTGGCGGAACTGGCGAAAGATATCTTTCCGGCAGGCGTGCTGAACGTGCTCTTTGGTCGTGGTAAAACGGTAGGCGACCCCCTGACCGGACATCAAAAAGTGCGCATGGTCTCTCTGACCGGGTCGATTGCCACCGGAGAGCATATTCTCGGCCATACGGCATCTTCCATTAAACGTACCCATATGGAACTCGGCGGTAAAGCGCCGGTTATCGTCTTTGATGATGCCGATCTTAATGCGGTTGTCGAAGGCGTACGCACGTTTGGTTTTTACAATGCGGGCCAGGACTGTACGGCAGCCTGCCGCCTGTATGTCCAAAAGGGGATTTATGCCGCGCTGGTGGAAAAACTGGGGGCGGCGGTCGCCAGCCTGAAAATGGGCGCGCCCGGAGATGAATCTACCGAACTGGGTCCGCTCAGCTCGGCAGCACATCTTTCCCGCGTCTGTCAGGCCGTTGACGACGCTAAAGCATTAAGCCACATCCGCGTGGTCACCGGTGGAAGCAGACAGGCAGGGGCGGGGGTACTATTTCCAGCCGACCTTGCTGGCTGGGGCAAAGCAGGATGATGCCATCGTACAGCGTGAGGTATTCGGCCCGGTGGTGACTATCACTGAATTTGACGACGAAGCGCAGGTTCTGGAATGGGCCAACACCTCACAATATGGACTGGCATCCTCCGTCTGGACACGCGATGTCGGTCGCGCCCATCGCCTGAGCGCGCGTCTGCAGTATGGCTGCACCTGGGTGAATACCCACTTTATGCTGGTGAGCGAAATGCCGCACGGTGGCATGAAACTTTCTGGCTATGGAAAAGATATGTCGGTATATGGTCTTGAAGACTATACTGTTATTCGCCATGTGATGATAAAACACTAAAGCGT
The DNA here is from genome assembly GCF_918797525.1 of unidentified bacterial endosymbiont. Classification (NCBI taxonomy): domain Bacteria; species unidentified bacterial endosymbiont. The sequence continues at coordinate 2,595,885 of NZ_OU963893.1, read as the reverse complement.
GAGTACGTGGCTGAAATTTTTTAGCCACGTTGTTTTTACGGGCTAAAACAAAAGTATCGTTACAGTAACCACGATGAATGTCATTAACAATAGCGCCATCACGATAATGGCAAAGGTTGTTGAATCCTGTACGTAGGTTTTTTCCTCTCCTTTCATTGGTCCCACGAGCATAATCCAGATAAAAATGAAGGTGACCGAGGCAATAAAAACGGAAATAAAAAACAGACTTTCTCGCAAACCATTACCTCAACGCGTGCATATCAGGAACCAAAATAACTTCATAGACCCGTCATACTTCAGGTTGCATGTGCGTTGGCTGCACGCGTTCATCCCAGTCACGTACTTATGTATGCACTCCCTTGCCACCTTCCTGCAACTCGAATTATTTAGGGTATAGATGATAATAAGGGCGCATTACACCATTTCGGGGGGGTCGGTGCCAGACTGAAACGTTATGACGCCCGGCAATAAGAATATAAGCCCGGCAGCGGAACGCGACGCATATTATACCGGAATAATGCCCCGCACTCTCCAGGGCTTTTACCTGAGGCACGCCATTATTGACTATCCAGTTCCGCAGGGAGGGGGTAACGAAAAACTTGATCTGTATCAACATATGACGCATATTGCGTGCGGTTATTTTTTTCAGCTCAGGCCTATCGAATGACGTTGTATCAAAAGATGTTAGTATTTTACGCCATCATGGCGTCCATCTGCGCACTCATCACCTGGTTTCTCTCAAAAGATCGTAAACGCATTCGCTTGTTGAGCGCTTTTCTGGTGGGTTCGACCTGGCCCATGAGCTTTCCCGTTGCGTTACTGATTTCGCTTTTCTGAAGCACGACTCCACATTTAAACGATAAACAGGGGACTGCCCTGGAGGGAAACATGCCTACACATTATCACGCTATTAACAAAACGGTGCCAGCAGTAGATACGCATATTAGCCTGGCTACTATAGAGGACAAGCCTGCTGTCGTAACCTCATTAACCTCGGTTAAAAACGTTTCGACAACTATGTTAAATCCAGGTAATTCTGCAAAATGCGTTATTCTGAATAATCTTCATGTTCCAGGAGATGCGTTAGTGACGAATGTTGAGATTTACAACACAGGATTACAGGCGCGCATTAACCACGAATATAAGCCTGAGGGAAACACCGTTTTTTTACTCGGCAGCCCTAAAGCCTTAGAGACGACCGCGTCATTATCAATACCCGTTTCTCCGCTAATGCTCACCCAAAAATTACTGAGCATTAGTAATAAAAAAACCTATGAATTTACAGTTAAATCAAATGGATATGTTTAATGAATAACGCTATGTTGCGATTTGGCGTGGCCGTTTGATATCCGGTAATTCATCATATTGCGGGCCGGAAGGTCTCAACGCAGCAGTGCCTGCAAAGCCTGACGCGCATCGGGCTGTACATCATGCGGATGTTGATAATCTATATTCTCGATAGCCCGGCTATAGAGTGCTACCAGCCAGTCGTACACGTAGGCGGTGGCGGCATGGACCGGCTGCTCACCCAGGCGCGTCAGGCGCGGTGTTTCGCTGCTCACGACTGGCGTAACGAAAATCGCCTGACCTTTACGGATGCGGCTTGCGGGCCGTTGGGCAACCGGCGTCTGGTCGTAACCCAGCCAGCCGATGAAGTTGCCCATCACGGCGTGCAGGTGTGCCGCACGACTTTTGTCCGACTCTACAATGCCCTGCAGCTGCAAAGGCAGGTTCAGCCGATAGCTGGTCGCGATGAGAACATCGGCGATCTGCTGTAGTATTGCCGGTTCCAGCCCCAGGCGTGCGGCGGCGGCGTCATTACGGCTCCACTGGCGCAGATGATTAATCCAGACCTTATGCGCCAGACGCGCCTTGTCTTTGGTCTGGAATGGTTCAGCACGCTGCAGGACGTTTTCGCCAAACAGATCAATGGTATCGTTAAACAGTCCGTTCACCTGCTCCTCCCGGGGTTGCTGCACAGCCAGAAGCGTCTCAAACGCGGTAAGCGGCGCCAGCAGACCTTCAAGCAGTTCACCGTGGCGGGCCGCGCTGGCTTGTAGCGTTCGCACCATGCTCTCTGCCTGAGAGCGTCTTGCGTCTGGTTCCTGAACGAGGGGATCAAGATAGCTCTGCATCAGCGTTGACAGTTCGTGCTTAAGCAGGGTTTGTAATGTACGAAGACGCGTGTGACGCTGAGATGCTAACGTCGCCTGGGACAACCACTCGATCACGCGCTGCATGCTATGGCCGTCCAGCGCCTGCAGGGTGCCCCAGCGCAGGCCGGGTTTGCCCAATAAATGCTGTACGGCCTCATCAAGATTTTGCCGGGTGGTAAACCGCGCATCGTGAGGGGTAATCGCCCACACCAGCCCCGGCAGGGCAGACTCTTCTGCTGGCTGAGTCTCTTTGACCCATTTCAGCAGAACGCTGGCCTTTTTGGCCGTTTGTTCATGAAGCGCTGTCGCGTTGCAAATAACCAGCACATCGGGCTGCAACTGCTGGCGATAATGTTCGAGCAGCCACTGGTTTTTGGCCTGAATTAACGGATCGGTATCCTGGTCAGAAAAGACCGGGATATCAATGATGTCTACCTTATCCAGGGCGCTATTTTCTACAGGCAGCGCCAGTTCGCGGGTCAGGAAGGCCAGCACGTCGACAGGGATACTGATGGCGTTGAGCATCTCGCCATTGTGCAACGGGTGGAGCAGGGTCTCCTGGGCTTCCGGTTCGGCAAATGCGCCGCAGGTAAGGAACCCTTCGCCCGGCAGACCAACCTTATCCACCAGCAGGCTCAGCGGCGCGGCAAGTTCTCCGGCATGGCTGGTTTGATGCAAAACCTGTGCGAGCGCTAACCACTGCTGGGTTAACGCCTGTTGCTCACCCCACAGCAATGACCAGACGCTGGCGCGGGTGCTGAGATCGAGTGAAGGCACCAGCAGGGCCAACTGATGCCACAGCGCATCATCAATTTGCTGTTTTGTACCCGGCACGGTACTTTGCCAGAAGCGGGCAATCGCCGCCACTTCCTGCGCGCAGATCCCAGGCACAGCCTGCGGCTGACGTAGCCCGCGCCATTTCTCCAGACGGGCTTCAATGACCGATTTCTCAACCGCGGTGATCTGCGGATGCTGAGAGGCGCGCGTAATAAACAGTTGCACCAGCTCGGCTTCGGTGACCAGGCTCAGGCGAAGCGGAAATGCCTCATCAGCGATATCGACATTCACGCGGGTGAAACGCACGGCCATGTTGGTCAGGGCATGCCCTGGGTTGATGTGGGAAAAATAGTCGAAGGTGCGCTGCCCGGGGGCGACGTTCAGCCGACCATTGCCGCTGCCGCACAGCGACAGAAGCAGATGGGCTTTGGCCTCCTGAGAATGACCGTACAGCCCAATGCTGCTCTGGCGATGAAGGGCGCGTTCAATAGCCTGTTCCCGGGCCTGCAGCGCATATACGCGCGTGAGCAGGGCGTCGGCATCGTTATCCAGCGCAGGGGCATTAAGCCGCGTCTCGTTAATCCACCCGACTAAGGCCTGAGTAGTGGTCGTGGTCGCTCTCATTTCAGGTATACGCTCCCGCTGTCGATCCAGTAGTGGCTACCGCTATGACGGCGATCGGCCAGGGTATTGAGTTTAAAGGTTAAGGCATCCGCGGGCACCGGTGTTCCATCCTGCAGCCAGGCGTCGCTCAGCTCAAAGGCCTCCGGGCCTTCATGCTTGCCGCCCCCACGCAATGTCAGCCGCACGTTGAGTACGCCATCGCCTGCGATCGCTTTTGCCAGTTCGGCTGAGTTGATGCTCAGGCTATACAGCGGTGTGGCAGGCCAGCGAGCGTTAGCCAGTTGCCGGAAGCCGAGCGTCACATTGCCGCGTAGCGGGAAATGCAGACGCGCGTCCAGCTTCGCGCCTGGCTTATCGAGGTCAATGTCCTGATACCAGACGTTTTCTTCCCGCAGGGTATTTACCGTGTTGTCCAGCACGCCCAGGTAACGCACCGTGGAGTAAGCGCCAATGTCGGCGGCCTTGAAATTAAAGCGCGGCAAACGCAGATCGAGCGCCAGGCTGCACAGCATCGCCCCTACGGCGGCAGTCGATTTCGGGTTGCCAATGCGTCCCTGCTGGCTGAACGGATACCATTCATGTACCTGATACTTATCCAGCCAGACGATGCGGTTAACCGGAACCGGCTGGAGGTGGCGAATTAACGCCTGCACGCCCGGCAGACAGCCGGGACGACCGGTGATCAGCAGGATATCGCAACTGTAGTAGGAGATAGCCTCGCATACCGCATGAAGCGGGGCGGCCAGCGTGAACTGACCGGCCAGCATCGCGTCCTGCATCTCGTGGAAGTTTACATGCAGCGGTACCGAGAACAAATCAAAAGCTTCCGAACCCGCCGGCAGGGTATGATCTATCGCCTGTTGCAGGTAATGCATGACGTTTCGCGTCGGTTTTTGCATCAGCAAATCACCGAAGGTGGCATGTAAACCAGCCAGCGGGTCGTCGATATCGCTGGACTCCCACGCGGCCAGAATGGCATGCCCGATTGGCATGAAGAGCTGAAGCGCCGTTTGCTGGCGTAGCACCGCCTGGGTATCAATACGCCCGGAGTCACCAAACAGCGACGCCAGCAGCAGGGAGGCATCCGCGATACCGGATTTCTGTAGCTGCGTTTGCAGGGCAGGCAGCACGTAGCGCTGAATGACATCCAGCAGGGTGTCATCCCCCGCCACCTTAAACCCTTCGCGGAACAGAAGCTGTGGCGTGATTTTCACATTATTACCGGAACCGTCATCGAGCTGATAATGCGTAATAGCCATATCCGTTGTGCCACCGCCGATGTCGATAGAGGCCACACGCAGAGATCGCCCCGGCTGAATGCCTGGCTCAGGTTCACTGTCCGGACGGGCGAGGGAGGCGAAGAAGGCTTCCGTCTGCCCACCGAAATGGGAAATGGCTTCGTTGTACAGCCATACCAGTTGCCCACAGCTTGCTTCATCCCACTCCATCTGAATGTCCGGAACCGGGACGACGCTCTTTTCCTGCTGTTTATGGCTGGCAAAATCTTCGTCCTGCGGGTGCCAACCCATCGCTTTCCAGACAATGGCGATCGCTTCGAACATGCGGCGACGGAAGATCTCGCGTTCCTGCTTCGGCATCGCCGATGGTAGGGTGAGGATCAGCGTGCGCAGTTGACGTGGCGAAGCCGGAAAGCCCAGACGTAAGCGCGTGGCGACACTGTTAATCTGTCCCAGCGCCTGCGCCAGCAGTTCGCACAGCATGTGCGTCATCAGCGTGCTGCGGCTGTACTGGGGTGAAAACACCGGCAAACGCTCATCCTGCGGCAGCGTGAAAAGCGGTTCGCCGTCATCGTTCATCAGGTTCATTAGCGGGAACGCGGTGGCCAGCGGTTCGCGCTGGGTCTTGCTGTTCATCTGGCTAAAACGCCAGTCCTGCACCACCGGGGTTTCATCCCACAGATAGCGACGCGGACTGGAAATACCGCTGTTGCCTTCGGTCCCCAGCCGCTGCATTGCCAGCTTGCGAGCCTCATCGCCGACGCGGACGATGGATGGCCAGACAAAGGCATCTTCACGGCCACTTTCGACCGAAAAATGGTGTTTGCCAAACCGGGCCTCCGAGAACTCAAGGCGGCTGGTGAAAAGTGGTTCATTCAGGAACTGGGGTTCGCTTAATGAACGCACCTGCAGCTCGGCAGTCTGCCGCAGGCCGTCGTTCGCATCGCCATGATCTTCGATAATCACGCCGCAGGTATGGGTATTGCCCACGTCGAGGATCAGGTCGACGGGGATCGCGGGGGTACTGAGCGTATGGGTAACAAACTTTACTTCAGGCACGGTGAGTTGTTCGCCGAGCATGGCCAGCACGTTGAGCCAGTGCGCCTGATACTCAAAGCCGCGCATCGCCTGCTGCAGGTCGCGCTCAGAGCGGTTTTCAACGCTTGTTGCAAACTGGGTGAACGCCTCGCGCAGCCAGCCGTCTATCCATGTCTGGTCGAGGAAGTTTTCCACCTCGTCATCACGCCAGGCCAGCGCAAAGCGGGTCCCGTTGAGAATATCGTTTTTGACCGGGGCGAGGGCGAAGTTGGCATGTTCCGCTATCTGGCTATCGAGCGCCAGCGTAACGCGGTGGGTATTGCCTGCGGGGTCAGCCGCATCCAGTTTGCGTACCTGAACCCGAGCCCAGTTATCGGGGCCGTCAACAAAAGTACGCGGCGGGTTAAAGCGCAGGAAGGGAACCGGTAGCCATACGCCGTCAAGCACCGCCAGCGAGTGGTGTAGCGGAATTGTGGTCTCGGGTTTGACCACCTCAGGCTGACCGCCGCCCGTTACCGGTAGCGTGTAACGGCCATTCACCAGGTCGAAATTGAGGCGCAAAAGCGGGCCATTGGCGGTTTTACGTACGAAACGCCCATTGCTGGCGGTGTCCTGCGGAGTGAGGCCAAAATCAAGGAATTGTACGCCGCTGTTGGCAATAAGCGTGACGCTCTGTTTATAGTCGCAAAGATTTACCCGCATAGAATCATACACCTGCTTTCTTGAACGTCAGTGGAACGACGGTTTTTGCATCATAGCGAGCCTGGCACTCTGCAATATCGCTGGTGCCTGCTTTACAGGCGATTTCCGGCATCGGGTAACGAGAACCGTCCGTACAGCGGGCATTACCCCGGCTTTTGATCATCAGCTCGCCAGTACTGTGCAGCCCTGAGAACACCTCAACGCGGCAGACGACATTATGGCCATGAACAACCCGGGCGAACCCTTTATTATTCTGGATCTGGTAGCGCAATGACGGCGGCTTGCCCGTGATCGGGTCCTTCACATCCAGCAACGCGCGCCAGGAGCCGTTCAGAAATCGGGTGGATCCGGCTTTCACCTGATTTGCTTCCATCACCATGGCGCCTTTCGGGATCGCCGCGATAATCACGGGCGGCGTTTCTGGCGCGGGAGCGGGGACTTGCACGTTGCGCTCGACAACGTCTGCCTGCTGCAGGGGAAGATGCATCGCCAGCAACTCGACGGCGTTAATTGATTTTGGCGCAAGGGCAACAGGCACAGGCTCTGCGGACGGTGCCTGCTTTGGCCACAGCAGCGGCGCGACGACGGCGGCCACCATCACTGCGGCAACGGGAAGCGACCACAGCGGCACGCGACGTTTTTTCGCCACGCTTGCAGGCGCACGTACCGGCGCCTGCGCTTCGGGCGCTGGCACAACAACCGCAGGCTCCGGTGCGTATAGCGCTTCCGGCGTGATACGCACCACAGATGCAGGGGGGATCAACGGCGCGTCGGTAACAGGTTCAGGCTCTGGATCTGGCTTTGCAATCACAACGGGAGCAGGTTCAGGAGCGAGCGATTCGCGCAAACAGTCAAGTACGTCGTCACGTGCGTTTTCATTGAGGTTCACAAAGCCCCAGAAGCTAATCACCGGTTTACCGTCAACCAGAAACAGGAAGTTTTCGCCCGGAAACTGAAAGGCTTTAGAGAGCAGGGAGCCGAAAAGTTGTTGCGCCGTTTTGGGCGACTGGAGGCATTTCTTACTCAGCGAATCAACGCAGGCCAGGGTATTTTCCAGATAGCGCAGGGCGCGTAATCGGTTCTCTTCGTCGGCGGCTTTCCAGCTGCACACGCGACCTTCGACAGGAGAGTACCAGTCAACGCGGTCGCCGCCATCGTTAACCTGTGGAATGGCCAGACAGTCGACGATGTCCTGCTGTTTGCGCAGGCGGAGTGCTTCACGGATTTGCAATGCTGATTCAAAAACGGCCTGACCGCCGCCGCCAACGGCCTGGAAATCATCCAGATTGCCGCTGCGTAAAAGAGTTTTTGCCACGATTTGATCCCATAGACTTCTTCACGCCGTCACTTTAACGAAAGGGGAAGGCAAACAAACGGAGGAAGAGACGCCAAAAGAGCCGATTTCTTGCGGCATAGAACCCTTGACGAATAATGTCACTTAAGGCAAATCACAGTCTGTATGCTGATGGTTAAACCAGCGAAAAACGCGGCTTTAGAATAACCTGATAGTGTTTCGTTATTTGCCAGGTCATAACGGCTGTGCTGTTATTACTTACACTATAAAAAAACGAAAGGGTTATAACCATGTCTACAGGGAAAACGCTGCTGGCCTTCGCGCTAAGCGCTCTTTTACCGGCAAGTGCCGCCTGGGCGGCGAGCAACGACACCATTATTTACTGCTCAGAGGCCTCGCCGGAGTCCTTCAACCCGCAGATTGCCAGCTCCGGCCCCTCATTTGTTGCCAGTTCTCAAGTGCTATATAATCGCCTGATCAATTTTGACCCGCAAAAAAACACCCCTGTTCCGTCACTGGCAGAGTCATGGACAATATCTCCCGACGGCAAGACTTATACGTTTACGCTGCGTAAGGGCGTAAAGTTCAACAGTAATAAATACTTCAAGCCGACCCGCGACTTTAATGCCGATGATGTCATTTTCTCCGTTATGCGTCAGAAAGACCCTAAACATCCATATCACCACGTTTCGCAGGGTAATTACGAATATTTTAATGATGTAGGGCTGGATAAGCTCATCCAGGTAATTAAGAAGACCGATGATTATCATGTTCAGTTTACCCTCAGCGAACCTAACGCGGCCTTCCTGGCCGACTGGGGAATGGATTTCGCATCCATTCTCTCGGCTGAATATGCTAACGACATGCTGAAAAAGGGAACACCTGAAAACGTCGATACCTGGCCCATCGGCACCGGGCCTTATGTATTGCAGCAGTACAAGGTGGATTCACTGATTCGCTATGTCGCCAACCCGAACTACTGGGACGGCCCCGTACCGACCAGGCACCTGATTTTCTCAATCACCCCCAACGCGGAAACACGCCTGGCGAAACTGCAAACTAACGAATGCCAGATTATTCCCGCGCCTTCGCCGGTACAGTTTGCTGTCATCAACAAAAATAAGGATCTGACGCTACATTCAGTGGATGCGCTGAACGTGGGCTACCTGGCGTTTAACACCGAGAAAAAACCCTTTGATAACGTGCTGGTGCGCCAGGCGCTGAACTATGCGACCGACAAGCAGGCCATCGTGAACGCGGTATTTATGGGGTCCGGTACGGTGGCAAAATCGCCCATCCCGCCCAACATGCTGGGCTTCAGGGAAGATCTGCAGGACTACCGCTACGATCCTGAAAAAGCGAAAGCCCTGCTCAAGCAGGCCGGTCTGGAGCAAGGCGCGGACGTTACGCTTTGGTCCATGCCAGTGCAACGGCCCTATAACCCAAATTCACGCCGTATTGCGGAAATGGTCCAGGCAGACTGGGCGAAAGTGGGCGTGAAGGCGAGAATCGTCTCATATGAATGGGGGGAATATCTTTCCGGCATGCGCAAAGGCGAGCATGACACCGCGCTGTTTGGCTGGATGTCCGATAACGGTGACCCGGATAATTTTGCCGATGTGCTGCTGGGGTGTAACAGCATTAAGACCGGTTCAAACGCCGCACGCTGGTGTGACAAGGGGTATGATTCCCTGGTCCAGAAAGCCAAACTAACCAGCAACCCCGCCGAGCGTGCGAAGCTGTACGGTCAGGCTCAGGACATTTTCTACCAGCAGGCGCCGTGGATTGCGCTGGCTAACGGCAAAACATTCTATGCAACCCGCAGTAATATCACGGGTTACAGCGTGAGCCTGATGGGAAGCGATTTCTCAAAAGCGAAACTGAACTGACGTCATGCCGGACCCGGCGTAGCCGCCATCCGGCAGTAAATTAGGAGTGACAATGTCACATTTAACCGAGATCACCGCCCGCGTTGATGCGGCCCTTGAAGAGAGCGTTATCGCGAATATGAATACATTGCTGATTGAATTAAGCGATGACGCCGGGCTGAGCCGCGAAGAGCGTTTTACCCAGCAACAGCGTCTACGTACCGCGATAGCCCATCACGGTAAGCAGCACAAGGAAGAGATGGACGCGCGCCACGAGCAACTGACGAAGGGCGGGACGATCCTCTAAAACTGACGCCTGGCGACCAGCCAGGCCCCCACGACCAGCATCGCTGCGCCGCACACCGGGCCAATCAGCGCGCGCAGAGGTATGCCGTTGCTTTTTAACACGTCCATCAATAGCCCGCCAATTAACTGGCTCGCCACCAGCACGGCGATAGTTGTCGCCGCGCCGACGTTCTGATATCCGCTGATACTGGCGAAAACAAAAAATGATCCTAATAGTCCGGGGATCAGGGTCCACCAGCGCACTGTGGAGGCCAGCTCGCCAAACCCGTTGAAGCCCTGTCTGAACCACAAAATAGAGATAAACAGCACGATACCCACCAGCGAATTCAACAGCATTGCGATAAGAATGGTGGAGGAGGTCTGGGTAATGCGCACCATCAGGGTATTTTGTACCACCAGCCCGACGCCCGCAGCGACCAGAAACGCCAGGGTCAGCGATTGATTCATGACATCTCATCCGGGTTGCTACGCTCGTCAAGCTGCAACTGCATAAAGGTTAAATCCAGCCAGCGGCCGAACTTGGTGCCCACCTGCGGCATTTGCCCGGTTGTCACAAAACCCAGCGTCTCATGCAGATGAACAGAGGCCTGGTTTTGCGCTTCAATACCGGCCACCATCACGTGTTTACCGATTTTACGGGCTTCAATAATTAACGCGTTCATTAATGTCCGACCAACGCCTTTACCCTGATGATCCGCATGAACGTAAACCGAATGTTCTACCGTATGGCGAAAGCCGTCAAAGGCTCGCCAGTCGCCGAAGGAAGCATATCCGGTGATAACGCCATCCTCTTCACTCACCAGTACCGGATATCCCATCAGCGTACGCGCCTCGAACCAGGCGATACGGTTATCGGTATCAACGGTGGTGTCGTTCCAGATTGCAGCGGTATGCACCACCGCATAATTGTAGATCTCACCTATTGCGGCGCAATCTACTTTACAGGCATGACGAACACGCATGGTTAGGCCCCGTATAAAATGTTTACTATAGTATTACGCAATAGCTACGATAGTACACAAGGCTGTGGTAAAGTCACTACAGCATAAGTCATATTATTTTGTTATGGAAAACGCCATTGAAATGCAGTTCATACACTATAGTATGACGTGATGAACACTATGACAGACACGATTAATCAACGCATTAGCGCAAGGATTCGCCTTGAACGTGAGTCTCGCGGCTGGTCATTGAGCGAGCTTGCCGAGCGTGCAGCTGTTTCACGCGCGATGATCCATAAGATTGAGCGCGGCGACAGTAGCCCAACGGCGACCTTGCTTGCCCGGCTCTCCGGTGCGTTCGGTATCAGCATGTCGACACTTATTGCCCGGGCAGAGATGCAGGAAGGGAAATTGCTACGCGTCGCGAACCAGCCTGTCTGGCGCGATCCGCAAACCCACTATCTGCGCCGCCACGTGTCGCCACGCACCGATTTGCCAATCGATCTGGTTCAGGTTGAATTGCCGGCAGGGAGCGATATCCCCATGCCTGCAGCATCCTACGCGCTGGCGCGTCAGCTGATCTGGCTTCAATCCGGTGAGCTGATATTTCAGGAAGGGGATACCCGCCACGAAATGCAGACCGGTGATTGCCTGGAGCTGGGGCCGCCTAACGATTGTCGGTTTATCAATGAAACCACTGAATCCTGTGTTTATCTGGTGGTCAGGCTGAATCAGTCTGGCTCGTAATGGTAATGCGAACTGTCGGATAATGCGCCAGGCTCTAATGACCATTGCACAATAAGGAGTTCCTTATGAATCAATCTGTTTTGCAAAACCGTCGCTGGGTTTTGGCAACACGTCCACACGGAGTGCCCGTCGCGGATAATTTCCGTCTGGAAGAACAACCTGTCCCCGTCCCTGGGCAAGGGCAGATCCTGCTGCGCACCGTGTGGTTGTCGCTGGACCCCTACATGCGCGGGCGGATGAGCGATGCACCTTCCTATTCACCGCCGGTCGACATTGGCGCGGTGATGGTGGGAGGAACGGTCAGTCGCGTTGAACAGTCGAACCATCCTGATTTCAAGGCGGGTGAATGGGTGCTGAGCTACAGTGGCTGGCAAGCGTATGCGCTTTCTGATGGCAGCGATGTGGTCAGCCTGGGGGAAAACCCCGACCATCCGTCGTGGTCGCTGGGTATCCTGGGAATGCCTGGCTTTACCGCGTACATGGGGCTGCTGGACATCGGGCAACCCAAATCTGGTGAAACGCTGGTGGTTGCCGCAGCGACAGGTCCGGTAGGCGCTACGGTGGGACAAATTGGCAAAATCAAAGGCTGTAAGGCGATCGGTGTGGCAGGCGGCGCTGAAAAATGCCGTCATGCGGTTGAGGTGCTGGGGTTTGACCAGTGTCTGGATCATCATGCTGAGGATTTTGCGGCACAGCTGGCTGAAGCCTGCCCGAACGGTATTGACGTCTATTATGAAAACGTAGGCGGTAAAGTGTTTGATGCGGTGCTGCCGCTACTGAATACCTCGGCTCGCGTCCCGGTTTGCGGTCTGGTAAGCGGCTACAACGCGACAGATTTGCCGCAAGGCCCGGACCGTTTGCCGTTGCTTATGGCCACCCTCCTCAAAAAGCGTATTCGGATGCAGGGCTTTATTATCGGCCAGGACTACGGTCACCGTATCCACGAGTTCCAGGCGCAAATGGGGCGCTGGCTGCAGGAGGGGAAAATCCACTATCGCGAACAGGTGACCGACGGGCTGGAGAATGCCCCACAAGCGTTGATCGGGCTACTTGAAGGGAAAAACTTCGGTAAAGTCGTGATCCGCGTGGCGGATGATTTCTGATAAAATCAGCTATGGCGGGATTACCCGCCATAAATATTTGTGAAAGTACGATATATTGTCTTTAATTAATTTGCACAAACAAACGCGCCATCAACATAGATGAGCCGAAAAATAGTACCACAACGTTATTTTATTTTTTAGCAAATGCTCCAATACCAGACATGAAGATACAGGATATATCTAACCGGCGTCGGTTTTGTTCTCCGGCGCTGAAAATAGCGTTTTGTTTGGTTACGGGAAGTGAACATGCTTGATTTGGATCATTTAGAAAAAGCGCAGAGAATCAGCTTAACTATGCAGGTTGAGATTAGTCTCAAAGGAGCTTTAATTACGGGGTCACTGAAGCCAGGGGCCAGACTCATTACTAAAGAGATTGCTGATAAATTAGGCACCAGTATCACGCCAGTGCGTGAAGCACTTCTGCGACTGGTCTCAGCAGGGGCACTGCATGCCACCCCGGCGCAGGCCTTTCTGGTGCCGGAGGTGACCCTGGATCGTTACAACGAAATCAACGCTATCAGAAAGCAGCTTGAACCCATGGCAGTGGCTGCGGCCTGTCGACATATGTCGGAAAGTAAACTGGCAATATTGAGGGAACTGTCCGATGCGTTTCATCAGGCGATGCACAACGGCAACGTTCAGCAGGCGTTGCAATCCAACCGCACGTTTCGTTTTACCCTCTATCAATATGCAGAAATGCCTACGTTGAGCGCATTAATTGAGCAACTATGGGTGCGCATTGGGCCATGCATTAACTATCTTCATGAACGGGGCAGCGATATCATCACTTTGCCTTATCACTATGCTGAACTCCTCTCGGCGCTGGAGCGCAAAGATGCCGATGCCAGCCAGAAGGCCATTAATAAATTGATTGATGAAGCAAATTTACTTTTACGAAAGCAATATTTCAATTGAGGAAGTATGTCACAGATGACCTTAATTTTGGCGTGAAAATTTTTACGTGATGAGTTCCTGGTGGCATTGCGCCATCAGGAATATTATCAAGATTTAAGCAAGCCCTTATATTCAGCGATTCTCTTCTTGTGCGCCGACGTGGATATAATTTTGCCATTTACTTCAGATTGATTGTTACTGGCTCTAAGAAGGAGCGTTTCGTTTTTTTTGTTAACGATAGTGCTTTTTTGCATTGGGTTGGCATTTAAATATTCATTAAGACGGCCTTGGCTCTGCGTATGTTTATAAAACCTGGCCGGGAGATAAGGGTCGATCCTGGCATATTGTAAAGGCTGGTTCTTTGAGCCCAGCATACCGTTAATATTAGCTTCATGCAGTGGGGAGAGGTATTCTTGCTCAGTGTGAAGTTTTTTTGCCAGCGCCAGACTGAAAATACCACATTCAGAAGAGCTTCGCTGAATATCCATTTCTGCAAGGGATAAATGACAGTCAGGTATGGGGTGTTTTTGCAGGGCAGTTTCTACTCTAACAGCCAGTAAAGCAGGACTCGTCAAAATAAAGTTTACGGGTTCGAACAATATTAGCGACGTTTTATCATTTATCTTTTTGTAATCAAGAACGCAACAGTGCATTCTGCTATACCCCATGTTGATGATGAACCTGGCAGATTCAATACCCTGCGCTATATTTTTTTCTATTTCCTCAGGCAGATCAAATGGAGACATTAAAAAATGAAGATTCATATCTGGATGCTTATGATTTGCTTGCGCAATCAAAGCGGGCATCATTTTCAAATCCATACGTGCATAATCCTTATGAAACCAGGTGTTATCCGCTATATCAGATTCTAAACGATTTATGATATTTTTAAGTTTTTCCTCACTGACAGGAATACTCTCCTCTTTTATAGGTGAGTGAGAGGGTCTAATAATCTTCGAAGTTGGTCCAATCATATATTTATCCTCGTTTGTGCGTGCGCCTGAGAATAACTGATAATCTTGATTGCGGTGAACCGCTGACATTATATTTTATATTGCAAAACATTTCGCAATGCAGAAGGGCGCATCGTTACGTTGGGCAGAGAAAAGAGGGGATAGTATTAAGAAATACCCGGCAGCGCTGTGCTGCCGGGTTACAATTACTCAAATCGGTAAGAGACCGACACTCCCACGCCATAGTTACGGCCCGGCGCGGGTTCGTAATAACGCCCGTTAGATTCATTCACAATTACTGAGCCAACATACTCTTTATCGAACAAATTATCGACGCGACCAAAGAGATCCATTCCCCAGCTACCGTAGTTGAGTTTATACCCGGTATTCAGCCCGACTACTGTGTAAGACGGGGCTTTAGCGGTATTTTCGTCGTCGGCCATGATATCGCTCATGTAACGTACGTCTGTTCCCGCGTACCAGCCCTCTGCAGGCTGCCAGCCGAACGACGCGTAACCCATGTTGCGTGCAATGCCCGGCATCCGGTTACCGTTACACTCTGCATCGCCGCACACGTTGGTGCGGTAGGTTGCGTCCAGATAGGTCCATGCCATCTTCAGCTTCCAGTTTTCAGCAAACTGCTGATCAAGGGAGAGTTCAACCCCCTGACGACGCGTTTTACCGGCATTTTTATAGCTGGTACGTCCGCCGGAACT
The DNA here is from genome assembly GCF_918797525.1 of unidentified bacterial endosymbiont. Taxonomy (NCBI): domain Bacteria; species unidentified bacterial endosymbiont. The sequence continues at coordinate 2,580,528 of NZ_OU963893.1, read as the reverse complement.
GGCATCAGCCACAATCTCATTATCGGTGTCGGTGCGGAACAGCGCTGCCGTCAGCAGGCCGTTGCCGACGCGGGTTTTGCTACCCACTTCATACGTGTTGTTCGTGGACGGCTTAAGACCAAAATTCAGCCCGCCTTTATCATCTGAACGATAAGAGAGTTCATTGATGGTAGGGGTTTCGAACCCGCGTCCAGCCGCGGCATACAGATTCCACGCGTCGGTCACGGCGTATTTCACGGACCCGGCCGGTAGCCATTTGTGATAACTTGCCTCGCCGCTATCATCGCCATTCCCCGGGGTAACATAATGATCGTTAGAATCGAACCACACGGAGCTGTAACGCACGCCCGCATCCACAGAGAGTTTCTGCGTTAACTGCCAGCGGGTCTGCAGATAAGGATCGACATTCCACATCAGGTTACGTTCGTTACGACGCTTGTCACCCTTCACGCCATACTCCGGTACACCGTTGCTCATGACGAAATTCTCGTATCCGCGACGATCTTCGCTCATGTTTTCGTAGTTGAGCCCGGTGGTAAAGGTGACCGGAACCAGCACTTCTCCGCGGTGCGTCCAGCGAGTATCAACGCCCTGATAGTGACGTTGCATATCAATTACGCCGCCGGAGTGTGTTGGCCTCAGCTGCGGCTGATAAGGAATCGACTGGTACTGCGTCATTTCACGCTCACCGGCGTACATCTTTACGCTCAGATCGTCCTGCTCGCTCAACTGACGATCGTAGCGCAGCCCGGCCTGCGTCTGCTTGATGGTTTTGCGGGTATTGTACTGGTCGCCGCGAGGAGACTGACGCGGGTTGCCACGCCACTCCTGATAATCCAGCCCCCCCGGATCGTTGGCTTTCATATCGACGCTGTTAAAGAGCAGCGTCAGCTTGCTGACGTCGTCTATACGCACGCCCAGTTTGGCATTCGCGAGGTTTTTACGCGCGCCGCTGTGGTCGCGATAGCCTTTGGTGGTAAAGCGGGTGGTTGAAATGGTGTAGTCCACATCGCCCGCGTGCGTACCGTCGCCCATGGCGCCGGTGGCTTTCATTCCGTAGCGCCAGGTGCCGTTGCTGCCATAATAGCTACTGGCTTCAACGGTCGGTGGCTGCTTTCCGGTTTGGGTATTGATATTGATAACGCCCCCTGAAGCGTTGCCGTACAGGGCAGAAAAGGGGCCGCGCAATACTTCAACGCTATCCACGCTGGTGAGGTCGATATTTGAGGTCTGGCCTTGACCATCAGGCATGGTTGCCGGAATACCGTCCACGTACATGCGAATGCCGCGCACGCCAAAGGTGGATCGGGCGCCAAACCCGCGCATTGAGAGCTGCAGATCCTGAGCATAATTCTGGCGGTTCTGAATTTGCAGGCCTGGGACGCTGGCGAGAGATTCAGACAGATTAATTCGCGGTGCTGCCTGGCGCATATCATCGCCATTAACCACGCTCACCGCGGCTGGCGTATCCAGCTCAGAGACGGTTTGCGGCGTAGCGCTAACGATCAGGGTCTGCTCATCTGCGCTCATGGCATCGATGGGCGCAAGAATGACAGGTACCAGCAACAATGGGAGCGTTGCCTTACGGGCAAAAATGATTTTCATGAATAAAACCGGTTATGTAATGAAAAACGAACCAAATGGAACATGTACACGTATGTTAAATCTTTTGTAAATGTTTTGAAAACTATAACCGCACATTGCGTTAATGATAGGGGCCAGGGAAAGAAAAACTCCACTTTTCTTTCATTAATGATTACTATTCTCATTAAAATAGCGGCAATGCCATGACGTTGCCTGCCGGAAGCCATGTCAGCCGTAAATCAGCAAATTTTAAAAGGAATTGTTATGTCTTTACGTCATCTGTGCTCGCCGCGACTGCGGGGTTCTCTGCTGTTAGGTTCTTTGATGCTTGCGGGTTCGTTCCAGGCTCATGCCGTTGAAAAAATGCTGCGTAAAGCGGTGGGTAAAGGCGCTTATGAGATGGCCGTGAGCCAGCAGGAGAACGCGCTGTGGGTGGCGACATCGCAAAGTCGTAAAATGGATAAGGGCGGCATTGTCTATCGCCTTGATCCGGTCACGCTGGACGTGACGCAAGCCATTCATAACGATCTCAAACCGTTTGGCGCGACCTTTGATAACGCGACTCAGACGCTGTGGTTTGGTAACACTACCAGTAGTGCGGTGACCGCGATCGACGCGAAAACGGGCGATGTGAAAGGGCGTCTGGTGCTTGACGAGCGCAAACGTAGCGAAACGGTCAAACCGCTGCAGCCGCGCCAGCTGGTAGCGGATGAAACCACCAATACGGTATACATCACCGGTATCGGTAAAGAGAGCGTCATCTGGGTCGTGGATTGTGCAACGTTAAAGCTGAAAGAGACTATCGCCGATACCGGCAAGTTCAGCACCGGCCTGGCGCTGGACGCGCAGGCAAAACGGCTCTATACCACCAACGCTGACGGCGAGCTGGTGACAATTGATACGGCGACTAATAAAATCCTGAGTCGTAAAAAAATTCAGGACGACGGCAAAGAGCATTTTTATCTGAACCTGAGCCTTGATACCGCCGGGCAACGCGCCTTTGTCACCGATTCAAAACAGCCGGAAGTGCTGGTAGTCAGCCTGAAAGAGGGCAGCGTGATGGCGAAAATCGCGGCGCCAGAATCGCTGGCGGTTCTGTTTAATCCGGCGCGCAATGAAGCATACGTTACGCACCGCGAAGCAGGAAAGGTAAGCGTTATTGATACCAAAAGCTACAAGGTCATCAAAACCTACGATACGCCGGTTCATCCAAATAGCCTGGCGCTCTCTGCCGATGGCAAGACGCTGTACGTGACGGTGAAGCAAAAATCGACCCGCCAGCAGGAAGCGACCCGGCCTGACGACGTAATACGTATCGCGCTGTAAGGCGATAAAAAAGGGAAGGCAATTTGCCTTCCCTGGTTAGTGGTTAACGCGACTTCTCTTCAATCAGCGGGCCGTCCTGCTTTTCATTCTCAGGATGAACCGGCGCGGTGAGGTGAATTTCATTTACGCGTTTACGCACGCCAAACCACCCAGCGATGAGCAGTACCGCCAGCAGAGGAATGGTGGCGATGGTGTAAGTACCGTTCGGGTAATCGAACGCCATCAGCACCAGGACGCTGAGCAGGAAGAGCAGGGTGAGCCACGAGGTCACCGGCGCGCCTGGCAGCTTAAAGCTCACTTCAGCAGCTTTGCCTTCTTTAATCGCTTTGCGAAGACGCATCTGGCAAATCACGATAAAGGCCCAGGAGGCGATAATGCCAATCGCGGCGACGTTCAGTACGATCTCAAATACGCGAGACGGCACCAGATAGTTCAGGAACACGCCAAAGACATACACCACCAGCGTCGCCAGGATCCCCGCATAGGGGACCTGCTGCTTGCTCATCTTCGACATGAACTTTGGCGCAGAGCCGCCCATCGACATGGAGCGCAGAATACGACCGGTAGAGTAAAGGCCGGAGTTCAGGCTGGACAGGGCAGCCGTTAGCACCACGATGTTCATAATGCTGCCAACGTAAGGGACACCCAGTTTAGAGAAAAAGGTGACAAACGGACTCTGGCCCGCCTGATATGCATTCCACGGCAACAGCAGTACCAGCAGCGCCACGGAACCAACATAGAACAGGCCGATACGCCAGATCACGCTGTTGATCGCTTTTGGCACCATGGTCTGCGGGTCTTTACATTCACCCGCTGCTGTCCCGACCAGTTCGATAGAGGCGAAGGCGAACACCACGCCCTGAACCAGCACCAGCGCAGGCAGGAGTCCGTGCGGGAAGAAACCGCCGTTATCGGTTATCAGATGGAAGCCGGTGGTATTACCATCCAGCGGCTTGCCGCTGCCCAGGAATACCGTACCGACCACCAGGAAGACCACGATCGCCAGCACCTTCACGAGGGCAAACCAGAACTCCATCTCAGCGAACCACTTCACGCCGATCATGTTCATGGTACCGACAATCGCCAGCGCGCCGAGGGCGAACACCCATTGAGGAACATCGCCAAACGCGCCCCAGTAGTGCATATACAACGCCACGGCGGTGATATCCACGATCCCGGTCATTGCCCAGTTAACAAAGTACATCCAGCCTGCGACATAAGCGGCTTTCTCACCGAGGAATTCGCGAGCGTAAGAGACAAAACTGCCGCTGGAAGGGCGGTGAAGAACCAGTTCGCCCAGCGCACGAAGGATAAAAAACGAGAAGATCCCGCACACCAGATACACCAGGGCGAGAGCCGGCCCCGCCATCTGCAGACGCGCGCCTGCACCTAAAAACAGACCCGTGCCGATAGCGCCGCCGATGGCGATCATTTGCACCTGGCGGTTACCCATCGCCTTTTGATAGCCCGCTTCATGAGAGTTCAACCAGCGACGTTTCGCAGCATGATGATCGGATGCGCTTTTATTGCTTGTATTCATTGAGTTACCTGTTTTACCCGTCTGTCCTGTTGTCATCGTTTTCTGTCTGGCAGAGGGAAAACCAAACGATTGCCTCTGTGCAGACACATGCCGCCTTTCCAGTCATTCTGCGTATGGATAAGGTGAAACATGGCGAGGCATCCTACCCGCAATTGATCAGTGACGCAAAATATAACCGTGCCGAAAGTGACGCACCTCGAAGGAAATTGTGTGCTCAGAACAGATGAAGGCCACAAGGCGCTGAATTGTGGTGTATTTTTAGACAAATCACGCACTGACAGAGCGTATTAAACATCAGATTTGCTTGATGATTCCCCCCCGGAGAACGCTCAAGTCTGGCGTAATGACTCTACCAGCAGAGCAAACGCGGTGGTGTGTTGACGGCGGCTGGGGTAGTAAAGATGATAGCCGTCAAATGTCGGGCACCATGCTTCTAAAACCTGGATTAACCGTCCTCCGGCGAGCGCCTCCCGGACGCTATCTTTAGGCACATAGGCAAGCCCCAGTCCGCTTTCGGCAGCATCGATACGCTGCGTCAGGCTATTAAGTGTGAGCTGGCCTTCCACCCGCACGCGCAGTTCGCGTCCGTCACGCTCAAACTCCCAGGCATATAACCCACCGCGCGTCGGCAGGCGCATATTGATGCAGCGGTGCTGAGCAAGCTGATCCGGCGTTTGTGGCACGCCGAAACGCTGCAAATAATCCGCCGAGCCAACCACGGCCATGGGCATATCCGGCGCGATCCGTAGCGCAATCATATCTTTCGCCACCTGGTCTCCCAGACGCACGCCTGCGTCGAACCGGCCATCAACAATATCGGTGAGACCGTTATCGACCGTTACCTCAACGTTGATATCGGGATATTGCGCCATAAAAGGCTTCAGTACCGGCCACAGAACGGCGCTCATCGCATGTTCGCCGGCGGTAATGCGAATATTTCCCGCAGGCCTGTCGCGCGTATCCCGAAGCGCCGCTAATTCCTGTTCGATTTCCAGCAGATGCGGGCTTAAGCGCATGAAAAGCTGTTCTCCGGCTTCAGTGGGAACCACGCTGCGGGTGGTTCGGGTTAGCAAGCGGACATCCAGCCGGGCTTCCAGATTACGCATCGCATGGCTCAGCGCTGATTGCGAAACCCCCAACTGCGCCGCTGCTCGCGTGAAGCTGCGCTCGCGGGCGACAACTATAAAAGAGAGGAGATCATTGAAATTGTCTTTTAACATCGCGACGCACCTGATTTATGAATTATGCTCATGGTTCCTTTCTGATTATGCAGTCTAATGCCCGCCGTGACTTTGCGCTACTGTTAGCGCAACAGCAAACGAGGAGTTGAACATGAAAATTATCCGTAGCGGTTCATTACCATCGATTCAGGGCCCGGAGGCGTGGTTTACCGGTACAGTGCGTATTGATGCCCCTTTCCAGGCGACAGAACCCGCTAAAGTGGGTGGAGCAACCGTAACGTTTGAACCCGGGGCGCGTACCGCCTGGCATACCCATCCGCTGGGACAAACATTGATTGTGACCCAGGGCCGCGGCTGGTTACAGGAGTGGGGAAAAGGGGCGCAACCCCTAAACCAGGGCGATATCGCGTGGATCCCGCCGGGTGTGAAACACTGGCACGGCGCCAGCGCACAAACGGCGATGACCCACATTGCCATTGCTGAAGCAGTAAACGGTAGCCCCGTTGAGTGGCTTGAAAAAGTCACTGACCCACAATATCAGACGCTCTCATATTAGTAATGCTGGCGTATTCTCCCCTGAAAATAATCCTCCGGAATACGCTGGCATCACCACTCCGCGCTTTTTCGCCTGTTCGCCTGGTGCGAATCACAGGTGCCTGTCAGTCTGATGTAGCCATCGAAAAAATTAATCCTGTGCGGCAAAAAGAGGTAATTGATCAGCCTGATCAATTATCCATTAGCTTATCATTCACGCAATCGATCGATTGTAAAATATTGAACAATAAAACGAATGCCATTGAGTGATGTTTGATCTGCATCACATCATAAAACTTCAATAAACCCCATATTTCTGCGTAAGATCTTTTTCTGGTAAATTACCAGCTTAAGAAAGATACTAAATTAATTATAAAGCACAGGGTATAACTTCAAAAAAGGTAAATCTTATAAAATATACATAAGCATATGGTTTTTATAATGATGTTACTTCTTCAGAATTAATTAACGATTGGTTGAGATGTTTATGTCTTACGCATATGTTTGCATATATTCACGCGTTGATAACTCATTGTTTTTGATAAGGAAAAAAGTTTACGGCCTGTTCTTTAATTATGAATACGTTGGCAATATTGAAGGGGATGTTCTGAAGTTTTCCGGACAATATCTCTTGCCCGGTGGCAGAACGGATCAAGAAAGTGCAGAGGATATATTAAACATCACCAAAGACGCCCTCCGGGGATTTGAAAAACAAACAGGATTTCAATTGTCTGCCAAATTATTGGATAAAAAAGTGAAATCTTTTTCACACGATGGTACGGTTCAGCAGTCTGGCGTAATTGCTTACCATTGTTTATATATTCACATGACGCCAAAACAGATTTCTGTTTTAACAGACGCAGTAACAGTAAATCTGAATAAAACCTATGAACAACGCCGCCAGATGGGGATGGATGATGAGCTTGAAGCGGTAATGATCGACGATATTGCGAAGGCGAGAGAACATCTCGTGACGTTTAATCGCGCATGGGCAAGTCCCGACTATGGGAAGCGGGAAAGCGATAAATCCCTTTTCGCGCACATAGTGGATAATCTGCCCGCCTGATGGGCTGGGGCAGGTTGATTCTGCCCCGGCCTTTTTTGCATTTCTGAATTCCGGCAAACTAAAGTGCTCTAAGGTGCGCCATGCCAGTAATGCAGTTGTTAACTGCACAAGGTGTTAAAGACGAAAGTCATTATCTGTTAACCTGGAAGACTCACTCAAAACAGGAAGCCTGCTCATGCCACATATAGATATCAAATGTTTTCCCCGCGATCTCAACGACGACCAAAAAGCCGCGCTGGCGCAAGACATCGTTCAGGTGATTATTCGCCACTTCGACAGTAAAGACAGCTCTGTGTCCGTGGCGCTGAATCAGGTACAGCCTGAAGACTGGAAAGCGCAGGTCTGGGATACCGAGATAGACCCGAATCTGGACAAGTTGATAAAAAAACCCGGCTATTCAATGTAAACCGTATTCCCGCCGGCCCGGCACAGCGCCATACGGCGGGTTCTGCACGACCCTTTAGCATCTCCAGCCCGATCCTTGCGGCCGTAAGGTTGATAATGGCCTGTTTCTCATCCGCCTGGACCCTCTTTCTAAAACACGCGCCAGTCGATAGAATCACCGCATCCACCGCGACGGGATGTATAGCATGACCGGAAGAATTGATTACCGCATTGAAAAGTATCTCCTGACCGAGGCGGCTGAGCCAGAGCGCCTTACGCTTCAGTGGGCTGAGGTACTGGAAGAGTGTCGTGACCAGCAGTCCGGGGCAGAAGCGCGCTTGCGCCTCGCGCTGCTTAATGTGGATTATGTCACCAGCTTTGAACTTCCCTTCAGGTTACTTCTGACCCGTGCGCCACAGTTGATTGCCGGGATCAGAGAGGAACTACCGCTCAGCCAGAAAAATGTTCTGTTCAATGGTAAACGTTTTGGTTGCGTGTATAGCCTCAAAATGAAGCTGGACGGGATCCCCGATGAATACCACTATCATCTGAAAACACGCATTCAGCGAACAGATGCGCATGGCGGAAGTGAAGCGCCTTATCGGGACATTGCCCGGCAGGTTAAAGCCCCTCGGGAACGCCTCAAGCTGGCGCTGGAAAACGGTCTTGCCGTTACGGCGCTCGACGGCCTTTTCTGGTTTGGCATTCAACGTATTGCCGCAGATGTGCAAAGGCTCAGGAAAGCAGGCGTAAAGATTGTGACCTCCGAAGTAGAGGTATTTGACACGCTAACGAAGACTCGCCGGCGCATCCCTGTGTACTGTATGGCGGAGTGATATTTTTTGCGTAAAGTTCAACACGAGCATAACCGTAAAGAGCCATAATGTTGAAAATGTAGCACCAAAATTAGACAAAACTGCCTCACATAAAAATAGGGATTTAATGAAGGTTTGTGATAATGGAATATGGGAATAACTGTAATTTTTTGGCAATCCATAACTAAAATGATGTAGTTAAACATGTCAGTTAATTTTCTAACTTTCAATCTGTTAAATTATCTAAAAAAGATACGAATAAAAAAATATTTTTCTTCATGATAAGTCACCTATAAATGAATAAAACCGATCAACATTAGCATTAATTTTAAGGAGCAAGGTGGGCGGGCACGTCTGCTCGCTCACCTTTTTATCTTAATCGAGGGCTTTCACACGTTTCCCGCTGGTCACAAACGTCCCGGCACCCAGATGATGCAACGTACTCAGTTTATCTTCATCCAACAGCCAGCGTCCGGCGACAAACGCGCGTTCGTCCGCCCCCGCCGAAACCACCTCACCAAACAGGGTGTCATAGTGCTCTGCGGCAGAGGTGAGGGGCAGTAACTGGCACTCCATCCATGCCAGACACTTCTCCTCTACTACCGGTAGGCCCAGTTTGGGGCCATGGATCGTGGGGATCCCATAGCAGTTGAACTTATCTTCATCGCGCCCGCTGATGCTGCCGACGGCATAAGTCCAGTTTGCGGCGGCCACGCCGGGGATGACGATGCCAAATTTTCCGCTGCGCTCAATCAGTTCGCGTGACCAGGTACTTTTGTCAACCACAATGGCGATACGCGGGGGGGCAAACTCAACAGGCATCGACCAGGCGGCGGCCATAACGTTACGCCTGCCGATGCTCTCATCATGGCTTGTGATGAGCACCGTAGGGCCATGGTTCAGCAATCGGCTGGCGTGCTTGAGTTCAACAGGACGAAACGCGGACATAACCATTCCTCTTCACAAATATTGGGGCATTAACCGTCTGAAGCGTATCAGAGATCAAGACGCATCATCCAGCGCAACGCGCAGCGATAAAAAGCACATTTACGCATGTGTCTACGGGAAAATAGTTTATAAACAAGGAAAACCCTACCAAGGAAGCGAATCATGTCCCCATTTCTGAGTGCTTATTTCGCCCGCACGGGCTGGCAACAGCCCGTTCAGGTGGATATCGATACCCTGCGCGGGCTGCATTTACATCACAACTGCGCGATCCCCTTCGAGAACATTGATGTCGTGATGCCGCGTGACATTCATCTCGACGATCAGTACCTGGTCGATAAACTCGTGACCGCACGGCGGGGAGGATACTGCTTCGAGCAAAACGGCCTGTTTGAGCGCGTACTGCGAGAGGTAGGGTTCTGCGTGCGAAGCGTGCTCGGGCGGGTGGTATTAGCCAATCCGCCGCAAATGCCGCCGCGTACGCACAGATTACTGCTGGTGGAATTGAACGGCGAGCGCTGGATCGCCGACGTTGGCTTCGGAGGGCAAACGCTGACGGCCCCGATCCGCCTCATCGCGAATGAAGAGCAAGAGACGCCGCACGGGCTCTATCGTCTGCTGAGCGAAAGTAATGAGTGGGTATTGCAGTTCCTTCATCACGAACACTGGCAGTCAATGTACCATTTTGACCTGACGACGCAGTATTTCAGTGATTACGTTATGGGGAATTTCTGGTCAGCACACTGGCCACAATCGCACTTCCGCCATCATTTACTCATGTGTCGCCACCTGCCGGACGGCGGCAAACTTACGCTGACTAACTTCAACTTTACGCACTGGCAAGGCGACCATGTAAAAGAACAGATCCATCTGGCGGATCCGCAAGCCCTTTATCAGCTAATGCAGGAGCAGTTTGGTTTGGGCGTTGACCATCCGAAACACGGTTTTTCACTGGCAGAACTGACGGCAATGACGCGGGACTATTGATGCACGCTGTTTATTGCCGACCTCTTTCTCCAGAAAAGCGAAGTTAAAACAACTCCAGCGAGATTAATTTATCCAGATGTTTATTAAATGCGGCATCGTCCATTTGGGGCATATTTAATACGTAAATGCCGTCAAGGCCGCAGACCAGGCCAATCAAGCGCCAGGCGATATTTTCCGCCCGGTCAGACAGGGTGAATACGCCTGCCTTGTGTCCCGCCAGGATGATACCCACGGTCTCCTGGTGCCACATCTCCATGGTCAGCACATAAGCGCCTTTAATATCTGCATCGCGGCTGGCGAGGATCTGCGCTTCGCGCCACAGGCGGATATAGGGTTCAAACCCGCCGTCGTCGCTGCCGAGCATGGCATGCAGCCGTTCACGCCAACTGGCATTTTCACCCGGGATTTCGGCGTCCAGCAGCTCGCGGATCACGCGCACAAACGCCAATGATTTTAGCTCGCCGCCGGAGGTAAAATGGTGGTGGACTTGTCCGGTGGCAATACCTGCTTCTGCGGCAATACGGCGTACCGTCATTGCCGCTAGCCCTTCAGATAATGCTACGCGCATGGCGGCCTGTAGGATCGCTTCCCTTCGTTCATCCTTACTCAAATATCGCATTTTTTTCACTCTTAACAGGTATGAAACGAGTGTAACAAAAAGCTGGACAAGTGTTCAACTTTACGTAGGATCGCATTCTGGACATGTGTCCAGCTTTTGAGTAATAAGGAAATTTATGTTTCGTCAGTGGTTAGCGTTAGTGATTATCGTGCTGGTCTATATTCCAGTGGCGATTGACGCGACGGTGCTGCACGTGGCTGCACCAACGTTGAGCATGACGCTGGGTGCCAGCGGCAACGAATTACTGTGGATTATCGATATCTATTCACTGGTGATGGCGGGGATGGTACTGCCGATGGGCGCGCTTGGAGACCGTATTGGGTTCAAACGCCTGCTGATGATCGGCAGTACCCTGTTTGGTTTGTCGTCGCTGTTTGCCGCATTTGCGCCGACGGCAGGCTGGCTGATTGCCGCGCGTGCGTCACTGGCAATTGGTGCGGCGATGATCATCCCGGCAACGCTTGCGGGGATCCGCACGCTGTTTGTCGACCCGCGGGATCGTAACATCGCCCTTGGCGTGTGGGCGGCAGTAGGCTCCGGCGGTGCCGCCTTCGGCCCGCTGATTGGCGGTATCTTGCTGGAACATTTTTACTGGGGTTCGGTATTTTTGATTAACGTGCCCATTGTGCTGGTGGTGGTCTCGCTGGCGGCACGCCTGGTGCCAGCCCAACAGGGGCGGCCAGAGCAACCGCTGAATATTAGCCATGCGCTCATGCTGATTATGGCCATCCTGCTGCTGGTTTACAGTGCGAAAACGGCGCTGAAAGGGGTGCTGTCGCCCTGGCTGGTAGCCTGTACGCTCATTACCGGCGCGGTGATGCTGTTTATCTTTGTGCGGATCCAACTCCGCGCCCGCGTACCGATGATCGACATGCGTCTGTTCTGCCATCGTGTCATTCTGAGCGGCGTGGTGATGGCGATGACCGCCATGATTGCGCTGGTCGGTTTTGAACTGTTGATGGCGCAGGAGCTGCAGTTTGTGCATGGTTTTACCCCGTTCGAAGCCGGAATGTTTATGCTACCGCTGATGGTAGCCAGCGGGTTCAGCGGGCCGATAGCCGGCGTGCTGGTGGGGCGTCTGGGGCTGCGCATCGTTGCGGCAGGAGGCATGGGGCTGAGCGCGGTGAGTTTTATTGGCCTGTCGACGCTCGACTTTAGTACCCAGCAGTGGCAGGCCTCCGCTCTGATGGTTTTGCTGGGTTTCAGTGCCGCCAGTGCGCTTCTGGCATCAACCTCCGCGATTATGGCCGCGGCGCCAAAAGAAAAAGCGGCTGCCGCCGGGGCGATCGAAACCATGTCTTATGAGCTGGGCGCCGGGTTGGGTATTGCCATTTTTGGCCTGCTGCTCACCCGCAGTTTTTCTGCGTCCATTACGCTGCCGCAAGGGCTGGATGGAACGCTTGCTGATAAAGCCTCGTCGTCGATTGGCGAAGCGGTGAAGGTGGCACAGGATCTTACCCCCGCGCTGGCGGAGGCGGTTACCGAGGCGGCGAAAACGGCGTTTATCACCTCCCACAGCGTGGCGTTAGGCAGTGCAGGAGGCATGTTGTTGCTGCTGGCGGTGGGCATTTGGTTCAGTCTGGCGAAAGTACCGAAACAGTAAATAGCCCTCAGCCCGCAGGGGCGAGGGCCTGGCCGCCGCGTGGCGGGCTTATGTTTCCTGCGCGGCGGCTAACACGCTGTGCAACAACACATTCGCCCCTTTCTCTGACCACGCCGGCAGGATCCTTTCCGCTTCGTTATGGCTGATACCTTTCACGCAGGGGATAAAAATCATGCTGGCAGGGGCGATTTTGCTGACGTAGCAGGTATCGTGTCCGGCGCCGGACACCATCAGCTTAGAGGAATAGCCCAGCGCGGCAACCGCGTTGGCCGTTCTCGCCAGGCACGCCTCATTAAACGCTATTGGGGCATAATCAAACAGGCGTTCGACGCTGGCGGTAACGCCGCGTGCGGCGAGGCTTTCTGCCGCCTGGTGTAGCGCGAATTCCATCGCCTCAAGCGCTGCCTGTTCCGGGTGACGAAACTCAACGCTGCACACGACCCGCGCCGGCACCACGTTGCGGGAATTTGGCGTGACCTGCGCCATGCCAATGGTTGCGCGTCCGTCAGGCGCATGATGATAGCCAATCTCTTCCACTTTCAGCGCCAGTTCGGCGAAGGCGGTCAAGGCGTCGCGACGGCTGTGCATCGGTGTGGTACCGGCATGGGCGGCAAAACCGTCCAGCGTAAGCGTAAACCAGCGCTGGCCCATCGCCGCACGCACCAGCCCGATATCAATGGCGTCATCTTCCAGAATTGGCCCTTGCTCGATGTGCAGTTCGTAGCAGGCGTGAACCGGGAACGCGCGTGCGGGGCGTTCTCCCCGGTAGCCTATTGCCTCGAGGGCTTCGCGGACCGTGACTTTTTTATTATCCATTCTGGACCAGGCAAATTCTTCGGTAAGCTGGCCCGCCCAGACGCCCGAGGCAAGCATGGCCGGCGCAAACCGTGCGCCTTCTTCGTTAGTCCAGTTCACCAGCACGATATCGCGCTCGGTCTGCACCTGGCGATCGTTCAGCGTGCGTAGCACTTCCAGCCCGGCCAGCACGCCGTAAATGCCATCGTAATTGCCGCCGAGCGGCTGGGAGTCGACGTGTGAGCCGGTCATTACCGGGGCAAGCGTTGAGTTCTTGCCCACCCGGCGGATAAACATGTTGCCCATGCTATCTACATCGCAGGTCAGTCCGGCCTCCAGCGCCCAGTCGCGCAACAGGTTCCGCGCGATACGATCTTCTTCGCTGAGCGCCAGACGTGTCACGCCACCGGCGGGCGTGCCGCCAATCTGCGCCAGCATTTCGAGTGTTGTCCACAGCCGTTGCGCGTTAACGTGGATCATGGGGTATCCTTTTTGCTGCGATAGCGGAAGTCGCAGCACGTTCCGCCCTGCATAATGGTGGTGGTGCGGGTCAGTTCGACGTCCGGCGCGTAGCCCACGATGAATTTTTCATCGCGGGCGCAGGAGAGCAGATGACCGATTTCTCCCAGCCCCATTTCGTGATACATCTCGGCGTAGCGGCAGCGGGTGACGTTGTAGTTGTACTGATGTTCATCGGCGTCGATCACGTTAACGTCCAGGGCGTTATCTTTCTCCCAAAGATACTGCAGGGCGATAAAGCTCTTCACGTCCGCGCCGTCAGGTTCTTTGCTGGCAAATGTTCTGCCCGCGTGAATGGCGGCCTGCTCAATGGCCTCGCCAATCACCGCCTGGGCGCGGGCTTTACCAATTTCGCGCACCAGGATTTCATAAATTGGCTTAATAATTTCTGCTTCAATTTTCCGGCGGGCAAGAATGCCCAGCTCATTATTATCACTCATCGCATTGCCTCACTACGTTACTTAGCTTGCGCGCCGCCCAGCACGGTTTGCGGCTGCCATTTGCCGTCAACGACTTTATAGACGGTGAAGGATGGCGATTTCAGGTTGCCCTCTTTATCAAAAGCGATCTCTCCGGTGACGCCGGCATAATTGATGGCGCGCAGGGCAGGCAGATACGCCGACGGGTCGACCGAGTCTGCTTTTTCCATCGCGGCCACCAGTACGCGGGTGGCGTCATAGGCGAACGGCGCGTGCAGTTCGATATGGGTGTGGTAACGTGACTGATACGCCTGTTCGAAGGCTTTACCGCCTTGCATTTGGTCAACCGGCAGACCCGGTTCGAGCGCAACGACGCCTTCCCCCTCTTTCTGCGCCAGCTGCAGGAAGGTCTGGCTGACAAAGCCGCCTGCGCCCATCAGCGTGGCGTTCATGCCCAACTGTTTGATTCGACGCGCCAGCGGTGCGGCCTGGCTATCCACGCCGCCGAAGAAGATCAGGTCGGTATTTTTGCTGCGGATAGCGGTCAAAACGGCGCTAAAGTCCACGGTTTTGTCATCAACGTACTGGCGGTCAACGATCTTCACGCCCTGGGCTTCCAGCGATTTTATAAACTCATCTGCCAGACCCTGACCAAAGGCGGTGCGGTCGTCAATCACCGCAATACGTTTGGCTTTCAGGGTATTCACCGCGTACTGACCGGCAAACTGGCCGCCGTCATCGTCATGGCCCATTACGCGAAAGCTGGTATCAAAGCCCTGTTGGGTATAGGCATGGCCAGTGGCGACGGGCGCCACCTGCGCAATACCTGCATCGTGATACACACGTGCCGCCGGAATGCTGGTGCCGGTGTTCCAGTGGCCGACAACGCCCACAACGCCGCTGTCTACCAGACGCTGTGCCACGGCGACGGCGGTACGCGGGTCGGACTGGTCATCTTCGGACTGCAGTTTAAAAATCACCGCTTTACCGCCAATGGTCGGATGCTGCTTATTGATGTCGTCAATGGCCAACTGTGCACCGTTTTCCAGATCTTTACCGATACGGGCTGACGGGCCGGTTAACGGGCCCGCAAGGCCGATGACCACGGTTTCACTCCCCGCGGCCCATGCGCCCGTCGGGGCCAAACCGCTGAACAGAATAGCGGCGCTGAGCGCACTGATTTTTACTGTTTTCATTGTTGTTCCCTGGTGTTGGTGGTGTCAAACGGGCATGTCGCCCAAATAAATCTGTGCAATGTGGTCGTTGTTGAGCATCGCCTGCGACGCGCCGTGATGAACAATGCTGCCGCTGTCCATCACCCACGCGTTGTCGGTCACTTCCAGCGCCAGACGCGCATTTTGCTCGATAAGCAGCAGGGCGACGCCGCGCTCACGCAGCCCGGCAATGACGGCAAAGATGTTCTCTACCATCTTCGGGGCGAGGCCCATTGAGGGTTCGTCAAGGATCAGTAAACGCGGGCGGCTCAGCAGGGCGCGATTCAGCGCCAGCAGCTGTTGTTCTCCCCCGGAAAGCAAACCCGCTAGCTGATGCTGGCGCTCTGCCAACCGTGGAAAACGGGCCAAAATCGCCTCCAGTTCTCGCTTTATCGTGACAGTGTCACGCCTTGACCATGCCCCCATCTGCAGATTTTCCAGCACGGTCATACGGGCAAAAATACCGCGGCCTTCAGGGACCATGACCAGCCCGTCCCGCAACAGGGCTTCGGGTGGGTGCTTAGACACATTTTTGCCATTGAATGTCATCATGCCGCTAAAGCGTTCCAGCCCGGTGATCGCCCTTACGGTAGAGCTTTTCCCCGCACCGTTAGCGCCAATAAGCGTGGCCTGTTCGCCTTCATGCAGAGTAAACGAGACATTGCGTACCGCCTGGATACCGCCGTAATGCACGTCCAGACGTTCAACGACTAAGAGTTCAGACATGGGCGTTGCCTCCAAGCCAGGCGGCGATAACCGCCGGGTCGCGACGTACGCTGTCGGGCGTCCCGGTGGTGAGCGTTTTGCCGTAATCAAGCACCGTCAGGCGGTCACAGATTCCCATGACCAGCTTGACGTCATGTTCAATCATTAGCAGGGTTTTACCGTCATCGCGGATACGGGTAAGCAACTCCCCAAGGGCTATTTTTTCCACCGCGTTCATTCCGGCGGCGGGTTCATCCAGCGCCAGCATGAGCGGATCCGTTGCCAGCGCCCGCGCGATTTCGAGACGGCGCTGGTGGCCATAGGCCAGATCGCTTGCCCGGTAGTGGGCAAATTTGGCAATCCCGGTGTACGCCAGCCAGTGCCAGGCCTGCTCGCGCGTTTCTGCTTCTTCCTGGCGGGCCCGCTTATGGCGGCTTAGCGCGGCCCACAAACCGTTGCGGGTGCGCACGTGACGGCCCACCATTACATTTTCGAGGACCGACATCTCATTGAACAACCGCACGTTCTGGAAGGTTCTGGCAATCCCGGCGGCGGTCACTTTCTCGATCTGTTTTGGCGTGTAGGGTTTATCGGCAATCGAAAACACGCCGCTGTCTGCCGGATACAGCCCGGTTATCAGGTTAAAGCAGGTGGTTTTACCCGCCCCGTTAGGGCCAATCAGACCGTATATCTCGCCTTTATTCACGCTCAGAGAGACATCGTCTACGGCGGTCAGTCCGCCAAAGCGTTTGGTCATGTTACGCACGGTAAGCAGGCTCATGCTTTCACCTCTCTGTGGCGTAGCGGCCAGATACCGGACGGGCGTACCAGCATCACCAGCACCAGCGCCAGGCCGTAAAACAGCTGGCGCAGAACTTCCGGGTCAACCAGTACTGTACCGAACAACGCCTGCTGAACGGGCGCGGCCTGACTGCGCAGCAGCTCGGGCAGGGCGGTGAGTAGTACCGCACCGAGGATAACCCCCGGGATGTGTCCCATTCCGCCCAGCACCACCATAGCCAGCACGGCAATCGACTCCTGCAGAGTAAATGACTCCGGCGATACGAAGCCCTGAAACGCGCCGAAAAGCGCGCCCGCGACGCCGCCAAATGACGCGCCCATCGCGAAGGCAAGCAGTTTATAGTTACGCACGTTGATGCCCATCGAGCGGGCCACGTCTTCATCTTCGCGGATAGCGTACCAGGCGCGCCCGATGCGTGAATGCTGCAAACGCAGGCAGACGAAGATGATCGCTACAATGAACAGCATCAGCAGGTAGTACCACAGCCACAGTGCCGGTACTTTGACGCCGAACCAGTGATAAACACCGCTGAATTTAAGGCCGAACAGGTTAAGGGTATCCACGCCAGTAATGCCTTTCGCCCCGTTGGTGATGTTGACCGGACGGTCAAGGTTACGCATCAGGATACGGATAATCTCGCCAAAACCGAGGGTGACAATGGCGAGATAATCTCCGCGCAGCTTAAGCGTAGGTGCGCCGAGCACAATGCCGCACGCAGCGGCGACCAGTGCCGCCACGGGAACGATTAGCAGATACGAGGTATGCAGCCCGTCGGGGAACCAGGCGGCCAGAAGCGGAAATACCTCAAGCAGATGCGGTGAGGCCATCAGCGCGGCCAGATAGGCGCCGACCGCGTAAAAGGCGATAAAGCCCATATCCAGCAGACCGGTGTAGCCGACCACTATATTCAGTCCCAGCGCCAGCATGATGTAAAGCAGGGCGAAGTCGATTACGCGAACCCAATAGTTACCGCCGAGCTGAGTGGCAACCACGGGCGCAATCAGTAGCGCCACGCAGAACAGGACCATGCCGGACCAGAATTTACGCGGCGTGGCAAGCCTGTGGAGTTGTACGGTTGTCATTATATTCCTTACGCCCTGTGCGCCACGCGCTCGCCCAGCAGTCCCGCCGGACGAAAGACCAGCACCAGAATCAGCACCATGAACGCGAACACGTCCTGATAGTTACTGCCAAACACGCCGTGGGTGAGTTCCCCGAGGTAACCCGCGCCCAGCGCTTCGATAACGCCGAGCAAGATACCGCCAATCATCGCCCCGCGAATATTGCCTATCCCCCCCAGCACGGCCGCCGTAAACGCTTTAATGCCGGGCAAAAAGCCCATGGAAAAACTGGCGTTACCATAGTTGCTCGCCATCATCACCCCCGCGAGTGCAGCGAACACGCCGCCAATGGCGAAGGTCAGGGTAATGATGGCGTTCGGATTTACGCCCATCAGCGTGGCGACGCGCGGGTTTTCGGCCACGGCGCGCATACCACGGCCGAGCCGGGTATATTCAACCAGCAGCCACAGCCCGGTCATCACCAGCAACGCCAGCGCCACGGTCACCAAACCGGTGACGGTCACTATTGCCGGGGGATGCTCAACGCTCCCGGCGGTGATGGCAATTGGGTCCATGGGCAGAATTTGCGGGAACATTAGCGGATTACGCGTCCAGATAATCATCGCCACGGTTTGCAGCAGTACGGAAAGCCCAATACCTGAGATCAGCGGTGCCAGACGCGGAGCATTGCGCAGACGGCGATAGGCAAAACGCTCAATCGCCATCGCCAGCAGGGCGCAGACCACCATCGCTACCAGCAGCGCACAGCCCAGTTGCACTAGCAGAGGCATGTGCGGGAAGGCGTGGTTCAGGGCGTTGACGGCAGAAAGCGTCGTTAACGCGCCCACCATCAGAATATCGCCGTGGGCAAAGTTTATGATGCGCAAAATGCCATACACCATGGTATAGCCCAGCGCGATCAGCGCGTAAATGCTTCCCAGCATCACGCCATTGATCAGTTGTTGTATTAGTGTATCCAACGTTCGTACCCGCTCATGACTTTTGCAGCGGCTACCATCCAATAATTGAATTAAATTGTAAAATACACATATATTATTTCTTATGAAAAACCGATATTGTTTTATCTTAATGATTTATAAGAGGATGATGTTGTGGTGTTTAACGGTCTAAAACCAAAAGAAATCAATATATGAATAAAACAGAACAATTCAGTGGATTGCCGATCTACGCAGAAAGCCGTCTGGCAAACGACCCGCCGCTGCGGGCAGTGCGCGCGTTTGAAGCTATCGCCAGGCTTGGCAGCGTGACGCTTGCCGCGCAGGAGCTGGATATTTCACCGTCTGCCGTGAGTCACCAACTCAAAGCGCTGGAAGGATATCTGCAGATTCCGCTCACGGAACGTCAGGGTCGCAGGCTGGTTTTAAGCCAGCAGGGACGGGAATATTATCGCTCGATCCGCTCGGCCTTTAACGTGCTGCGCCAGGCAACAGAACATCTGGTCGAGCAGGGGCAAACGCGGCAGGTCACGATAAGCCTTATCCCGCTGTTCGGCATGGGGTGGTTTATTCCGCGTCTGCCCACTTTTATGCGTGCCAACCCGCAAACGGAGATTAACGTCGTCTATGCTAACCACCGCAACTACCTGAGCGACGCGTCTGATATGTCGATTCGCTTCGGTAATGGCCAGTGGACCGGTTATCAAAGTGAAAAACTGATCTCAGGACGAATGGTGCCAGTGTGCAGCCGGGCGTTTTTACGTGTTCATGGTCATATCGACACCCCAGAACAGCTTCTGCAACTGCCGTTATTACACGACGAAGAACGATCAACCTGGCCGCAATGGTTGACGCTCCAGGGGGTAAAACGCCCGGTACGCCGGAGCGGCCCGATGTTTGAGGATGGGCTATTAACGCTGGCGGGAGTGCAGGCCGGGCTGGGATGCGCATTGATGCGCGAACCGCTCATTGCGCCATACCTTGAGCGTGGCGAACTGGTGAAGATGTTTGATTTACCCATCGAAGACGGGCGTGATTATTACCTCTGTGTGCGCGTAGATTCGGATATGACCGAGGATGGCAAACTTTTGCAAAACTGGTTACGCAGAGAAGCAGGCAGCGAGCCGCCTGCGGGGTAATAAACGTATGCGTCCTTATATCAGCGTTATTATTCGTAAATAATATTAATACCAGCGGAGACGTCAAAATCAGATGCAGCCACAGCATTGGTGAGTTTTACCAGCTGCGCGCTATAAGTGAATTTTGCAGTACCGTCTGTTCCAATAGCAACATTATGATTATCGTCTGAATTTGGTTTAACAATATTCCCATCCAGATTTTTTATCTCTAACCCGACGTTGGCACTATTATTGCCGTTAACCGCAAAAAACTGGTTTCCGCCAGAGGACGCTGTACCGGTGAAGCGGGCACGTGCAGTCCCAATACTGGACGGGCAACCAGACAAGTCCACATAAAAGCGATACTCTTCTGTACTTTCACCAACGGACAAAGCGGACATGTCAATTGTCCCCATATCCATGCTTTCGTTATTACTTTTGTCATTCACCGCGACCGTACAGCCCGCAACAGCGATCTTACCGGTAAATTTAATACTGGCAGCGTCAGTGGCGAATGCGCCTGCTGAAGGGGCAATGATTGCCGCAGTAAAGATCAGGGCGATAAAATTGTTCTTCATAGTTATTCCTTTATTAAAAATGGCAATGGTAGTTTATAGTTTAAACATGCTTTCATTAATGGAATATGCTGTCCAAAATAACACCGCGAGGTGATTTTTAAGGCAGTATTATTTTTATTTCCTGAGTGCAACGGAAATAGCAAGTGCGCTAAACAACCTGTGCTAGATAATTATGTGGTGCGCATCAATACCGATTATTGATAAAGTAAGTGTAGTGTTGCTAACGCATTAATTTCGCCCGGGGTGATATCGCCAGTGCGCACCATTTCTGCCGAAAATGTTTCTTTCTCAATATTGTGATTGATTTCAAATGTATGACCAAAGGAAACCGGGCTGCCGGCTGAATCCCTTAATCGAATACGTATTCCCCCGGCCTGTCTTTTCCCCGTTAAGGGGCGTAGTAGTCCACGATTATCCGTATGGCCTTCCCATCTGGCCTTGAAAGGGATATCCAGCGGGCAGTTTGTATTTAGCCGAAATGTTATCCGATGAGAGGCGGAAAACAGTGAAGGAAAATCGGTAGCCTCCGCCACGCCCAGATCAACCGTATTAACGACGGGGTTGCAGGCCGCTCTCTGTAGGGTAATGGAATTAAGCAAATTGATTAGCAGCGCCGGTTTGCCCGTATCAGGACGAATAGTGCCATAGGTTCCTCCCATCACCTGGCCTGCAGCCGAAATATGGGCTGCTGTTTGTACCAGTTGGAGTTTAATGTGCGCGTTGTCCGCGCCCTTCGGATAACAGGAAACGCTATCGCAATGCGTGGCTATTTTAAACGGAAAAGGACGATCGTTTATGAATAATCGATAACCTACGCCAGGAACATTTGTCGCGAATGTGTGATTTCCCATCACCGTGCGGTGGGTGGTGAATGCCCACAGGTTACCGCCCGCATTGCAGGATAATGATGAGGATTTAAGCTTGTCGCCGAGTTCACGCGATTCCTGGGCAAGAATGGTGCCGGCATGCTCAGTGCCGCTGAGCGTAATATCCGGCAGATGAAACCGCATAACCTGAGTATGGTCGATATGACAATCTGCCTGAGTACAGGCTGACAATATTATGCTGAGTAATGCCATCATGCGGGCAAATCTACGAGCAAATAAGGTTGAGTTCATAAAGGTGTTTCCCTTTTTTGGGCTGGAGGTGGTAATGGGATGAACAGAGATTCGGGATATCCCCCCATTTCACCGCGATGGATCCCTCATCTGGCGCGCCGGATAAAAATACTTGCCCTTTATCATCAACAATGCCCTCATTGCTCTGTTCTCCCGCAACGGCTGTCGCGCCGAAGGGAATAAAGGTTCCGTCTGGCTTACGTAAGGTGAACAGTATTTTTCTGCCTGAATGTGCGGTAAAAGGGGCTAAGACGACCGCACCCTCAGTGGGTATGACATGAACCTCTGTATTTTCCAGGGTGGTGTCTCGATCGATATTTGTCATATCAAGTGCAACCGCATCATCTTCATATGGCATGAGATAGGGTACGACGGTCATGCCGTTGCCGTCGGTTATAACGCCTGGATTATTTGACACCTGCAAACCGCTTGTGCCGGGGGCTTTCACCAGCGCAACGGCATTCTGAACATCAAAGGGTTGCCCAACGACAACGCCATACGGCGTTGCCAGAATGGAACTTTGCGCCCGATACGACAATGCCTGGTTGTGAGCGGTATCGCTGTAACCTAACTGATATTCACCCTGCCGCGCTTTATAGTCCAACTGGGCATTAAAGCTTCGGCTGTCACTGTCCCCGTTTATTGCGCCCGTGCTCCAGGATAATCTGTCATCGAGCGCATTACCGTTCAGGGCCAGGCTTTGAGTGGCCGTACCGGGCCTTTGTAAATTCACCCCTGTTGAAATCCAGGTGTCGCTGGAAAATACAGAGAACGGGATTTGTACATCGCACGCCAGTTGCTGATCGGTGCTACCGTCCATATCCTGCGTCCAGGTCCACCCCAAATTAAACGTTATGTCATGCCAGGTCTGGTTATAACTAAAGGACATGTTTTTGTCCTGTTTATGGCTCCAGTATGTCTGTTTCCACACACTGAGCGTCAAAGAACCACTCCCCATAATGGGCTGGCTGGCGGTGAGCTGGACTTTATTTTTCTGGGTGTCGTTGTCGCTTAGCTCATCATTGTCGAGATTTTGCACTGCCGTGGCAAAAGAGCTGTATCCGCTATCGGGCGAGCTCGCCCAGGAGAGCGAAATATCGGTGTCGGTGACCGGCAGGTTGAGTACGTACTGAACGCGGTAGTTGCGGCCAATGGTGGTCTCTCCCTTCACCAACTGGTTTTTCATCAGCGTCAAATCTACTGATATCGCACCCGGTAACCCGAGACTCAGCGCATATCCGATATCGGCAGAGGTGTAGCCTACTGCTATTTGCGATCCGCCGAACAGGGTCATGGCGTGGGGGAGGCCATAAAAAAGCGAGGCCTGATAAAAGCGCGGTTTGTGGCTCTGGCCGGCAGTATTATAACGCCCCGCCTCAAGGGAGTATTTAAAATAGCCCGGCCTTTGCATCACTGGCACGGTTCCCCAGGGTTGAATGAAACGTTGTTCGGTTCCATTGGTTTCTTTTATGCTGACGTGTAATTCACCGCCCCCTGACTGAGGATAAAGATCGTGGATCTCAAATGCGCCGGCTGGCACATACGTCTGATAAATCACACTGCCATTCTGGCTGACCTGTACCCGGGCATTTGCCGTCCTGGCGATGCCGGTAATAATCGGCGCGTATCCTTTTGCTTGATCGGAGAGCATCATTTGTGAGGTCATTAATGCAAGCCCTGTAAATGAAAAACCATCAAAGAGCAGTGCGTCACTTGCGCGATTGCCGATATAAATATCGCCGGCGAGGGACGGAATATCGCGCTGGGCCCAGGTATTTTTGCCATTCCAGGATGACGTACCTTCCTCCGGCTTATCCAGCGTTGACTGGTTTCTTAAACGCCAGGGGCCCAAATTAACCCCGCTATTGAGCTTCACAAACCGATCTCCCGTTGAAATGTCTTCTCCCCGATCCTTTTTTTGGCTTCCGCTTACGTCATAGTTAAGAAAAACAGCGTTAAGTCCCTCATCCCACTGGGAGGGGGCTATAGCAAAAGTGTCATTGGGGCCTTTCGTCATGTAAATTTGCGGGATGTTTAATTCCAATAATTGCCGGTTGAAATCAAAATGGGCACTGCTGCCGGGGAAAAAGCTTTCCAGGCTCGCCGGGTCTGCTTTATCTGGCGTGTATCTAACCACATCAACGGGCTGTAGCTGCAAAATGTGAAATTGCTGCCTGGTTAGCGCAGGGAGCAATGAGCCATCGGAACCCGCCACAAACTTGACCTCCATTTTCGGGGCTGGATGGCCGTTTAAGGTGATGCTAACAAAGTAGGTGCCCGGTAAGTTTGATGATGTATTAAATTGCCCCACGTTAATTTCACTCACGTCCGTCTGACTGGTGTTTTCCAGTTCTTCAGCGCTGAATGTATAATTATCTGCCCAGGTGCTGAATGTTGTGGAAGTAAACATCACTCCGAGTGACAGAGTGATTGCATTCAATTTCATAACAATAAGTACCAGTTATCTTATTATGGAAGCATTTTGTTTTTTTGCTCTGAAGGTTGCGCGGTATCGCTAATTACTGACCAACTTACACTGGAGATATGGGGCGACGGCAGAGGATAGCTCTGGGTGCCGAACGGAGAAATTATGGCATTATTATTGAAAGCAATTTTTTTATTATCGGCAGAAAGTGAAAAAAAGGTAATGTAAAAAGGAGATGGGTTTTTGACATTTAATATCCCCTTATTCTGGCTGAAGACGAGTTGGTTCCAGGCCGCCGGAACGTTGTCATCGGTTAACGATGCTGGGCGGTAAAACATTTTTAATGTGGAGTTAACGGCTATCGTCAAATTACTTACCGTTTTCTCTCCCCGCCCGGGTATTGCCTTTACGTTAAGATAAAAAACGGACTCGCGATCTTCAGGTAATGAACCGGAGGATTTGATAATGTTGAGGACATTTTTTTCTCCTGCATTCATTCGAAACAGCGGGGGAGTTACCACAAAGGGAACAGCGGATTTCGTTGATGAAGATGTATTCTGGCTATCTAACGCAGGCGTTATCCAGGACTGGACCAGATAAGGCAGTTTCTCTCTATTCGTAAGCTGAAAGGCAAGACCATCGTCAGCTTCATGATAAACCAGACGTGTACTGCCAAGCGTGATGGACGCCTGCGCAGACGCCAAAGGCATCGCGGCAAAAAAGCACACCATGAACAACGGTTTGACGCTATTTTTGAGAGTCATCAACATTCTTTATCTCAATTTTTTGCAGGGTCTGATTTTCATAAATCTTAAATGAAAAAACAGAGGGGGAATAATGTTTTGCGGGTCGAATAGTAGACCTCATGACAACACAATAATCGTGGAATGATAAAAAAGGTGCACGTACAGGCAATGCACCTTTTACTGAAGGACTAATTACTGATATGCAATATCGACTGCAACAGAAACATCGAATTGTGTTGAGTCCACTTTATCAGCCAGTTTTACCAGCTGCGCAGTATATTTAGTTTT
Source organism: unidentified bacterial endosymbiont (assembly GCF_918797525.1). Taxonomy (NCBI): domain Bacteria; species unidentified bacterial endosymbiont. The sequence continues at coordinate 2,555,200 of NZ_OU963893.1, read as the reverse complement.
TCCATCGCCATCATGCAGGCCAATACTCACGGAATCTGCGGCATTTGGTTTGACGACAGTGCCATAGGCATTTTTTAATTCAAGCCCAACTTTATTGCTGTTGGTGCCGCTCAGCGCGAAATACTGGCCGTTTTTAGTTGAGGCGGTACCGTCAAAGCTCAGTGTTGCGTTTGATACTGTATCCGGGCAGCCGCTCATGTTAATTGAGAAATCCATACTGTCTGAACTTTGGTTAATGGCCAGACCAGACATATCGACAGCACCCATATCCAGGCTGACATTGTCCTGGGAATCATTAACTTTTACGGTACACCCGCCATCGGAAATTGAACCCGTAAATTTAATGGTTGGACCAGCAGTGGCGAGTACATTTGCAGACGCAATAAGGGACGCTGTTCCGATAATTAACGCAATATATTTACTCTTCATTGTATTTCCTTCTGTTTTTCTGTTGTAAGAATTATCGCAATCTAAAGGAAAAATTATCGGGTGCATAACGTTTTTGTCGTCTAAAAAGAGACATCTCAATGTGTAAGGATAATCTTGTGCAGGCGAGCGGTTCCGGGCGGAAAATTTGTTTTGAACAAAGTCGTTGCGGCGTGAAGCGGGGACGAAAAAGAGAATTAACGTGGGCCGCGTGGCGGCATAAAAAAAGCCAGCCGCGAGGACTGGCCTTATTTATGGAGATATTTTAGAACTGGTAGTTCAGACCCACTGCGATGATATCATCGGTACCGATGCCTGCCTGACGGGTAAAGTTGTTAGCATCAAGCAGGTTGATTTTGTAATCCACGTAGGTGGACATGTTTTTGTTGAAATAGTAAGAGGTGCCGACATCAATGTATTTCACCAGGTTCTGGTTGCCCACGTTCTCGATATCTTTGCCTTTCGACTGTAGATAGGCGATAGATGGACGCAGACCAAAGTCGAACTGATACTGAGCAACCACTTCGAAGTTTTGCGCTTTGTTCGCGAAGCCGTAAATGTTTGAGCGGTTACCATTAGAAGTACCAAAACGGGTCGCGTTATAGGTCTGAGAGTATTGTGCAGCAAGGTAAACGTTATTGGCGTCATACTTCACGCCACCGCTGTACACTTCTGCGCGATCGCCATCACCATACACACTCGCTGCATTTTGATCTGCAGTACGGCGGGATGAGGACATAGCGCCGCCCACGCTGAAGCCTTCGCCCAGATCGTAGGTCAGAGAGGCGCCATAACCGTCGCCGTTCTGATTGAGCAGGCTGCGTCCATTAGTATTTTCGCCGCTCACGCTACCGTTCTTGCCCTGATACTGCAGAGCGAAGTTCAGACCATCAACCAGACCGAAGAAGTCCTGGTTACGATAGGTTGCTACGCCGTTTGCCCGGGACTGCAGGAAGTTATCTGCACCGTAGGTGTCACCGCCGAATTCTGGCAGAACGTCCGTCCAGGAGGTCACGTCGTAGATCACGCCGTAGTTACGGCCGTAATCGAAGGAGCCTGCTTCAGCAAATTTCAGCCCTGCGAAAGCGACACGTGTCCAGGACTGGTTGTCACTTTCGTCAGTATTACCCTGAATCTGGTATTCCCACTGGCCATAACCGGATAGCTGGTCGTTAACCTGCGTTTCGCCTTTGAAGCCAATACGCATATAGGTCTTATCACCGTCTGCGCCAGCGTCATCAGAGAAATAGTGAAGACCTGTTACTTTGCCGTACAGATCCAGTTTATTGCCGTCTTTGTTATAAATCTCGGCAGCGTTTACAACGCCTGCTGCCAGCATGGAAGTTACTGCCACTGCAACTAATTTAAGTTTCATCTTAAATATTCCTTATAATTTTTTTTGGGTATTTCCTGGGCCAATTTTAAACGATTGCTAAACGAGGCTGTTCGTCAATGGCATGCTATTTTTAAGAATCTTCTAGCCTACTTTCAATAATAAGTTTCAAAATATTAAAGATAATTTCAATTAGTGTGATCGCGATCGTATAAATTGCCCTTAAACAGGTTGATTTGCATATAAAACACTCAAAATCAGCTTATTTTCACCGCAAGATTATTAATAGAGTGAGTGTTGCTGACTGGCGTAGTGTGCGAAGCGAAATCTCGTTATTTCCGCAACGTATAGGTCTTATTGATGTAATAAAATTGTTTATAAACAGTGGGTTGTGTTTTTATCTCATCGTTGTCTTCGTGTTTTCAGCGAATGGTTGAGTCATTTACTATTGTTATTTTCGATATACCCAGCGTTAATATTTGCCGGGTAGTAATTGCCAGGGGTGTCAGTTTACGTCAATTACTGCAGGTTAAGTTTAGGTCTGCGTGTTAATATAAACGAAATCTAAACAGCGTTTCTGGCATTCAATGGCTATTCTGACGCGCCGTCATATTTTAAATTTATGTTAATTATGTTGCCGGGCTGAAATAAACCCGGCAGATATAAGGGCGGTTATCTGCGCGTTGCGTACCAGCACAATAGCGACCCGGTGCAGACCATCAACGCTCCTTGCCAGAACGAGAACGACAGCGGGGAACTCAGGAGCACAGCCGCCAGTGCGGCGGACAATACTGGTGTGAAATAAGAGACGGTAGCCAGCACGGTGAGGTTGCCGTGAAGAATGCCGATATTCCACGAGGCATAGCCGAACCCGAGCGCGACGCCGCACATCAGTAGTTTTACCACCACAGGAATGCTGAACACCATTTCCGGCTGCTCGCTGAGCGCATATTTTACCCATAAACTAAGGGCGGTAAGCAAAACAAAGAGGGTAATGCCGTTTTGCCCGTTGGCAAATTTACGCGTCACGGTGCAGTACGCTGCCCAGATGAAAGCCCCGGCGAGCGCCAGGGAATAACTCAGCGGGCTGGATATTACATTACGGGTAATTTCAGCGATCTGTAACCCGTGTTCGCCGCCTAATACCCAACAAACGCCCAGCAGAGAGAGGGCTAATCCTGGGATCACCCACAAATTTGATTTTTGCCGGTTAAAAACAATGGCAAACACAATGGTCAGGCTTGGCCAGAGATAATTCACCATTCCCACTTCGATGGCCTGCGATCGCGTTGCGGCATAGCCTAGCGACAGCGCAAGACACATTTCGTAGCTGACAAACAGCACGCTGCCGCTAATAAGATAGCGGGGCGAGAAGTGACGAATATTCGGGAAGCCAACCGTCAGCAGACAAAGTAATCCGCTTACGGTGTAGATCATCGCTGCGCCCCCCACTGGCCCTAGCCCCTCACTGACGCCGCGAATGAGCCCGACCATGGTGCTCCATAAGAGTATTGCCGCCAGTCCAATCAGCGTTGCTTTCTTTCTGTCCATTACCTTGCCAGTGCTAAAAACATCAAGGGAAAATTTATAGCATTAATGACGCGCTCACCGCGAATTATTCTGTTAAGCGCTTAATCATTAAGGGGTAATTAAACTCTACCGGGGTGACTATTAAGGGGGCGAAGAGGATGGACCTTGATTTGACGCAAAAAAAACAGGGGCGTTACTGGTAGTTTGCGCCGCGAAGTCTTATTCGAAAACGAGGACAACAATGGACGTCAGCCGCAGACAATTTTTCAAAATCTGCGCGGGCGGTATGGCCGGAACAACAGCGGCGATGCTGGGATTTGCTCCCAAAATGGCGCTGGCTCAGTCACGTAATTATAAATTGCTGCGTGCCAAAGAGATCCGTAACACCTGCACATACTGCTCCGTAGGTTGTGGGCTTTTGATGTATAGCCTGGGCGATGGCGCGAAGAACGCCAAAGCGTCGATTTATCATATTGAGGGCGATTCGGATCATCCGGTGAGCCGTGGCGCACTTTGTCCGAAAGGTGCAGGGCTGCTGGATTATGTGCACAGTGAAAACCGTCTGCGCTACCCCGAGTACCGTGCGCCGGGTTCCAGTAAGTGGCAACGCCTCTCCTGGGATGAGGCGTTTTCCCGAATCGCAAAATTAATGAAAACCGATCGCGACGCTAACTTTATTGAAAAGAACGAGCAGGGCGTGACGGTTAACCGTTGGCTCTCCACCGGGATGCTGTGTGCCTCTGCGGCAAGTAATGAAACCGGCATGCTGACACAAAAATTTGTGCGCTCGCTCGGTATGCTGGCGGTAGACAACCAGGCGCGCGTCTGACACGGACCAACGGTAGCAAGTCTTGCTCCAACTTTTGGTCGCGGTGCGATGACCAACCACTGGGTTGATATCAAAAACGCTAACGTCGTGATGGTGATGGGCGGTAATGCTGCCGAAGCCCATCCGGTGGGGTTCCGCTGGGCGTTAGAAGCGAAAAACAGTAACGATGCGACGCTTATCGTTGTTGATCCGCGGTTTACGCGCACGGCGTCGGTAGCGGATATCTATGCGCCGATCCGATCCGGTACAGACATTACGTTCCTGTCTGGCGTACTGCTTTACCTGATTGAAAATAATAAAATTAACGCGGAGTACGTTAAGCATTACACCAACGCGAACCTGCTGGTGCGGGATGATTTTAGCTTTGATGACGGGCTGTTTAGCGGTTATGACGCCGAAAAGCGTCAGTACGACAAGTCTTCGTGGAATTACCAGTTCGATGAAAAGGGTTACGCGATGCGTGATGAAACGCTAACCCATCCACGCTGCGTATGGAACCTGCTGAAACAGCACGTTTCCCGCTACACGCCTGACGTCGTGGAAAACATCTGCGGTACCCCGAAGGCCGACTTTCTCAGAGTGTGCGAGGTGCTGGCGTCAACCAGTGCGGCCAATAGAACCACAACGTTCCTGTATGCGCTCGGCTGGACGCAACATACCGTGGGTGCGCAGAACATCCGTACCATGGCGATGATTCAACTCCTGCTCGGCAACATGGGCATGGCGGGCGGCGGGGTGAATGCTTTACGCGGGCACTCAAATATCCAGGGTTTAACCGATCTCGGTCTGCTGTCCACCAGCCTGCCGGGGTATCTGACGCTGCCGTCAGAAAAACAGACTGACCTGCAGAGCTATCTGGCGGCGAATACGCCCAAAGCCACTCTTGCGGACCAGGTGAACTACTGGAGCAACTATCCCAGGTTCTTCGTCAGCCTGATGAAATCGTTTTATGGCGACGCGGCGCAAAAAGAGAACGACTGGGGCTTTGCGTGGCTGCCTAAGTGGGATCAATCCTGGGATGTTATCAAGTATTTCAATATGATGGATAAAGGTAACGTCAACGGCTACCTCTGCCAGGGTTTTAATCCGGTGGCTTCGTTCCCTGATAAAAACAACGTTGTCCGAAGCCTGAGCAAGCTCAAGTACATGGTGGTCATCGATCCGCTGGTCACCGAGACCTCCAATTTCTGGCAGAACCACGGCGAGATGAACGATGTGGATCCCGCCTCCATTCAGACCGAAGTGTTCCGCCTGCCGTCAACCTGTTTTGCGGAAGAGGACGGTTCTATAGCCAACTCTGGACGCTGGCTGCAGTGGCACTGGAAAGGTCAGGATGCGCCAGGTGAAGCGCGTAACGACGGAGAAATTCTCGCCGGGATTTACCACCGCCTGCGCGAGATGTATCGCACCGAGGGCGGAAAAGGTGTTGAACCGCTGCTGAAGATGCGCTGGAACTACATGCAGCCGGATCACCCTGAACCGGAAGAGGTGGCGAAAGAGAACAACGGCGTTGCGTTGGCCGATCTCTATGATGCCGGGGGAGCGCTGGTGGCGAAGAAAGGCCAGTTGCTCAGCAGTTTTGCCCTGCTGCGGGATGATGGTACGACCGCGTCGTCATGCTGGATCTACACCGGTAGCTGGACGGCGCAGGGTAACCAGATGGCAAATCGCGATAACGCCGATCCGTCCGGGCTGGGCAATACGCTGGGCTGGGCATGGGCGTGGCCGCTTAATCGTCGCGTGCTGTACAACCGAGCCTCTGCCGACATTAACGGTAAACCGTGGGATGCAAAACGGATGCTTATCCAGTGGAACGGGTCGTCGTGGACGGGTAACGATATTCCTGACTACAACACGGCGGCACCAGGCAGCGCGACCGGGCCGTTTATCATGCAACCGGAAGGTCTGGGTCGCTTATTTGCGCTTGATAAGCTGGCTGAAGGGCCGTTCCCGGAACATTACGAGCCGATGGAAACGCCGCTGGGCACTAACCCGTTGCATCCGAACGTGATTTCCAGCCCGGTGGTGCGTATCTATGACGAGGATATGTTGCGCTTAGGTAAGAAGGATAAATTCCCGTACGTTGGGACGACCTATCGCCTGACCGAGCACTTCCACACCTGGACAAAACACGCGCGGCTTAACGCCATCGCTCAACCGGAACAGTTCGTGGAGATCAGTGAAACGCTGGCAAAAACGAAAGGAATTGCCAACGGCGATCGCGTGAAGGTGAGCAGCAAGCGTGGTTTTATTCGTGCTGTTGCGATAGTAACCCGCCGCCTGCAGGCGTTGAACGTGCATGGACAGCAGGTGGAGACCGTCGGGATTCCGCTGCACTGGGGCTTTGAAGGTGTGGCGCAGAAAGGGTACCTCGCCAACACCCTGACGCCAAACGTCGGCGATTCCAACTCGCAAACGCCGGAGTACAAGGCGTTTCTGGTTAACATCGAGAAAGCGTAAGGAGCGATGCAATGGCGATGGAAACACAAGACATCATTAACCGTTCCGCGACTAACTCTGTAACACCCGCACCGCGTGGCCGGGACTATAAGGCAGAAGTCACTAAGCTTATCGATGTCTCCTCCTGTATAGGCTGTAAAGCCTGCCAGGTGGCCTGCTCAGAGTGGAATGATATCCGTGATGAAGTGGGCCACTGCGTAGGGGTTTACGATAATCCGGCGGATCTGAGCGCGAAGTCCTGGACGGTAATGCGCTTTAGCGAAACAGACCAGAACGGCAAGCTTGAGTGGCTTATTCGTAAAGATGGCTGTATGCATTGTGCCGATCCGGGTTGCCTGAAGGCGTGCCCGTCTGCCGGGGCAATTATTCAGTACGCCAACGGGATTGTCGATTTTCAACAGGAAAATTGTATTGGCTGTGGCTACTGCATTGCGGGCTGTCCGTTTACCGTTCCGCGGCTCAATAAAGAAGATAACCGGGTCTATAAGTGCACTCTCTGCGTGGATCGCGTCAGCGTTGGGCAAGAGCCCGCCTGCGTCAAGACCTGTCCGACCGGTGCAATTCGATTCGGCAGCAGGAAAGAGATGCTGGAGGTCGCACAAGCGCGGGTGGATAAGCTCAAGGCGCGTGGTTACGAAAATGCGGGCATTTATAACCCGAAGGGCGTGGGCGGGACGCACGTTATGTATGTGCTACACCATAACGACCAGCCGGAGTTATATCATAACCTGCCGAAAGATCCGGCGATTGATACGTCGATCACCCTCTGGAAGGGCGCTTTAAAACCGCTTTCGGCGGCGGGCTTTATCGCAACCTTTGCCGGACTGATTTACCACTACATCGGTATCGGGCCAAATAAAGTGGTGGATGACGACGAGGAGCAGCATCATGAATAAATGGATTGTGCGCACAAAATTTATCGACCGCGCCTGTCACTGGACGGTGGTCATTTGCTTCTTTCTGGTCGCCGTGTCGGGAATATCGTTTTTCTTCCCGACCCTGCAGTGGCTGACTGAAACCTTCGGTACGCCGCAGATGGGGCGCATTCTGCATCCATTCTTTGGCGTGCTGGTTTTTGTGGTGCTGATGTTCATGTTTGTACGCTTCGTGCGCCACAACATCCCGGATAAAGAGGACATTCCGTGGGTGAAAGGGATTGTCGACGTCCTGAAGGGCAACGAACATAAAGTCGCGAGAGTCGGTAAATACAATGCCGGGCAAAAAATGATGTTCTGGACCATCATGAGCATGATTTTTGTGCTGCTGGTGACCGGCGTAATCATCTGGCGCCCCTGGTTTGCCCACTATTTCCCGATTCAGGTGGTGCGCTACAGCCTGCTTATCCATGCAACCTCGGCCATCATTCTGATCCACGCCATCTTAATTCATATGTATATGGCCTTCTGGGTAAAAGGTTCGATTAAAGGAATGATTGAAGGCAAAGTAAGCCGCCGCTGGGCGCAAAAGCATCATCCACGCTGGTACCGGGACGTTGAACGTCTGGAAGCCAAAAAAGAGAGTCGTGAAGGCATGAAATGAGCCTTACGCCGTCGGCTATGCCCGGCGGCGCTTGCTCCGTCATTGTAGGACGCACTCTCTTTCCCACCGGGAATAAACATTTTGCGAGCCGTCTTCCAGTGGTGTCAAAATCGCGCTTCAACATAGCGGAAGGGATATTTAGTGGGTTTGACTTTGCTTATTTTACGCTTTGGCAAATCCATCGCCTTTATGTGTAAATCTTTATAGGGGATATGTGAAAGCAGATGGGTAATAATGTTCAGGCGAACGCGTTTTTTGTCTTCAGAACGCGCCATAAACCACGGCGCCCACGCGGTATCGGTGGCCTCAAACATGGCATCCCGCGCCACGGTATATTCATCCCACATAGTGAAGGATTTAATATCCATTGGGGAGAGTTTCCAGGTTTTACGGCCATCGTTAATGCGATCGCGTAAACGACGCTCTTGCTCTTTTGGGGTCACCTCCAGCCAGTATTTCAGCAAAATGATCCCCGCATCAACCATCGCTTTCTCCATCACCGGCGTGCCATCCAAAAATTTCTCGACCTGCTCTTCGGTACAGAACCCCATGACCCGTTCAACGCCTGCGCGGTTATACCAACTGCGGTCGAAGATAACGATTTCGCCTGCAGAAGGCAGATGCGGTACATAGCGTTGCAGGTAGAGCTGGCTTTTCTCTTTTTCGGTTGGGGCGGGCAGGGCGACAACGCGAAAGACGCGCGGGCTAACGCGCTCGGTAATCGCTTTGATGGTCCCGCCTTTTCCGGCGCCGTCACGGCCTTCAAAAACAATACACACTTTCAACCCCTTCGCGACCACCCACTGCTGAAGCTTAACCAGTTCAACGTGGAGACGGCGTAGCTCTTTTTCATACGCCTTCGTTTTTAAGGGCGTGTTTTTTACCTCATCAACCACGACGTGGGTTTTCTTTTTAGTGACCATATTGCCATCCTCTTGTTGTCGGGACGCGGGAAAAGAGAAGCCGCACTAAGAAGTGTAAACTACCTGAATGAATGGACTAACGTGTCAGAGTGCTGATTTGAACTGGTTCACCATACAAGTTTGTTCAATAATGCGGGCTGCAAACTTTCAACACGTGGTCGTGGTATGAAAAAAACAATTTTTTCGTTGGCACTGGGCACTTTTGGCCTGGGAATGGCTGAATTTGGCATTATGGGCGTGTTAACGGAACTGGCGCATGACACCGGCATCTCTGTTCCTTCTGCCGGAAATATGATCTCATTTTACGCCTTCGGAGTGGTGATTGGCGCCCCGATTGTGGCCCTTTTTTCCAATAAGTTCTCGTTAAAAACGACGCTGTTATTCCTGATGGCGATGTGCGCGGCCGGTAATGCGATTTTCACCTTCTCAACCGCCTATCACTGGCTCGCGCTGGGGCGCTTGATCTCCGGTTTTCCGCACGGCGCTATATTCGGCGTCGGGGCCATTATCCTGTCGAAAATTGCCCCGCCCGGGAAGGTAACGGTTGCGGTTGCCGGGATGATTGCCGGTATGACTGTTGCGAATCTGGTGGGGGTTCCGCTGGGGACGTGGCTCGGGCATGAATTCAGCTGGCGCTATACCTTTATGCTGATCGCCCTGTTCGATGCGCTGGTGATCCTCTCGGTGCTGGTTTGGGTACCTAACCTGCACGATAAATCAGAGCGCAAATTGACCGAGCAGTTCCACTTTTTGAAAAAACCAGAACCCTGGTTGATATTTGCTGCCACCATGTTTGGCAATGCTGGTGTGTTCGCGTGGTTTAGCTTCGTGAAGCCGTTTATGCTCAACGTCTCTGGCTTTTCTGAAGGACTAATGACCGCCATTATGATGTTAATGGGCCTCGGTATGGTGTTGGGTAATATGTTGAGCGGCAAATTGTCCAGCCGCTTTAGCCCGCTGCGTATTGCCGCCACTACCGACCTGGCGATCGTCGCGTCACTTCTCTCTCTTTTCGCTTTCGGCGAGCTGAAAACGGCCTCGCTGGTAATGGGGTTCGTCTGCTGTGCCGGGCTGTTTGCGCTCTCTGCCCCGCTGCAAATTCTGCTGCTGCAAAATGCGAAAGGGGGCGAGATGCTGGGCGCGGCGGGAGGACAAATGGCGTTTAATCTGGGCAGTGCGATTGGCGCATACTTCGGTGGGATGATGATTACGCTCGGCTTTAGCTGGAACTACGTTACCTTGCCAGCGGCTATTTTGTCGTTCTCTGCTATGACGTCACTGCTACTGTATGGCCGTTTGCGGGCCAAAAAGAATCAGGCCAACGCGCGCGCGCTGGCCTGATTTTACTCAGCGGCAACCCCACGGCGCGCTACACAAATTTCGCCAGCGGGTCGGCGGCGGCAAAGGCAATGCTTTTATCTGCTGCAGGCGGGTAAATCAGCTCATGGGTAATGGCGATTTTGATTTTTTTCGCATCCTCGCGCACGGATTTAACGGCCTGATCCCAGCCTTCAGTATAGACCGCACCCCAGGCCCCCAAATCCAGACAGGTTACGTAGTTCACCTGGCGGTAGGGATAGGGCTCGATATTCAGCAGGCTGGCAGCCGCGTTGTGACCGGCAAATTTACCTAACTGGATCGCATGCTGGCAGGTCATCAGGGCGGTGTTGCCAATATCGTCAGTTTTGGCGTGCGCCATATCGCCGGTGGCATAGATATCCGGATGCGCCGGGACCTGCAGCGATGCTGAGACTTTCAGACGCCCCTGGTTATCACGTTCCCCGTCAATCTGTTGGCTGAGCGGGTTTGCCTCGACGCCTGCGGTCCAGACTACGGTCGCTGCGGCAATGTGCTCACCCGTTTTCAGCGTCACGCCTCTGGCATCAATCGCTTCAATTTCGCTATTCAGGCGCCATTCCACACCCAGGTCATTACTCGCCTCTTCAATGGTCTTGCGCAGTGCTTCACTGTAACGGCCACCCACGGCCGGCCCCCTCTCAACTACGATTATTTTAGTGGCTGTATCATTGCCGAGGCGTGCGCGGAGCCGGGCAGGGAGTTCGGTCGCCAGCTCGATGCCGGTAAAGCCGCCGCCGCAAACTACAACGGTGTTTCGCTCGGGCGTTGAAGGGCGAGTGACCAGCGAATCAAGGTGCTGCTCGAAGACCTGGGCTGATTCCATCTGGTCGATATCAAACGCGTGCTCCGCCAGCCCGGCGACAGGAGGACGTTTGGCCTGGCTACCGGTCGCCAGCACTAAACGTTCATAGCTCACCGTCAACAGTTCACCCGTTGCGTTACGGTAACTCACAGTTTTTTCGCTGGCGTTAATGCGTTCTGCGCTGGCGCCGATAAATTCGATATCCAGTTCGGCGAACAATTCGCTGAGCGGCGCCACCAGCGTTGAAACGTTTTCTTCATAAAAGCGTGGACGAATACGCAGTTCCGGGGCCGGCGCCAGTACCGCTATTTTAAGACTGTTTTTACCCGCCAGTGCTGACAGGCGCGCGGCGCTAACCGCTGCCCACATACCAGAAAAACCACTACCCACGATTAAAATCTGCTTTTTCATCTTTGATCCTTTGCGATCGTCAAGCCGTCTGCCTGACTCAACTGCAACTATACTTGTCGCAGTTAACTACGACAACTTCTTTCTGAGTTAAAACGCGTTATAATGGCCGGAACAGTGACTTCGAGGTTAACCATGGCGTTTTACAGTTCCGGTGTGGAATATGGCATTCACAGTCTGATGTGTATGGTGGATGCGAAAGGCAATGAACGTGAGATGAGCGTCCGCGAGATGGCTGCCCTGCAGGGCGTGCCATATGACTATCTGGGGAAAATCTTTACCCGTTTGTCCCGCGCCGGGCTGGTCACCAGCACGGAAGGAAAGGGGGGAGGATTTAAGCTCGCACGTCCGGCAGAACTGATTTCCGTGCTGGATGTCGCGCATGCCATCGACGGCGAGAAAAACACGTTTGAGTGTCGGGAAGTGCGCCAGCGGCTGGCGGTATTTGACGAAACGCCCCCGGCGTGGGCATGCGATGGACCCTGCGGTGTGCGTGCCGTTATGGATAGCGCACAGCAGCGAATGGAAGAGGAGTTAGCACGCCACACCATTCTCGACCTGGCTCGCAGAATGTACCGCAAAGCGCCGGACACCTTTCAGATTGAGGTACAGGAGTGGATTTCAGACCGGCGTGCTTCGTCGTGACAGGCCGGGCATCTCCCGGCATCAAATCGTTACGAGCGTAAATCAATCACCATACGGCCACGGATTTGCCCCTGTTCCATCTCGGTGAAGATAGCATTAATATCTTCCAGCGGACGCAGGGTCACTTTTGGTACAACCTTACCTTCCGCCGCAAACTGGAACGCTTCTATCAGGTCCTGGCGTGTACCCACCAGCGAGCCCACGACCTGAATACCGTCCAGCACCAGACGCGGAATATCAAGACTCATCGCTTCCGGCGGCAGGCCCACGGCCACCACGCGACCACCGGCACGAACTGCGTCCACCGCCGAGTTAAAGGCCACTTTTGCTACGGCGGTTACCACTGCGGCATGTGCGCCACCGGTTTTTTCCTGAATAACCTTTGCCGCATCTTCATTACGGGAGTTGATCAACAAATCCGCACCCATAGTGGCCGCGAGTTTAAGTTGCTCATCGTTCACATCAATCGCGATAACTTTGGCATTAAAGACATTTTTAGCGTACTGCAGCGCAAGGTTGCCCAACCCACCTAAACCGTAAATCGCCACCCACTGGCCCGGTTTGATTTCAGACACTTTTACGGCTTTGTAGGTGGTGACGCCCGCGCAGGTGATGCTGCTGGCTTCAGCAGAACCCAGGCCATCCGGCACTTTTACCGCGTAATCGGCGGTAACGATGCACTGTTCGGCCATGCCGCCATCGACAGAGTAGCCCGCATTTTTCACATCGCGGCACAGGGTTTCATTACCACTGTTACAATATTCACAGTGACCGCAGCCTTCAAAGAACCAGGCCACACTTGCACGGTCTCCCACCTTCAGAGAGTGCACGCCAGGGCCAATCTCTTTGACGACGCCAATCCCTTCATGACCCAGGATAACCCCGGTCTTATCGCCAAAATCACCATTTTTAACGTGTAGGTCGGTGTGACACACACCGCAGCACTCCATCTTCAGCAACGCTTCGCCATGGTTGAGTGAGCGTAATGTTTTTTCGGTAACATCAACCTGATGATCTTGAGTGACAACAGCAGCCTTCATGTTTATCTCCTTGTTCACGATCGGAATCTGCAGAGCAGGTAGGGCGTGGATGAGAATAGGTCTTACTTCTTAAGTATTAGTTTTTTTGCGCCAGAGCGCAAGGAATGAAAGGATTCATTTTTACAAAAATGATGAATATTTATGACCAAAATAGAGTAAGGCCACTCTCATGAATAATATTAATAGTTGTTAAATGGTGTTGTTACTTTATTCATTAGCATGTGCGGGTGGTATTATTTTTTAACGACAATTTATAATATTTCTCGTGCGCGGTGAAGTGTAACCCAATGAAAAGCTTTGTGAAATTCGAGCAAGTCGTTCATTTCCGCATACACAAAAATTATTGCCACAATGTGTCATCCATTGTATTTGTGAAAAACTTCACGGATTTAATATTAATTTTTGATTCTCATATGTACGAAACACTGTTTCATTTTATTGGGTATGGTGTTTTACATTGATTGTTAATTAACGTGGGAATATTTATGAAAATTAAAAATTTAAGATGGTACATCATCGTTCTTGTGATGCTGGGAACCGTTACCAATTATCTGGCAAGAAGTACGCTTGGCGTTGCCGCACCTGAAATGATGAAAACCCTCGGATTATCCAGTGAGCAATATGGCTGGATAGTCTCCGTCTTCCCGTTCACCTACGCGATTGGCGGTATTGTGTGTGGTTTCATCATCGACCGGTTTGGGCTACGCCTCAGTTTCGCCCTGCTGGCGGCGTTATGGTCCATCTTCAACATGTTGACGGGGTTATGCAGTAGCTGGTTGCCGATGGCCTGGCTGCGCGGCGGGCTGGGATTGACCGAAGCCGCCTTTAATCCGGCCGGGATGAAGGTGACCGCTGAATGGTTCCCGGCGAAAGAGCGGGGCCTGGCCTGCGGTATTTACAGCCTCGGCACCTCCGTTGGGGCAATGCTGGCGCCGCCGTTGGTGGTGTGGGCGGTTGTCAATTACAACTGGGAAATGTCGTTTGTGGTGACCGGCGCGCTGGGGCTGGTCTGGGCGCTGGTGTGGTATATTTTCTATCGTTCTCCTGAACGAAACGGTGCGCTCATCCCAGCGGAATACGCTGCCGTGCAGGACGATCAGATTGAGGTCGTAAAAGAAAAAGCGTCGCTGCGCTCAATAATCACGGACCGCAACCTGTGGGCCATTTCGCTTCCGCGTTTTATGGCCGATCCCGCGTGGGGAACCCTGCATTACTGGATGCCACTGTATCTTGTGACGGTCCGCCATATGGATATGGCTCACATTGCTATGTATGCGTGGTTACCGTTCCTGACGGCTGATTTTGGCTGCATGTTCGCAGGCTATCTCTCACGCGTGCTGGTCAATCGCGGTATTGGCGTCCTGAATGCCAAACGCATCACCTTTACCTTTGCCGCAATACTGATGTTGTCGATGGCGGGCGTGGGGTTTGTCACCAACGTTTATGCCGCGCTGGCGCTGTTCTGTATTGCGGGTTTCGCTCACCAGTGTCTCTCCATCACCGTTATCAGTATGTCTTCCGATCTGTTTCCTAAAAGAGAAGTCGCCACCGCGACGGGCTTTGCTGCCTTCACCGGCAGTATGGGTAATTTCCTCTTCGGCCTGTTCCTTGGCGCGTCGGTGATGGTTATCGGCTACAACGCTTTCTTCGTTGGCCTGGGCGTGTTCGAC